>DMER01000173.1:0-13800 GCA_003451645.1 Alphaproteobacteria bacterium | reverse complement strand
GAGCCGCATTGCGGCACCGATCTAGGCCTCATGCGCACCAAGGCTGAACCGCAAGCCGATGGCACTTATAAGATCACGGGGACCAAGATCTTTATCTCCGCGGGCGAGCACGACATGGCGGAGAACATCATCCATCTGGTTCTGGCCAAAATCGCAGGCGCGCCTGAAGGCATCAAGGGCGTCTCGCTGTTTGTGGTGCCGAAATTCCTCGTCAAGGCGGATGGCTCGCTGGGTGCGCGCAACGCACTCATTTGTGGTTCTATCGAGCACAAGATGGGCATTCACGGCAACTCGACCTGCGTGATGAACTATGATGGGGCGACGGGCTATCTGCTCGGCGAGCCGCACAAGGGCATGCGCGCGATGTTCACGATGATGAATGATGCGCGCCTTGGCGTGGCCCTTCAGGGCCTGACCCAATCGGAAGCCGCTTATCAAAACGCACTGATCTACGCAAAGGACCGCCTGCAGGGCCGGTCACTGACTGGCGCCAAGGAGCCTGGCAAAGCCGCTGACCCCATTATCGTGCATCCTGACATCCGCCGTGTGCTGATGAACCTCAAGGCCTTCAACGAAGGCGCGCGTATGCTCCTCCTCTGGTGCGCTCTACAGGGCGACCTCTCCCATGTCAGCACGGATGACAAGGAGCGCGAGCTGGGCGAGGACATGATGGGCCTGTTGACCCCGGTCCTGAAAGGTTACTTCACCGATATGGGGTTCAGAAACGCCACCGACGCGCAGCAAGTCTTAGGTGGCCATGGCTACATTGCCGAATGGGGCATGGAGCAATTCGTCCGTGATGCGCGTATCGCGATGATCTACGAAGGTGCAAACGGCATTCAGGCGCTCGATCTCGTGGGCCGCAAATTGGCGATGAATGGCGGCCGCGCCGTGTTTGCCTGGTTCAAGCTGATCGATGACTTTGCGCAAGCCAATAAGTCGGCGGAGATGAAGCCCTATGTCGACGCGCTCATCACCGTGCGCAAAGACCTGGAAGAGGCCACGACCTGGATGATGAACAACGGGCTCAACAACCCGGACCATGCGGGCGCCTCGTCCATGGACTATCTCTATCTTTTCGCCTTGAGCGGGATGGCGTTTGCCTGGGCGCAGATGGCGCGTGCGGCCCTGCCAAAGTCCCATGGTGGTACGGGGGCTGAATACTACCAGACCAAGCTAGCGACCGCGCGCTACTTCGTCGACCGCATGTTGCCTGACCGCTTGGCGCATCTCGCCAAGATCAAGACCGGTGCCGAGCCGGTGATGGCACTGAAGGCGGAGCACTTCTAGTGGGGGCATGTCGCCTCAATACCCGCAACCCGCTCCTCCCCCGCAAGCGGTGGAGGGCTACTCTGTTGGCGTCAGCGAGCCCAAATCAGCGGAAATCTTTCCTCCCCCGCTTGCGGGGGAGGTGGCCCGCAGGGCCGGAGGGGGATCCGATGCGCGAAGACGAAAGGCGATCCCGTCCGCTCGCGAAATCATTCCGCCGGCGCCTTTCCAGTGCGGAAGCAATATTGTGGTCACGCCTCAAGGGGCGGCAGTTCTTTGGCCTGCATGTCCGGCGGCAGCATCCCATTGGACCCTACATCGCGGACTTCGCTTGCGGTCAACTCATGCTTGTCATTGAGTTGGATGGTGATCAGCACGGTCTTGACGAGAATCGGCGCCACGACGAAGCACGCGATGACTTCATCCGCGAACAGGGTTGGCGCATCGTGCGCATCGGCAATGCGGAAGTTTATAAGAACTTGTCCGGCGTCCTTGACGGACTGTCCGTTTTCCTCATCCCCCCTCCGTCAGCTACGCTGACACCTCCCCCGCAAGCGGTGGAGGAGAAATAGAGTTAGAGAGGAGTTCCACAGTGCAAGTCCTTCAAGTTGAACGCCCGAGCTACATGACCGAGGACCTCGTCATTTTCGACGAGGCCACGCGCAAATTCATGGAGCGCGAGGCGGCACCACATGCCGACAAATGGACGGCACAGAAGCACGTCGACCGCGCGATCTGGACCAAGGCGGGGGAGATGGGCCTGCTCTGCGTCTCGGCGCCCGAGCAGTATGGCGGCGGTGGCGGCAGCTTCGCGCATGAGGCGGTGATCATCGATCATTTGGGCCGTTTGGGCGTCGACGGTTGGGGCATCACCCTGCACAATGCAATTGTCGCACCTTACATCACGCATTACGGCTCGGAAGAGCAGAAGCGCCGCTGGCTGCCGCGTCTGGCTTCCGGCGAATTGGTTGGTGCCATTGCGATGACGGAACCGGGAACCGGGTCCGATCTGCAGGCCGTCAAGACCAGCGCGCGGCGCGACGGCAATCACTATGTGATCAACGGCTCCAAGACCTTCATCACCAATGGCGGCCATGCCAATTTCATCATTGTGGTCACCAAGACGGACCCGGCCAAAGGCTCCAAAGGCACGTCGCTCATCTGTATAGAGACCGATGAGGTCGAGGGGTTCCGCCGCGGGCGCGTGCTCGACAAAATCGGTCAGCGCGCGAACGATACGGCTGAACTGTTCTTCGACGATGTACGCGTTCCCACGGCCAATCTTCTAGGCGCGGATGAGGGCATGGGCTTCATCCAGCTGATGCAGCAACTGCCGCAAGAGCGGCTGATCATTGCGCTGCAAGGTGTGGCCACCATGGAGCGCGCGCTGGAGCATACGATCACTTACGTCAAGGATCGCAAGGCCTTTGGCAAAGCGGTCGTCGAATTCCAAAACACGCAATTCAAGCTTGCGGAATGCAAAACCAAGGCAACCGTCGCCAAGGTCTTCTCACAGCACTGCACGGAATTGCTCCTCAAGGGCAAGCTCGACGCCTTCATGGCCTCAATGGCCAAATTATGGGTGACGGACGTGCAATGCGAGGTGGTGGACGAATGCCTCCAGCTGCATGGTGGTTATGGCTATATGAATGAATATCCAATCGCGCGGATGTACGCCGACAGCCGCGTGCAGAAAATTTACGGCGGCACGAATGAAATCATGAAATTACTCATTGCACGGAGTCTTTAAGATGGTTCTGACCTCGCTTATTTTTCTTTCCGTATCTGCGGCAACCACCGTGGCACCGCAAGCGCCTGCCGCCGCACAGCCCGTGGCACCGAAGCCGCCAGCAACGGCCGCGCAGTCGACGCTGACCAATCCCTTTACACCTTTCCCATGCTTTGAAAACCGCACCAGCTTGAACATTGCCGGTTATGGCCGCGACGCACAAGGTAAGGTGCATATCGTGCCGGTTCGCCCAGGCTCCGGCGCTTGCCTGACAGAGTTACGCCCCGATCCTGCCAAGCCCGGCATGACGGTTGGCACGGCGCTGTTGGACCGCAAGACCGCGGAGGCCAAAGATCTGGAAGGGCGCGAAGTCACCTGCTTCATGTCGCTCCAGGCGATGAAGGCGGTGGGCTTTCGCGTTGCTGTGTCGGAGACGGATGACGGCCTCTATTGCGAATCCGTGCGCTGAGGACTTGACCCATGAACCCGCGCCCCTTTGGCGAGATGGTGATGCCCGCGGCCTCCAAGACGCTTGGCTGGCGGCTCATCGAAATTGACGCCAAGGCGGGCACGATCACCCTAGGGTTTGAGGGCAAAGCGGAATTTGCCAACCCCGCTGGGATCATTCAGGGCGGGATGGTTGCGGCCATGATCGACGATGCGATGGCCTCGATCATCATTGCCCATTATGGGGCCAAGAAGATGCCCTCTACCATTGACCTGCATGTGCACTATCTAAGGCCTGTGCGGATTGGCCCCGTGACTGTCACGGCACGGATTACCGAGAAAGGCCGCTCGACAGTCTTTGTGGAGGCGGAATTGTTCGAGGCGCGCGGCAAGCGGGCGGCAAAGGCGTCCTCGGCTTGTGCGTTGATCGATATGGACTTGGAAAAGGTTTCGTAACTCAAAAAAGAGGAAGGAGAACGCTATGACGGAAGCATTCATCTACGATACGGTCCGCACACCGCGCGGCAAGGGGCGTAAGGACGGCGCCTTGCATGAGGTGACCTCGCTGGAATTGGGCACGCAAGTCCTCACCTCCATCCGTGACCGGAACAATCTCGACACCAGCCTGGTGGACGATGTGGTCTATGGTGTCGTCGATCCGGTTGGCGAAGCGGGCTCGAACTTGGCGCGCATCGCGGTGCTCAATGCGGACTATGCGGAATCGACCGCGGGCGTGCAGATCAACCGCTTTTGTGCGAGCGGCCTTGAGGCCTGCAACATGGCGGCGGCGCAAGTGATGTCGGGTCAATCCGATATGACGATTGGCGGCGGTGTCGAATCCATGAGCCGCGTGGGCATGGGCGCCTCAGGTGGCGCTTGGTCCTCCGATCCGTCGATCGCGATCAAGTCCTACTTTGTGCCGCAAGGCATTGGCGCCGATCTTATCGCGACGCGCGACGGCTTCAGCCGCGACGATGTGGACGCCTATGCGGTCGAAAGCCAGAAGCGCGCGACCAATGCCTGGAAGAACGGCTACTTCAAGAAGTCGGTCGTGCCTGTGAAGGATATCAACGGTTTGACCATTCTCGACCGCGATGAGCACATCCGCGCCGAGACGACGATGCAGTCGCTGGCGGCCCTGCAGCCGTCCTTTGCGCAGATGGGCGACTTCGCGGGCTTCAATGCGGTTGCGACCCAGCGTTATCCGGAAGTCGAGTCGATCCATCACGTCCATCACGCGGGCAATTCGTCTGGCATCGTCGATGGCGCGGCCGCGGTCCTTATCGGCAACAAGGCGGCGGGCAAGTCTGCAAACCTCAAACCCCGCGCGCGCATCCGCGCCTTTGCCTCGATTGGCTCTGAGCCGTGCATCATGCTGACGGGGCCAGCGCTTGTTACCGAGAAGGTGTTGAAGCGCGCAGGCATGACCGCCAAGGACATCGACCTGTTCGAACTGAACGAGGCCTTCGCTTCGGTTGTCTTGCGCTTCATGAAGGTGCTCGACATCCCGCACGAGAAGATCAACGTCAATGGCGGCGCTATCGCGATGGGCCACCCGCTGGGGGCTACGGGTGCCATGATCCTCGGCACCGTTCTCGACGAGTTGGAGCGGCGCAACCTCAACACCGCGCTGGTGACGCTTTGCGTTGGTGCCGGCATGGGCACTGCGACGATCATCGAGCGCGTCTAATCCATAACAATAAGACCTGAGGAAACAGAACAATGGAACTGAAAGTCTTTAAGTGGGATCAGGACGCCGACGGCATCGTGACCTTGACCTGGAACGATCCGGGCCGGTCGATGAATGTGCTCTCGGGCGAGGCGATGCGCGATCTGGGCGAGGTGATCCCCAAGGTTGCGGGCGATGGAGGCATCAAGGGCCTGATCATCACCTCCGGCAAGACGAATGGCTTCTGTGCGGGCGCCGCACTGGACGAAATGGAAGGCTCGGCATCGGCGGGCGGCAGCACCAAGTCCGAAGAGGACAAGGTCCGCGATCGCTACAATGGCGTGCTGGCGTTCAACCTGCTGCTGCGCAAGCTTGAGACCTGCGGCAAGCCGGTGGTCGCGGCGATCAACGGTCTAGCGCTCGGTGGCGGTCTGGAGGTCACGCTCGGTTGTCACTACCGCATCGTCGCTGACAACCCAAAGATCCAGCTGGGCTTGCCGGAAGCAAAGGTCGGCTTGCTGCCTGGCGGCGGCGGCACGCAGCGCCTGCCGCGTCTGATGGGTGCGATGGCGGCGTTGCCGATGATCATGCAAGGGACCTCGCTCGATCCGCAAAAGGCGCTTGCCGCCAAGGTCGTACACAAGGTGGTGCCCGCCGATCAGCTGATCGCCGAGGCCAAGCGCTGGATCAAGGAGACGCCCGATCCGGTGCAGCCCTGGGACAAGAAGGGCTTTGAGGTGCCGGGCGGCCTGCCGCACGACAAAGGCGGCGCGGGCCAAGCCTTCACGATGGGCAATTCCATGTACCGCAAATCGACCTTCAACAATTACCCGGCGCAGCGGTTCATCCTGTCTTGCGTCTATGAAGGCTTGCAAGTGCCGATCGATGCAGGCCTGCGGATTGAGGCGCGCTACTTCACCAAGCTGCTTGGCATGCCGGAGTCGCGCGGCATGATCCGCTCGCTCTTCCTGTCGATGCAGGATCTGGGCAAGGGCGCGCGCCGCCCGGCGGGCGTTGCTGAGGCCACCATCAAGAAGCTGGGCGTCTTGGGCGCTGGCATGATGGGCGCCGGCATCGCCTATGTCTCGGCCGCGAGCGGCATGGAAGTCGTTCTCCTCGACACCTCGATAGAGAGTGCTGAGAAGGGCAAGGCTTATTCGACCAAGCTCTTGGACGATCAGATCAAGAAGGGCCGCTCGACCGAAGACAAAAAGGCCGAGCTTCTCAAGCGCATTCACCCGACGGCGTCCTATGACGACCTCAAGGGTTGCGAGCTGATCGTGGAAGCCGTCTTTGAAACCCGCGAGATCAAGGCGGACGTGACCAAAAAGGCGGAGGCGGTTCTGGCGCCAACGGCGATCTTTGGCTCGAACACCTCGACCCTGCCGATCACGGGGCTCGCGGAAGCAAGCGCGCGCCCAGAGAACTTCATTGGCATCCATTTCTTCTCGCCTGTCGACAAGATGCAGCTGGTCGAGATCATTATGGGCAAGAAAACGGGTGACAAGGCGCTCGCGCTGGCGCTCGATTACGTGAAGCAGATCAAGAAGACGCCGATTGTCGTGAATGACAGCCGCGGCTTCTACACCTCGCGCTGCTTCGGCACCTATGTGGCGGAAGGTCAGGAAATGCTGGCCGAAGGCATCGCGCCGGCAATCGTGGACAATGTGGGCCGGATGACCGGCATGCCGCGCGGGCCGCTGGAGCTTGCGGACGATGTGGCGCTCGATCTGGCGTACAAGGTGCGGGAGCAAACCAAGAAGGACCTGGGCGACAAATACGAGGCCGGTCCCTCTGACAAGCTGATCGAGACCATGGTGGCCAAGCTCGGCCGTAACGGGCGCAAGAACGGCAAGGGCTTTTACGACTACCCGTCCGATCCGGGCGCGAAAAAGAAGCTGTGGCCGGGCTTGAGCGAGATCGTCACGATCACCAAAACGGTTGCCGAGCCTGAGGATGTCGAGGAACTGCGCAAGCGCTTCCTCTACCGGCAAGCGATCGAGGCGGCGCGCTGCTTTGACGAGAACGTTGTGACCGATCCGCGCGAGGCCGATGTCGGCGCGATCCTCGGCTGGGGCTTTGCGCCCTACACCGGCGGGCCGCTATCGATAATCGATGCGGTGGGCACGAAGAAGTTCGTTGAGGAGTGCGACCGTCTCGCGCAAAAATACGGCAAGCGCTTCAGCCCGCCCAAGCTGCTGCGGGACATGGCGGCCAAGGGCGAGAGCTTCTATGGCAAGTTCGGCCCGAAAAAAGCGGCCGCCTGATCCTCAAGGATTGAGCCAAAAAACGGAAAGGGGTGGCCTCACGGCCGCCCCTTTTTTCTGGGCGGTCTTGCAGCGGCACGCTCCAATGCCCATATCCCATAAGTCCGGGAAAATAGCCAAAATTCAACCGCCCACGGATCGTCCGCCCACGTAACAAAAGGTAACAGGGCGAAACAAAACGTAACACCGCGACACACAGCGAAACAGATGGAAACAGATTTGCAACCTGCCTGGGCTCAGCTGTGCGGCAAGGGCGGCAGCGAAGGCGCCAGAAGCGCATCGGCCAAGGCAGCGCAAGTGTGCATCTGAGACCAAGCAAGCGCCTTGGTCCGGGCCGCAGCGTTTATGGCAGCAAAGTTCTGCGCCAACAAATCAACGGATTGCAGAATGGCGCCCATTTCGTTCCGGTCGTACAAGACACCGGCGCCCGAGCGCGCCAAAACCCGGCCCGGCACGCAGTCGCGCGGCATCACGACAGGCAAACCGCAGGCAATGGCGATCGGGACAATGCCGGACCCGCGGCGGCGGTAGCGCTGCGGATTGCTGGGCCAGACCAGCGCATCGCAGCCCTGCATGGCTGCAGCAACGTCAGGCACGAAGCCCTCAAGGATCAAATTGGGGTGCTGGAAGCCAGGATTGATGATCTGCGAACTATTCTGCAGGACAACCTCATAGCCTTTTTTCAGCAGATTGGCGGCCAAGGCCAAGAGGATGTCGCCGCCCCGCTCCGGACGCTGATGACCGAAGAAGCCGAGCCGCCGCAAAACGGTGCGCGGCGGATTGGTATCGGGCACTACATCGATCGGGTCAGGCAGAAAACCCATGGGCGTGTCGCCAATTACTTCGCGGCAAGCCTTGGCAACCTCGACATCGAACACGCCAAAGGCCAACTGGTGGCGCTTGCCGCGGAGCATGGCCAAGGCGGTGGCCATGATTTTGGCGCCGTCCAAGTCAGCGCGGGCGAAATGGCCATCAATCATGCCGGCACCGCGCATCTGCGGCGGGTCAAGAGCCAGAGCGTAAGCCTGCTCAGGGGTGAGCGACTGCCAATAGATAAAGTCCGCATCAGCAAGGGATGGCAAGACGGCGCGGACATCCTCAACATGATACTGCCATTGCGGCTTGCCGGCTGGTCCGTCGACCTTGATGAAGGGGTGGCAGGCAAAAGTGCGGTGGAGGCTGAGCCCTTCCGCAGCGAAATCACGCGCGACGTCATCCTCGAGGTTTCGGTAGGCGTGAGTCTCGACGGTGTGGCCGCGCCTGGAAAACTCCCGCGCCAGCCGGATGGCATGGTCGAAGGGATGACCACCGCGACGGCGAAGCATGGGCTCAGCGATGATGATCTTCATGGGGAGCAGGTGGGCGGGGAGATTGGGTTGGTACTCGTTACGGGTAGCACAAGTGATGATACTCGCCACCATTTTCGGCAGCGGTGCCTCTATCAAAGATCTCCCACCGCTGCGAGGCGGGGGAGTGCCCCCTGAGGGGCGAGGCGCGCGCTTGGGTTTGCCCCCCCTGGCCCTGGCTTTGTTTCTCCTTGTCCGGGACCTTGAACATGGTTTAATCAGGCGGTCTAAAGCGGCATGGGCCTTGCTCCCCGGGTGCCATAGCCGCTGAATTGGCACAGACCTGCCCCTGCCGGGCGCTCCGGCGACGCGCAGAGCCGCTGTGCCGCAACACCGGCCGCTGCCCCCTGGCCCTCATGCCACAGCGGACGCGAATGCAAGGAGCGATGCGTGATGAACGTAAGACCGACAATATTTGGGACAGCTGCTGCTGTAATGATGGCTGCAGCCAGTGCTGCCACGCCTGCGGCCGCACAAGCGGTCACGCATACCCTGCCGGGCCAGGCCTCGCCGCGGCTCGAAATCAAACCATCCGGAACCTGGTCTGCGCGCCCACAATTGAAGCCCATTGGCGCCTCGGCCGCGATCGATCCAAGTGATGAGCCCTATGCGCCCGCGATGGCGGCCACGGTTGGCCAAGCTGCGGGCGAAACCTTCACCGCGGCGGCGCGCAGCATGCCAGTGGCTTTGGGCGTCCCCAACACCAGCAACACCTTGACCGCGAGCCAACAGGCAGGCGCAGCCGTTGCAATCTCCGACTTTTCCGGGCGTTATTTGGGCTCCGGTGCCGAGGTCGCTTTGGCCAATGGCAGCGAAAAGGTCGCGCAGCGCATGAGCCAGGTGGAGATCACCGGGAGCGCATCGGAATTTACTTTGCGCTGGGCCACAGTGAAACTGGGACCGAACTTTAAGCCCTTGCCTGTTAAGGCAACGGAACAGAAACTGACCTTCAGGCCTGGACCGCAGATGAACCAATTTGTGGCGGTTGCGCAGGAGCCGGGCGAACCTGCGCCGGACGCCAAGGCCTGGATCGAGGGCCGGACGCTAGTGGTCCTCAAGACCGAGCGCAACGAGCAGGGCATTCCCTCGGTCCAACGCTATGAGCGCACGCTGACGGATGGCGGGATGGACGTGCTCTTTACGCGGACAGAGAACGGCGTGGTGGTGCGTAAAGTGACCCTCACGCTGGCCAAGGGTCCGGGAACACTCTGGTAAGTCTTTGCAATTCCGAATTGCAAACCGCGCACCGGCTATGGCAGTCTTTTGAATAACGTCCGACAGCACAGGGGTGCAACATGCGCGCATTTGTTTGGATTGCGATGATCGCGAGCCTTGCCGGCGCGCAGACGGCTTTGGCGAGTAATGCGGCCCTGGCGGACTTCTTTGGCCAATGGGTTGGCTCAGGGGCGGCCAAGGTCGACGGCGCGGAAACACAATCTCGCGACACGGATGTCGAGATCAGCAAGGCGCAGGATGGGTTCAAGATCAGCTGGTCCACCATGCGGACCGAGAAGGATGACCAGTCCCAATCGGTTGTCAAAGCGACAAGCCTGACCTTTCGCGGCACGGCCAAGCCAACCGTGTTTCACGGCGCGGACTCCGGCGACCCGACCAAAGGCAAGAAGGCCGTGTGGGCGGTGATTACGGGCAAGACGCTCAAGATTTCTCAGTTTATGCTGTCGGACGAGGGCAAGTGGACCATGCAGGTCTATGAGCGCACTCTCACCACAGCGACCGACATGGACTCGAAATTCACGCGCTTTGAGGACGGCAAAATCGCCCGCCAAGCCGAACTCAAATTGAAAAAGGCGCCGTGATCGGCACCTCCTGTGCGGTGGAGGCATCATTTCCCCTGCTGATTGTGACATATTCGCAGCAAGCAAGGCTGAACGATTGCTGAACAACAGAATTGCGTTTGATTAATGTGGCAAAAGGGAGCGCGTCGGGGTTAGTCTGTCCTCGGGATAGTGGGCAAGGGGAGAGATATCCCATGAACCGTGCCATTTTTGTTATTGCCATTGCGGGATTTGCAACAGGCGTATGCGTCGCTGCTGCGGCCGAGGCGCCGAAGCCTGACGCGACCATGGCGACCGCTCGAAAATACATTGAAGCCCAGTACAGCTCGCGGCAGATGCAGCCCTATATCGAGCAGAGGATCGAGCAAACCGCAGCGTCGGGCAAGGATGTGACGCACATCCTGCAAAAGGTCACGGCAAAGCTGCCCCAGTTTCATCACGACGCGGCGATGGCCATCGCGCCATTGATGAGCGCGGACCATATGACGAGCCTTGCCTCCTTTGCGGCGACAAGCACCGGTCAGCGTATCGCGCTGGCTGATTTGCGCTGGCGCGAAGAAGTGCAGGAGCAGGCCGAGGTGTGCCTTGAGGACGGCGCGGAGCGGCTGCGCTCTGTCGCGAAGGATCGCAAGACGGCGATCGCGCTCGCAGCCCGCTTGGTGCTGGGCGATTGCACGGTGATGCGCGAGGCGAAGAAGGAACAGTCGGCCTCTCTGCCCGCCGCGCATATCTCGCAAGCGCGTGCCTATGTCGACGCGGGCGGCGTGCGGGCCGAGACCGTGCGCGCGATCGCGGCCCCTGCGGCGAACTCTGCCGCTAAGGCGCTGATCGCCGCCAGCGCGATCAAGGCTGTGGAAAAGGCGGCCGTCGCAAAAGAAGTGCTGGATGCGGTGGCGGCGAATAGCACGCAGTGGAAGGGCTCGGCGGCGGTTCATTACGCGGCTGCCTTCACCAAGGACGACTTGCGCAAACTAGCCGTGTTCATGACATCGGACGCAGGTGCGCAATTCCTGCAGGCCAAACCGCAAATCGATGCCGCAGTCGCCAAGACGGCGACACGCTGGTTCGCCGAAAGCATTGAGGCGGCACTGAACGCCAATGGCGGCCTTGCGGCGCAAGCAGCGGCGAGCGCGGGTGCGGCGATGCCAGCGATCCTGCCCGATCCCGCGGCGGCCGTGCTGCAAAAGCCGAAGGCGCAACCGGCCATCGTTCTCAAGCCGGAATAGGCGCCGCGCAAAAACATCCGTACGCAGAGGGTCAGGCCGGCCTCGGGCCGTGCGCTGATCCGTTTGTGAGCGGCGTGCGTAAGTACTTCGCTCAATCGTGAGAAACTGTGACCCCACATTTGGGGTGGTTCCTGTAGGGTTGCACTTATGCGCATTGCCCCACAGGAGAAGGAATATTGAGATGGCTGCCCCCAAGAAAACAGCTCTAAAACATAGCGTGCATGCGGACCTGCGCCCCTCGCGCGATGAAGCGGAACGGGCGATCGAAGTCTTGCTGCGCTGGGCTGGCGACGACCCGGGACGCGAAGGCTTGCGCGACACGCCCTCGCGCGTCGCCAAGGCCTTTGAGGAATGGTTCCAAGGCTACAAGGAAGACCCGGAAGAGTATTTGAAGCGCACCTTCGAAGAGGTCGAAGGCTACGACGAGATGATCGTGCTGCGCGACATCCGCTTCGAGTCGCACTGCGAACACCATCTGGCCCCGATCATCGGCAAGGCGCACGTCGCCTACCTGCCAGAGGGGCGCGTCGTCGGCATCTCCAAGCTCGCGCGCGTGCTCGATGCCTATGCCAAGCGCATGCAGGTGCAGGAGAAGATGACCGCCCAGATCGCGACGACGCTGATGGAGGTGCTGCAGCCCCGCGGCGTCGCCGTGGTGATCGAGGCCCAGCACATGTGCATGATGATGCGCGGGGTGCAAAAGCAAAATTCACTCACCACTACTTCTGCCTTTACGGGCGAATTTCAAAGGGTGGAAACCCGGAGTGAGTTTTTGACCTTGATTGGGCATAAATTGCACTGACATAGTTGAATAATTTTTAATTTACATAAAACTTATTTCAATAAAACACGGATTGACTATTGGCTATAAATGTGCAGCAAATTAGCACATCAGCGCCATCGTCAATCTTCGTAATTCAACAAAATACGGAAAGTATGAAAGCATATTTGTTTCCTGGGCAAGCTTCCCAATTTGAAGGCATGGGCAAAGACCTTTACGAAAGTAGCGATCTGGCGAAAAACCTATTCGAACAAGCAAATGAGATTTTGGGCTATCGCATCACAGATGTTATGTTTGATGGTACGATGGAAGACCTGAAGCAGACAAAAATCACCCAACCGGCTGTTTTTCTGCATTCTATCGTAAAAGCAACATTAGCGGGCACTGCCTTTCAGCCAGATGCCGTGGCGGGGCATTCGCTCGGCGAGTTTTCAGCATTGGTAGCGGCTCAGGCGATGAGCTTTGAAGACGGCTTGAGGCTGGTGTATCAAAGGGCTATGGCGATGCAAAAAGCCTGCGAGGCAGTAGAAAGCACCATGGCTGCCATTTTGGGCTTGGAAGATGAAATCGTAGAAAAAATTTGCGCAGAGATAAAAGAAGCGGTCGTGGTACCTGCTAACTACAACTGCCCCGGGCAATTGGTCATCTCAGGCTCGATAAAAGGCATAGAAATCGCAGTCGCAAAGCTCACTGCAGCAGGTGCCAAGCGCGCCGTTATGCTCGAGGTAGGCGGCGCTTTTCATTCGCCCCTGATGCAACCAGCACAGGATGAACTGGCCGCAGCAATAGCCAATACACCGATCCACGAACCGATCTGCCCGATCTATCAGAATGTAAATGCTTTGCCCCAACGCGATCCGGCAGCAATCAAACAAAATCTCATTGAGCAACTGACCGCGCCTGTTCGCTGGACACAAACGGTGGTCAATATGCTTCAAGATGGCATCACGGCATTTATTGAAGTAGGGGGCACCGGCAAGGTATTGCAGAGTTTTGTGAAAAAAGTGGACCGCAACGCCGATACTTCGAGCCTTTGAAACCGGAGATCCGCACAAAAAATTCAAGTTTTTTTTGCAAATTGACGCAAATATTACATCAGGGAAGGTTGCTTTTTTCAAATGAAGAGTAGATATTTAGTTTGAAATCTAAACTCAGGTGTATAATATGGTCGGTAATGAGGTAACAAAAGGAAAAGTGCTTCTGGCAGAGCCTTTTATGATGGATTCTAACTTCAAGCGCGCCGCTATTCTACTCTGTGATCATAGCGAAG
>DMER01000025.1 GCA_003451645.1 Alphaproteobacteria bacterium | reverse complement strand
TTGGCAAAGCCTACGCTCTGGACAGTCCAGAGCGTAGGCTTTGCCAATCCCTGGACAGCAACCGCCGCGGCCCATTTGATGCCGCTGGATTATGGCCTCGATGCAGAGGACGTGTCGGTGCGTGATTGGGCCGGCATTGAAGGCGGCACCAACTTTGCCGTTGGCGAGGGGATCGGCACCTTGGTACAGCGGCTAGGCGAGGCTATCCCTGTCAGCTTGGGCGCACCCGTCAGCCAAATCACGCGCAACCGCGATAGTCTGACGCTCACAACGTCCAAAGGGGCCGTTACCGCCCGCGCCGCGCTCATCACCGTCTCAGCCCCCGTCCTTGCCAGCGGCACGATTGGACTGAAAGGCGTCGTGCCCGTCGATGTTTTGGATGCGGCGGCCAACATGACCATGGGCAATTTGGAAAAGGTCGCCCTTGCTCTAACCCCTGACAAGGCGGCCACCTACCCCGCCAACACGCTTCTCATTCCCAAGCTGCGTGACGAGCGAACATACTATGTCCATATGCGCCCCCATGGGCAGCCGGTCGCGATCTATTACGCAGGCGGCCGTTGGGCTCGCACACTTGCGGCAATGCCGTTAAGCGGCGCCAGCGCCGAGGCGCGTGCTGCTTTAGCAGACATGTTGGGCTCGGCAGCGCTCAAGGCGGTCACCAGGGCCTCGGCCACAAACTGGGCAGGGGATGCGCGCTTTCGCGGCTCCTACTCGGCGGTCAAGGTGAACGCGCTGCCTGCGCGGCTCAATCTCGCCAAGCCATTTGCCAGTGACGTGTTTTTGGCCGGTGAAGCCCTGGGTGAGCGCCGCGCGCAATCGCTGGATGGGGCCTGGTGGTCAGGAACAAGGGCGGCGCGCGAGATCTTGGCGCACCTCAGAGCGCGGCAGCTCTGATCACTTAACCCTGACGGGCTTTGAACTTGGGGTTCTTCTTGTTGATCACATAGACCCGGCCTTTGCGGCGGATCACGCGGCAATTCTTATCCCGGGCCTTCAAGGATTTTAGAGAATTACGGACTTTCATTGAACGACGCGCCTCGGGCCTGGAATGATGCTTTGCGAAAAAGAGCCGCGCTTATAGGCGCATGCCACATTCGCTGTCAATGCTTTAACGCCTGTTTGAGTGACGTGTGGGCTTGCCATGCAGGCAATCAGCATGCGATGCCCTGGAAACGTTGCAAGAATGGCATCAAAGCGCCAGGGTAAGGATCGAGCGATGCGTAATCAGGCCGCCAGTACCACCAGCTTCCCCCGACATGATCGCTGGAGTCCCATGACCCTATTGGCTGCCCTAGGCTGCCTAGCGCTCACCTTGAGCGCATGCGCAACGACGGCAGTAACCGCACGGGCACCTGCGGCGTCTACCCACGGACCTGACAGCCAAGGGTTGGCCGTCAACGACTGGGTGCGTGCCTTCCGTGGCTATGCCCTCGCCCAAGGGATCTCGGCCGCGACCTTTGACATGGCCTTTGCCAATGTCAGCTACAATCCCAGGGTCGCCGAAGCAAATCAAAATCAGCCAGAATTCTCAAGGCCCGTCTGGGACTATCTCGACCGCGCAGTGTCCGACGAGCGCATAGCACGCGGCAAAGCCAAACATGCCGAAAACACCGCAGCCTTGCGGGCAGCAGAACAATCCTATGGTGTGCCGACGAGCATCGTGACCGCCATTTGGGGCCTTGAATCGGGCTATGGCGCCAATCTGGGCTCCAAGAACATCATTGAGGCGCTCGCCACTTTGGCCTATCAGGGCAACCGCCGCGCCTTTGGCCGCGAGCAATTGCTGGCCGCATTGCGTATTTTGGAGTCCAAGGACATTCCGCCTCAGCGCCTCGTGGGTTCTTGGGCGGGCGCGATGGGCCACACACAGTTCATTCCCACAACGTTCCTCGGCTATGCCGTGGATGCGGACGGCGATGGCCGGCGCAATCTGTGGGATTCGCTGCCAGACGTCTTCGCCTCCACTGCCAATTACCTCGACAAGAAAGGCTGGCAAAAGGGCCGCCCCTGCTTCACCGAGGTCCGCCTGCCCCAAGGCTTTGACTATGCGCAAGCCGACATTGATGTCTCGCAGACGGTGACCACATGGACCGCGCGCGGTGTGCGGCGCATGGATGGCCGCAGCCTAGACACGGCTGGCGTCGAGACGAGCGCGCAGGCCGCAATCCTCGTGCCGGCCGGACACAAGGGACCAGCCTTTGCGGTCTATGAGAACTTCCGCGCCGTCCTCAAATATAATCAGTCGCAAAGCTATGCCTTGGCGATCTGCCAATTGGCCAACCGGATTGAAGGGCGCGGCGAGTTCATCGCAGCGTGGCCCAAGGCCGACCCGCCATTGCAGGCGTTGAGCGAGCGGCAGGAATTACAACGTCTGCTGGCCCGCAAGGACCCTGGCATTGGAGAGCCCGATGGCATCATCGGGCGGCGCACGCGCGCGGCGATCCGCGCGTTCCAGGCTTCGAATAATCTGATCCCGGACGGTTATCCAACACAGAGCTTACTAGCGCTTATGCGCACCAAGGCACAGTGACGCGGTCTATTCCTGGTCGGCCGCTTTGTCGGCGCGCCGGAATGGCTGTGCGATTTCCTCGGCGAGGCGACGCAGTTTCTTGCGCACACTCTCATCCGGGATGGCGAGATAGGCCTTGATAAGCGGGATGCCATGGGCATCCTCGATGAGAGCTTGAACAGCCTTCGGCGGCAGTCCAGGAATCGAGGCGGGCTGAGTCATCATATCCATCGCTAGAGCGTGATGTTTTTAGGTTT
>DMER01000070.1 GCA_003451645.1 Alphaproteobacteria bacterium | reverse complement strand
ACCTTCCTGTGGCAGGGCCGCACCTACAAGGCCTATCGCGGCATGGGCAGTGTCGGCGCAATGGCGCGGGGCTCGGCTGACCGCTACTTCCAGCAAGATGTGCAAGAGACGATGAAGCTGGTGCCTGAGGGCGTTGAAGGGCAGGTTGCCTACAAAGGCCCGGTTGGCGCGGTAATCCACCAATTGGTCGGGGGCTTGCGTGCCTCCATGGGGTACACCGGAGCCCATACAATCGCGGAGTTCCAAAAGAACGCGCGCTTTGTGAGGATAACGGGTGCGGGCCTTCGCGAAAGCCATGTGCATTCGATTACGGTGACGCGCGAAAGCCCGAACTACAACACGCCAGGATAGACCTTAGCGGGACCCCAAGGCCGCAATGATCGCGTCGATTTGGGGTTTGAAGTGGAAAAGGTGCTCAGGCGTCACGCGCTCGATCATGTCCTCTTCGCGAACGGGTCCTTTCACCGCTTTGGTCAGCTCGGTCAATGGGAGGAGCCAAACATTCGCGGGGGCGAGGCCTATAGCGCTTGTCAGGTCCTTGGTTATCACCTCAATCTGACCGGGCCGGACGGCGCCACATAATGTTGCAAAAGAACACGCCTTCACGCGGCCCTTTAGACTTGCCATTGCGGTTTGCATAGGGTGGGCAATGTGACGGTTCCAAATCGGTGCCACAAACAGAATGTGGTCGAAGGCCGATGGGTCTGCCTGAAGGGGCAGGACCCTCGGCCGCCTGTTGAACAACAAATCCAGAAAGATCGAGAACCCTGTCCGCGCTGACGCCGGCTCTATGATTGCGGCTGGCGCGTTGAGGCGTGCGGCCAAATGGTCGCCCAAGATCCTGTTGTTGCCCGAGAATGAGTAATAAACGACCAGGCAAGGCATGGTGTGTCCTCCGTCCTGAGATCTGATGCCCAAGAACTGGGCACGGGAAATTCTCCTGACCTTGATCTGGCTCAACCGGACAGGATTGGGCGTTTAGAAAGCGCATCCTACTTTGCGCGGTTAATATTCGGGGCCGAGTCAATGGAAGGGTTTGAACGATGACCCCCGGCGCCAGGCTTAAGGCTGCCATTACGATCCTCGACGATATTTTGAACCGGCGCAGAGCAGCGGACGTGACGCTGAATGAATGGGCGCGCGCCAACCGTTATGCCGGATCGAGCGACCGAAGGGCGATTGAGGCACGGGTCTATCACGTGCTGCGCCGGCGCAACGAATGCGCAAACCTGATGGGCAGCAAGGCAGAGCCGCGTGCGCTGGTCCTTGGGTCGTTGCGCCTGGACGGTCTGACCCCAGACGCAATCGCTGCTCAGTGTGCGGATGGCCCCCACGCGGTGGGCGAACTTTCGCGTTGCGAGACCATGCTTTTGGCCGAGCCAGCGTCCCAATCCCGAGACCCATGGGTGCGGTTCAATTACCCAGCTTGGTTGCATAGCGAACTGGCCCGCAGTCTTGGGGACACGCTCGATGCTGAAATGGAGGCCATGCAAGCCCGGGCGGCGCTGGACTTGCGCATCAACCGTCTCAAGACGACGCGGCCGGTCGCTAAAGCTGCGCTGGCAAGAGAGGGCGTTGAGGCCGAAGAACTAGCGCTGACGCCCGACGCACTGCGGCTCGCGGACGCAGTCAAACTTGATGCGCATGATGCCTTTGCCCAAGGGTGGGTAGAGGTTCAAGATGCTGGTAGCCAAGCAGCAACGGCATTGCTGCCGGTGACCGCAGGGCAGCGCGTCATCGATCTTTGCGCGGGCGCCGGTGGAAAGACATTGGCGCTGGCTGCGCGCATGCACAACAAGGGTCAGCTCTTGGCCTGCGACGTCGATGCCCAAAGACTAGGCCGGCTGGCGCCGCGGGCGGTGCGGGCTGGCGCGACGATGATCGAGCTTGTTGGCGATCCTTATGCGGACCATCCGCAACTGCAGGAGGGTATCGCAGATGCAGTGTTGGTTGATGCGCCGTGTTCTGGCAGTGGGACCTGGCGGCGCAACCCAGAGGCGAGGTGGACACTAGATGACTCGCGCCTGCAGGCCCATCAAGCTGCGCAACTGCAAGCGCTGGATCGTGCGGTGGAATTGTGCCGCAGCGGTGGGCATATCCTCTTTGTGACCTGCTCTTTGCTGCGGTGCGAGGGCGAGGACCAGGCTGAAGCGGCCCAGATTCGTGTACCGCACTTGCGCCTCCTCACGTCGCAACGCTGGAGCCCCGCCCAAACCCAAACCGATGGGTTCTATGCGGCACTTTTCCGCAAGACTTGAACTGCAGGCCTTTGGCCCTATACCTATCGGACATGACCCGCCGCCAGCGTCGTGCGTTGCTCGTTCTGTCGTCGGCCGCCATAGGTGGCCTGGCGATCATGCTGACCTTGTTCGCGCTTGGCGATCAGGTGACGTTTTTCTATTCACCCAGTGATTTGCGAACTAAGAAGATCGCCGACGGACAGCGCTTCAATCTGGGAGGGCTGGTTGAGGCCGGAAGCGTTGACAAATCGACAGCAGGGGTTCTGCGTTTTCGCGTCTCAGACGGTCAGGCCTCGATGGTTGTCAAATATCAGGGCGTGATCCCCGATCTTTTCCGCGAGGGGCAAGGTGTTGTCGCGACGGGTAAGCTTGCGGGCGACGTTTTTGCCGCGAGCACCATCATGGCCAAGCACGATGAGAACTACATGCCGCAAGAGGTAGCCAAGGCGCTGAAGGATCGCGGTGTGTGGAAGCATGGCACGCCGGCTCCGCACCCGAACCAAGCGCCTGCGGGGCCCACACCATGATCCCAGAGCTTGGGCAATATGTGCTCACTCTCGCTCTGTTGTGTGCGGTCTTGCAAACCATCCTGCCCGCCTATGGGGCCGCAACGGGAGATCGCGCGCTCATGCGGGTGGCAAGTCCTGTAGCCCTCGCTCAGGCAGGTCTCATTGCCCTGGCGTTCCTGGCGCTCACTTACGCTTACGTGCAAAGCGATTTCTCGGTCGCCAATGTGGCGCAGAACAGCCATACCGAAAAGCCAATGCTTTACAAGATTAGCGGCGTGTGGGGCAATCATGAAGGCTCCATGCTGCTCTGGGTCCTGATCTTGGGCGCGTTTGGCGCCGCAGTAGCAGTGTTCGGGGACATCCTTACCCCCTCCTTCAAGGCGCGTGTGTTGTCCGTGCAAGGATCAATAGGAGTGGCGTTCCTTCTGTTCATTCTGTTCACGTCCAATCCCTTTGAGCGGATGGTGCCGGGTCCTTTACAGGGGCAGGGCCTGAACCCTTTGTTGCAAGACCCAGGCTTGGCCTTTCACCCGCCCATGCTTTACGCGGGCTATGTGGGCCTAAGCGTCGCTTTTTCCTTCGCCATCGCAGCCTTGCTTGAGGGCCGGGTTGATGCGGTTTGGGCACGCTGGGTCCGGCCCTGGACGCTTGCCGCCTGGGTGGCGCTGACCCTTGGTATCGCCATGGGCAGCTGGTGGGCCTATTACGAACTCGGCTGGGG
>DMER01000252.1:5799-5974 GCA_003451645.1 Alphaproteobacteria bacterium | reverse complement strand
CGTTCTTCGTCAAGAACGCGGAACTGATCTTACCGGGGTAGGGGGCTGGGATCGATAAAGGCCTCTCTGGTCATGGTCGCGGCCGTGTGCTACGTTGTAGCCCAAGGTGAACACCATGCCTAAACTGAACCCATCCGTAGCCGCAAAAACCAAACGCGCCGCCGTCAAGGTCATG
>DMER01000252.1:4999-5570 GCA_003451645.1 Alphaproteobacteria bacterium | reverse complement strand
GTCAAGGTCATGCCCAAGAAGGCCAAGCCCCTTGGCGCCGTCGTGCGCGCACGAATCGAACAGAGCATCAAGGACGAGGCGGCGGCCGTGTTGGCCGCCATCGGGATGACGCCGTCCGACGCCTTCCGGATGTTGATGATGCGGGTGGTGAGCGAAAAGGCGCTGCCCTTCGAGCCCCTGATCCCCAACAACGAAACGATAGAGGCCATGCACGCCGCGCGCCGGGGCGAATTGACGGCGGTGCGTTCGGTCAAAGACTTGTTCGCTCGCCTCAATGCGGACGATTAAATACACCACGAAATTCAAGCGCGATTACAAGCGCGAGAAGTCCGGCGTTCTGGGCAAGAAATTGGATGACCTGCTTGCCAAGGCGGTGGAGCTCTTGGCGAACGACCGGCCCATGCCGCCCCACTATGCGGACCATCCGCTCAAAGGCGACATGAAGGACTTCCGGGATTGCCATCTGCGCCCCGACCTCTTGCTCATCTACCGCAAGCCGGACGAGACCACCTTGGAACTGGTGCGGCTCGGCTCGCATAGCGGGCTTGGGGTTTTATGTGTTTCGTGTAGG
>DMER01000252.1:875-4840 GCA_003451645.1 Alphaproteobacteria bacterium | reverse complement strand
GGACTGGTGCGGCTCGGCTCGCATAGCGGGCTTGGGTTTTGATGTGTTTCGTGTAGGAGAAACAGGAATGCAATGCATATTTGGAAGTCAAAGTCTTTCCCCCGGACTGGCAGGGCCATGAATTAAGTAGTGTGTTTCTTTATTTCTACGTTGTGTCCCTCTGCCTCCATTTTCCCTTGTCTCGGGTTCATGGAGCTATGCAATCCCGCATGACTTCTTCTGCCATAATATTGGATCGATATGGCGAGGTGTCCGCGATTTTGTACCCTATCTTGATAGTTACGCATCCTCGGATTCCGGAATCACAGCATACTTGACGATTGCTTATGAAAGTGGTATTCTTATATACCAGTGGGAACGTGCATTAGAGAGATTAAAAGTGTGGGCGAGACAAGTATAGAAGTCATTGCTTGGATTCTGGGGGGGGTGACGTCCTTTCTGGCACTGGTTGGATATATTTTTGGTCCAACAGCCCCCGGTCGAATTCTTTTGTTTCTGTTTTTATGGTTTGTACTTTACTATGTTTCGTTTTTTATTGTCCTAATTGTCATCACAATTATTCAGACAATTGAAGTTGCCGCACAGATAAATATTCTTGGTGCTCTGACTGAGCCAGAGAAGGGGAATATTGCCGAGCAAGTAGGGGTGTTAGTTAGTTTTTTGGTTTCAATAATTTTATCTGTTCCAATTTCGACATCAGATAAGGAGCGATAAAGTAAGAAAAAATCAAACGATCTTTATTATCCAGAGTGACATAGAGCCATGTAGTTCTTTGTAGAGAGAGCGAGTGCCCAAGGTTTCGAAGCACAGGAGCTTGCAGGGATTAGCAGGACAACAACTTACCTCTCGCCCCATTCCTCCGATCCAGTTCCTGGAACACGCGCTCCACCATCGGCATCGCCTCGGTTGTGAGGGCGTCGAGGCTTTGCTGGCCTTTGTTTATCATCACGGACACGATGATGCCCTCGTCTGGAGAGACCTGGAAGAACGAGGTCGCCCCTTGCGCCGTGCCGTGGTGGCCGCAGCTTGGCGTGAAACTCCAACTTGGCCCGCATTCCCGCGCCTAAAGATGCCGCAAAATGTCCATCCGGCTGTGCAGTACACGGACGATGAAGACGCCGTCGCGAACAATGCGAAAGAATATCGCGTGTTGCTCGTAGTTCCGGCGCAAGTAATCCGGCCGTTCCTCGCTGAACGCCCGGCCCAGGCTAGGTTGGGCGGCTAAGCGCTCAAGCTCGGCATGCAGGCCGTCGCTGTAGCTTTCAGCTTTGGCAAGGCCCCATTGGTGGGCGGTATAGGCGGCGATGGCCCGGATATCCGCTTCGGCCTCTACCGATAGGGTGTAGCTACCCATCCTGGCGGGCGAGGAAATTGCGTTTTACCTCGGCGAAAATGTCCTTGACCGATTTGAACGACACGCCGCTGTCCTCGCCTTTCTTCAGTTCAGCAAGGAGCGTTGCCCTGTCGCGGCGGATCAAGTCGCCCAGATAATCGCTCTCGTCCGCAAAGGTGCCGTCGGCGATGCGCGCGCGCATCCATTCCTCCTGTTCGGGCGATAGGGTCAGGCGGTTCATCAGTCTGTTTTCTCCTTCAAGTATCATAACCGAAAAGGCGATACATTTCCATGGCCGGTGGCGGCCCAGGAAAGTGGTACACCGCCCCCCCTTCCGCCCATCCAACTCCGTGAACACCTACTCCACCATCGGCATCGCTTGCGCCGTCAGGGCATCGAGATTTTGAACACCTTTGTTCATCATCACCGAAATGACGACGCCTTCGTCCGGATAGACCTGGAAGAACGACGCCGCCCCTTGCGCCGCGCAGACTGTCCTATCCTATCGCTTGGCGAGGTGCCTCGCGAAATGGTCCGCCACCAGGCGGAGGTTGCTGGGGGTTTCGAACGCGGCGCCGACATGTCCCGCGCCCGGAAAAATCTGGACCTCGACCGGCGCCCCCTTCGCCTTGAGCACCGCGGCCATCAAAAGGGTTTGTTCGTGCGGCACGGTGCAGTCCGCGTCTCCGGCCTGCAGCAGCATGGGCGGCGCATCGGCGCGAACATAGGCGGCCGGATTGGCCCGTTGGGCGAGCGCTGGGTTCGACTGGACGGGCGCGCCTAGGAATTTCGACTCAGGACTGTCCGCGCCGTCGTGGGTCGCTGCTGTCGCGCCGCATGGTGACGCCCGCAACTGGGTGTCCATTTGCAAGAAGTCCGTCGGGCCGTACATCGCGACCACGGCGGCGGCGCGGGAGGACACGCCCGGCGCGATCGCGGCGTCGTCGAACGCCGCCTCTGCATCGGTCACGCCCACCATCATCGCCAGATAGCCGCCGGCCGATTTGCCCCAGACCCCGATGCCGTCAGGGTCCAGCCGGTGGGCGGCGGCGTTGGCGCGCAGCCAGCGGACGGCGGACCTGGCGTCCATCACCGCTGCAGGAAATCGTGCCTCTGCGGCCATCCGGTAGTTGATGGAGGCGACGGCGATGCCTTGCGCGTTCAGCGCCTGGATCCCGTCGACGAAGCCGCCCGAGAGCTCGCGCTTGTCGCCGAATTGAAACGCGCCGCCATGAATATAGACCACGACCGGGAATGGGCCTTCGCCGGTCTTCGGCGCATAGAGGTCGAGCGTCTGGGCGGGCGAGGCGGCGCCATACGCCAGGTTGGCGGCCGTCGGCTGAAACAGCATCGCCCTGATTTGGCCTCGCAAGACCCAAGCGGCCACTGCGCCAATTACGAGCAAGATTGCGACGATCCAAATGCCGCGCTTCATATCTAATCTCCTTCAATATCGCCGTTCGCGCGCAAGGCCGCGGCTGAATATCGTCTAAGGTCCAATTCGGGGCACAAACATTTGCGCTCGAGTCCACCTCGCCGGACTATAACGGGACAAATAGGCAAAACATAAGGGGACGTTATCCCTAATCCCCTTCCCCTTTCGTTTATCCAGCTCTGGGAACTCCCGCTCCACCATTAGCATCGCATGCGCCGCCGAAGCCCAAGCGCCCCCCCTTGGCGGCTTGGCGCATTGGCGTGAACCCCATAAACTCCCGACCATGCCCCACACCACCCCTTGCCCCGGTTGCGGCGCGGCGTTTGCGCCTGCGGAGGGTCCGGTGCATGCCTATATGACCTCCTCGCCCGGCTGTTGGGCGGCCTTCGGGCGGGTGCTGGCGGCGGAGTATTCCATGCCCCATCTGATGCCCACCCACCAGCTCAGTGTCGATACCTATGCGGCGCAACATCCGGGCGATCCGGCCGATCGCCGCGCGGTGCAATCGGTGGGTCTGCATCTGGCCCGATTATGGCGGCAACTCGAATGCCCAACGCCGCCGATGGAAACCAACGACATCATGAGAGGCTTTGCCGCGCGCAAGGCGGGCCTGCCTTATCTTCCCCCGCCCGCCCGCTTCACCATGACGGTGGCCGATGTCGCGCCCTTTGCGGGCACCGCCCAGCATGGGGAGAGGGTGCTCGCCTGGGCCCGCGCGACATGGCAGGATTGGCGCGGGGCTCATGCCGCGATCACGGCCTGGGCGGAAGGCGGTTGAGGGAGGCAGACCTTGCGCATCGAACGATTGTCCGATGGGGGCGTGGCCTTGCTCTCGGCACCCATCGCCTTGACACCTGCCCCTCGGATGGCGAGTGTACCGCCCCTTTTGAATGCCCATGAACCGGAGCCACACCCATGTCCGCCGCCGCGCAATCCATCCGCCTGACCCTGCCCGATGGCAGCGTACGGGAGATGCCGCGCGGCACTACCGGGGCCGGGCTTGCCGCCGCTATCGGTGCGGGGCTGGCCAAGGCCGCTCTGGTGATCGAGGTGGATGGCCACATGCGTGACCTCTCCTACGCCTTTGAGGGTGATGCCCGTGTACGGATCATCACGCGCAAGGATCCGGAGGCGCTCGACCTTATTCGTCACGATACGGCGCATATTCTGGCCATGGCGGTGCAGGCGCTCTATCCG
>DMER01000252.1:525-649 GCA_003451645.1 Alphaproteobacteria bacterium | reverse complement strand
TGGCGGTGCAGGCGCTCTATCCGGGTACGCAGGTCACCATCGGCCCCAATATCGATGACGGGTTTTATTACGATTTCGCGCGTAACGAGCCCTTCCGCACCGAGGACTTCCCCGCCATCGAGGC
>DMER01000252.1:0-279 GCA_003451645.1 Alphaproteobacteria bacterium | reverse complement strand
CACCACGCGGGAGGTCTGGGACCGGGAGGAAGCGATCGCGCATTTCGCTGGCATTGGCGAAATCTACAAAAGTCAAATCATCCGCGATCTGCCCGAGGGCGAACCGATCAGCGTCTACCGCCATGGGCCGTGGTATGATCTGTGCCTTGGGCCGCATTTGCCCTCGACGGGCAAGATCGGCACGGCCTTCAAATTGATGAAGGTGTCGGGCGCCTATTGGCGAGGTGATCAGAAAAACGCGCAGCTGCAGCGCATTTACGGCACCGCCTGGCGCGACGA
>DMER01000043.1:13474-14072 GCA_003451645.1 Alphaproteobacteria bacterium | reverse complement strand
GACCACTGGCGAATTTGGGCAGCCAATACTCCTTTTGCCGCGGTGTGCCGAATTTCTGCACAATGATGGCCATCATCAGATGCGAGTTGAACACACCAGTCAGCGACATCCACTCCTCAGAGATGCGCGCAACAATCTGTGTGTAGACGGTCGCCGAAAGACCCAGGCCGCCATAGTCAGGATGGATGAGCGCACCAAAGAGGCCAAGCTCCTTCATATCTTCGACAAGGGCCGCGGGATATTCGTCATCATGTTCGAGGCGCGCGGCGACAGGCGCGACTTTCTTGGTCACCCATTTCTCGATGGCGTCCAAAATGAGGGCGTCATCGCTATTCGCATGCCGAGGTGCCGCAATGGTCATGGGATATCCTTAGTAGGTGCCGATCTTGTCCTCTACGCTCTGGCCACGCGCAGGGATCAACATGTTTCGGGTGAAACTGCAAACGGTTTCCCCACGCTGGTTTCGCCCCAAGGTGCGGATTGTCACGATCCCCTGGCCCGGCCGTGACTGGCTCTCGCGTTTCGCCAGGACTTCACTCTCGGCATAAAGGGTATCGCCTGCAAAGACGGGGGCCGTGAACTTCACCTCATCCATGCC
>DMER01000043.1:12840-13281 GCA_003451645.1 Alphaproteobacteria bacterium | reverse complement strand
GTGAACTTCACCTCATCCATGCCAAGATTGGCGATCGCCTTTTGGCTGCAATCCGTAA
Source organism: Alphaproteobacteria bacterium (assembly GCA_003451645.1). GTDB lineage: Bacteria > Pseudomonadota > Alphaproteobacteria > Micropepsales > Micropepsaceae > DMER01. The sequence goes on along the minus strand of DMER01000043.1, from coordinate 13,223 downwards.
CGCTCATACCGATGAGCAGCGACAGAGTGTAGGTGCTGACCACCAGGTTTTGCTTGAACTCCGAACCCCGCGCGTATTCGGCGTCAAAGTGCAGGGGATGGGTGTTGAGTGTCAGCAGGGTGAAGAGGTGATTATCAGCCTCTGTCACGGTCTTGCCGGGGCGATGCTCGTAGATGTCGCCAACCTGGAAGTCTTCAAAATAGCGGCCAAAGGTTTCGCGGTAGCGCTGCGGGCCGATCTGCTTCCAGTTCTGAACCACGCCCCCTCCTCGCGACCACCGCACTGCTGTTTGTGCAAGGCACGCTATGCCTGACCCTGTGGCGGGTCAACGGGTGGCTGTGCTCAGCGGGACTGGTGGGCGATGACGGACTCGAACCGCCGAC
>DMER01000043.1:10674-12633 GCA_003451645.1 Alphaproteobacteria bacterium | reverse complement strand
CTCGAACCGCCGACATCATCGGTGTAAACGACGCGCTCTACCAACTGAGCTAATCGCCCGAAACCATGGCCCGCAAAGGGACCGGCCTTGTAGCCGGTCCCGCTGCACAGCGCAATGCCCAGCACCATTACGGGTTCACAGCCTCCTTCAGCTGCTTGCCCGCCCTGAATTTGGGTGTGTTCGTAGAGGCAATATCGATCTCTTCGCCCGTACGCGGATTGCGGCCCTTGCCACCTTTGCGCGCCGTAACCTCAAAGGTCCCAAAGCCGACGAGACGCACTTCGCCGCCTGCTTTAAGCGTCGCAACGATGATATCAATCATCGTGTCGATCACCTTCTCAGTCTCGACCTTTGTAACACCAACTTTGTCTGCAACGGCGGCGACCAATTCATTCTTGTTCATTGCGTCGGTCCTTATCGCTTAGCTCATGTCTTCAGTGGAGAGGGGGCGGAACACTGACACAGCGCCTACCAGGCCTCAAGCGGCAACTGGTTCCCTTTGCCCAAAACTTTCAATCGGAACGGAAGTTCAGTCAAAGGGAAAGGCAACATTTTGGGCAAGCTGAGCGGTGTAAGAGCGATCGCGGCCACTCGCGCCCGGCATGACCGCTTCACTCCCAAACAAAAGAGGCCCCCAGCCATTACGGGCAAGGGACCTCTTTGGTCTTGGGGCAACGACCGTTACGGCTCTAAGGAGGCTCTACTTAGTGGGTAATCACCGGCTCAGCATCATCTCCAGAAGGCTTGACCTTTGGCTTCACCTCGTCCTCAGGCTCTTCCCAGGTGATCGCCTGCGGCGCTCGCACAAAGGCATGCAGCACAACATCGTCAACCGTTGCGACAGGTACTATCTTCAAGTCCTTCAGAACATTGTCAGGAATGTCCGCAAGGTCCTTCTCATTTTCTGACGGGATCAGAACGGTGGTGATTCCCGCCCGCAAGGCGGCAAGCAGTTTTTCTTTGAGCCCGCCAATGGGCAATACCCGGCCGCGCAACGTAATCTCCCCAGTCATCGCAACGTCACGGCGTACCGCAATGCCGGTCAGGACGGAGACAATGGCGGTCATCATCGCAACACCGGCCGAAGGACCGTCCTTGGGCGTTGCCCCTTCTGGCACGTGGACGTGGATGTCGCGCTTGTCAAACAAGGGCGGCTCGATGCCGAACGCGGTCGACCGCGAGCGCACATAAGAGCGCGCGGCGTCGATCGATTCCTTCATGACGTCACCCAGCTTGCCGGTTGTTTGCATACGGCCTTTGCCGGGCAGCATCACCGCCTCGATCTGCAACGTGTCGCCGCCCACCTCGGTCCAGGCCAGACCGGTCACAACACCAATCTGGTCCTCCCCCTCCATCTCGCCAAAGCGGAACTTCCGCACACCGGCGTATTTGTTGAGGTTCTTGGGCGTCACCGTCACAGATTTGGCCTGGTTCGAGACGATTTCGCGCACTGCTTTTCGCGTCAGGCCCGCAATCTCGCGCTCCAGATTCCGTACGCCCGCCTCTCGGGTGTAGTAGCGGATCAGGTCGCGCAAAGCGTCATCCGTGATCGACCATTCGCCCTCCTTGAGCGCATGCGCGCCAATCTGCTTGGAGATCAAGTGGCGCTTGGCGATCTCGACCTTCTCATCCTCCGTGTACCCCGGAATGCGAATAATCTCCATCCGGTCCAGCAAGGGCTGCGGCATCCGCAAAGAGTTGGACGTGGTGATGAACATCACGTCGGACAGGTCGAAATCGACTTCCAGATAGTGGTCCTGGAAGGTGGAGTTCTGCTCCGGGTCCAAAACCTCCAGCAGAGCTGAAGAGGGATCGCCGCGCCAATCCGCACCCAGCTTGTCGATCTCGTCAAGCAGGAACAGCGGATTGGAAGTCTTGGCCTTCTTCATACCCTGGATGACCTTGCCAGGCATGGAGCCGATATACGTCCGGCGATGCCCGCGGATCTCCGCCTCGTCG
>DMER01000043.1:8476-10445 GCA_003451645.1 Alphaproteobacteria bacterium | reverse complement strand
ATCTCCGCCTCGTCGCGCACGCCACCCAGCGACATGCGGATGAACTCACGGCCGGTCGCTTTGGCAATCGACTTGCCAAGCGAGGTCTTGCCGACGCCCGGAGGCCCAACAAGGCACAGAATGGGGCCTTTTAGCTTGCCCGCGCGCTGCTGCACGGCGAGGTACTCCAGAATACGCTCTTTGACCTTTTCGAGACCGTAGTGGTCTTCCTCAAGCACGGCTTCAGCTTTGCCAAGGTCGCGCTTGACCTTGGATTTCTTGCCCCATGGCAGAGACAACATCCAGTCAAGGTAGTTGCGCACAACGGTTGCCTCTGCCGACATCGGCGACATTTGGCGCAGCTTTTTCAGCTCGGCAGTTGCCTTGTCGCGTGCCTCATTGGAGAGCTTGGCATTCTTGATGCGATCTTCGATCTCGGAGATTTCGTCGCGCGTGTCTTCCTGCCCCTCGCCTAACTCCTTCTGGATGGCCTTAAGCTGTTCGTTCAAATAGTACTCGCGCTGCGTCTTCTCCATCTGACGCTTTACGCGCGAGCGGATCTTGCGCTCCACCTGCAGGACGCCGATCTCGCCCTCCATCATCGCGTAGACCCGTTCCAAGCGGTCCGCGACACGGGGCAATTCAAGCAATTGCTGCTTCTCTGGGATCTTGACAGTCAGCTGCGCCGCAATGGAGTCCGCGAGCTTGGCATGCTCCGTGATCTGACCGATGTTAGAGAGGATTTCGACAGACACCTTTTTGTTCAGTTTGACATAGTTTTCAAACTGAGCGGTAACCGAGCGGGCCAGCGCCTCAACCTCGTCCTCGCGGCCCGGCTCATCGGTCAAGATCTCGACTTGTGCGGCAAAGAAGGCGCCATTCGGCACAAAACGGCGGATACGTGCGCGCTGCTTACCCTCAACCAGAACCTTCACCGTTTGATCGGGCAGCTTAAGCAATTGCAGCACCGAGGCCAGCGTTCCCGTCCAATAGACGTCCTGCTCACCCGGGTCGTCTTGATTCCCGTTCTTCTGCGTGACAAGCAGGATCTGCTTGTCCTCCTGAACCACATCTTCCAGAGCACGCACCGACTTCTCACGGCCGACAAAGAGCGGCACGATCATGTGCGGAAAGACCACGATGTCCCGCAAGGGCAGCACCGGAACCACGGCCGCGCTCATAGTGTCCGAACTAGCCATAGGTAACCTACCTTTCATGTCCGGCCCCACAGCAGTGCCGCAAACAGTTCACTTCTCACCATGCAAAGGTCTGGCCAGAAGCGCCATGTGAGCGTAACGGGGATAAGGCGCGGAATTAAGACAATAGCGATTGATTGAAGGTGGAGCCTGGGATGCCCGCATTCAAGTGGCGCTCTCAACAGGCAAGCGGAAATGGCTGAATTCCGCGCTGTTACTGACGCCAGGGTGCCGCCTTACGAGGCGGCCGACCCCGCATCTTTAGCCTTATCGGTATAGATCAGGAGTGGACGTGCCCGCCCCTCCGCCACTTCACCATTGATCACGGCCTCCGACACACCGCGCATGGACGGCAGATCGTACATGGTATCGAGCAAAATGCCCTCCATGATCGACCGCAAACCGCGGGCGCCTGTCTTTCGGATGATCGCCTTCTTGGCAATAGCGCGCAGGGCATCTTCGCTGAAGGTTAGGTTCAAACCTTCCATTTCGAACAGGCGTTGATACTGCTTGACGAGAGCGTTGCGCGGCTTGGTCAAGATGGTGATCAGCGCCTCGATGTCCAAATCTTCAAGCGTTGCCAGAACCGGCAAGCGGCCAACGAATTCCGGTATGAGACCGAACTTCAACAAATCCTCAGGTTCGATCTCGCGTAAGATCGCACCCGTTTGGCGATCGTCCGGCGCCTGAACATGCGCACCAAAGCCAATCGAGGAGCCCTTGGAGCGCTGAGAAATAATTCGGTCGATGCCAGCAAAGGCACCGCCGCAAATGAACAGGATGTTGGTCGTGTC
>DMER01000043.1:8098-8271 GCA_003451645.1 Alphaproteobacteria bacterium | reverse complement strand
AACAGGATGTTGGTCGTGTCGACTTGCAGAAACTCTTGTTGCGGGTGCTTGCGGCCCCCTTGCGGCGGGACGCTGGCGACAGTGCCTTCCATGATCTTGAGCAACGCCTGCTGAACGCCCTCGCCCGACACATCGCGGGTGATCGACGGGTTGTCGGATTTGCGGCTGATCTT
>DMER01000043.1:0-7890 GCA_003451645.1 Alphaproteobacteria bacterium | reverse complement strand
GATTTGCGGCTGATCTTGTCGACCTCGTCGATATAGACGATGCCGCGCTGCGCGCGCTCAACATTGTAATCCGCAGCCTGCAAGAGCTTGAGAATGATGTTCTCGACATCCTCGCCCACATACCCTGCTTCCGTCAGGGTGGTTGCGTCCGCCATAGTGAAAGGCACATCAAGGATGCGCGCGAGCGTCTGCGCCAGAAGCGTCTTGCCGCAACCGGTGGGGCCAATCAGCAGGATGTTCGACTTGGCGATTTCGACGTCGTTGTTCTTGGTTTGATGGTGCAGGCGCTTGTAGTGATTGTGGACAGCGACCGAGAGCACCTTCTTGGCATGCTCCTGACCGATCACGTAGTCGTCGAGCACCTTGCGGATGTCCTGCGGTGTCGGCACACCGTCCCGCGACTTCACCAGCGAGGTCTTGGTTTCCTCGCGGATGATGTCCATGCATAGCTCGACACACTCGTCGCAAATGAAGACCGTCGGTCCGGCGATCAGTTTGCGCACCTCGTGCTGGCTCTTGCCGCAGAAGGAACAATAGAGGGTGTTTTTGGAATCGCCGCCGGGTGTCTTGCTCATTCAATGTCCTCACCAACTCCCCGCAACCCTGAAAGGCCCTCGGAGTTGTACTAATCCATTCAGCACCTGCCCGGCGCGCCATGCCTTTTTGAGCAAGCCAGCCAGGATACGATCATGATATAGTGTTGGCGATCAAGATTGCATTAATTTGACGGCCCTGTTCGCAGTGCCAGGCGTGTCAGATTGGCCTCAGAGGTTTGAATCGCCAGCAGGTGCCGGCCGCTTGTGCATGACTTGGTCAACAAGACCAAAATCCCGCGCTTCATCGGCAGTCAGGAACGTGTCGCGATCAAGGGTTTTCTCAATCGTTTCCAACGGCTTACCGGTGTGGCGCACATAGATGTCATTCAACCGGCGCTTGATTTTCAGAATTTCTTGCGCGTGACGCGCCATGTCCGCAGCTTGCCCAGCAATCCCGCCGGAGGGCTGATGCAGCATCACCCGCGAATTCGGCAGGATGTACCGCATCCCCTTCTCGCCAGCAGCCAACAGAAGTGAGGCAGCGGACGCTGCTTGACCAATGCACAGGGTCGAAATCTGCGGCCGGACATACTGCATCGTGTCATAGATCGCCAAAGCCGAGGTCACCACACCGCCGCCCGAGTTTATGTACATCGCAATCTCCTTCTTGGGGTTCTCAGCCTCCAAGAACAGCAATTGCGCCGTCACAACTGTCGCGATTGAATCGTCGATCACACCGGACACGAAAATGATGCGTTCTTTGAGCAGCCGCGAATAAATGTCGTAGCCGCGTTCCCCGCGCGACGTCTGCTCAATCACATAAGGCACATAGTAGTTTGCTTGAACGCCCGTCATTTTTCTACCCTCGCTCCGAGATTGGCCCAGCGCCACTGGATCACGCGTGGACCAGCTTAGGCGCCAAATCATCAGGATCCATGAATAATTCTTCGCGACTCACAACCTGATCGTTGATTTTGATCTGCGTGCACAAAAAGTCGATGACCTTTTCCTCAAAGATCGGCGCGCGTAGCTGCGCCATCGCGTCCGGGTTGTTGCGGTAGAACTCCATGATCTTCTGTTCTTGGCCCGGATATTGGCGGGCCTGCGCCACAATGGCGCGATTGATCTCGTCCTGTGCGACTTGAATGTTATTGATGCGGCCAATCTCGGACAGGAGCAGGCCCAACCGCACGCGCCGCTCGGCGATTTTGCGGAACTCAGCCTTGAGGTCGTCCTCGGACTTGGACTTGTCCTCCTCAGGCAGATTACCGTCTTTGAGATCCTTCTCAACCTGCGCCCAAATCTGCCCGAACTCTGCCTCAACCATGGCAGCAGGAAGCTCAAAGGAATGGCGGCTGTCCAAAGCATCGAGCATCGCACGTTTCAAATGCGTGCGGCTCGCGCGCAGGAAATCTTGTTCCATCTGGCCCCTGATGGCGGCACGCAATTGTTCGAGGCTTTCCAAACCAAGCTTCTGCGCGAGGTCATCATCGATTGCGGCATCAACAGGCTGCAGGACTTCTTTGACCGTCACTGTAAACACTGCGGCCTTGCCAGCCAAATTGGCAGCGCTGTAATCGTCCGGAAATGTCAGATTGACTGTGCGGACGTCGCCAGGCTTTGCCTCCAGCAATTGCTCTTCGAAGCCTGGAAGGAACGTGCCAGAGCCCAGCACGATGCGGGCGTTCTCGGCCGTGCCCCCCTCGAAAATCTCGCCATCGATACGGCCCTCAAAGTCCACGATCAACTGATCGCCATTCGCCCCTTCGGCATCAACGGCTTTGGGCTCATAGCTGCGCTGCTGATCGGCCATGCGCTTGATGGCGTCTTCCACGTCCTCATCGGCTGCCTGCGTCACTGGCCGGATCAGGGTCACATCGGTCAAATCCGCCGGCTGGAACTCGGGCATCAGATCGACTGCGACATTGAAGATCAGGTCCTGTGTGCCGCTGAGCACTTGCTCCATCTCGGAATCGAGACTGATTTGGGGCTGCATCGCTGTGCGCAAGCCCCGATCTGTGACCGCGCGCTGACTTTGCTCGCTGACCGTCTCATTGATGATGTCGCCCAGGATGGACTTGCCAAAGGTGCGCTTCAAATGGCTGAGCGGCGCCTTGCCGGGCCGGAACCCCTTCAAATTCAAGCGCGGCTGCATTTCGGCCAGTTTGGAATTGAGCATTTGGTCGAGGCTCTGCGCATTCACAACCACACGGAACTCGCGGCGAAGGCCTTGGGATAGCGTCTCAGTCACGTTCATCGGTGGCAGATCCTCAACGGTGGAATTTCAGCAGTCATGATTGTGCGCGCATCACGCTGGCAGTCAGGCCAAATTGCAAGACATGGCGGGCCGAGAGGCAATGACACTGGTGCGGGCGGAGGGACTTGAACCCCCACGAGTTGCCTCACCAGAACCTAAATCTGGCGTGTCTGCCAATTTCACCACGCCCGCAAAGGCATACCAACCCGCACATGACTGGCCTTGTGGCAGCCCGCGTGCGAAACGAAGGGCAGGCGTATAGCAGAGCGCCCCGGCAATTTCAAAGGGCGAACTTACCAAAAATGGCCCTGAGCGCTCACGGATGACCCTTGTGCCCCTCAAGGGTCCGTAAAATCGAAGGAATTGCCTCTGGCAGATCGGCGGCGGTCAGGCCAGGACCAAGCGTCCGGGCGGCCGCGCCATGGATCCACACGCCGCTCCACGCAGCCTCAAACGCAGGCCGGCCTTGTGCCAAGAGAGCGCCGATTACCCCGGCCAAAACATCGCCCGAACCCGCGGTCGCCAGCCAAGGCGGCGCATTGGTGTTGACCTGCGCCCGGCCGTCCGGATGCGCAATCACCGTATCAGCGCCTTTGAGAACAATGACGGCCTTGGCTTGCTCTGCGGCAATGCGTGCCGCCTCTATCTTATTGACGGCCCGGCCGCGCAAACCTGGGAAGAGCCGTTCAAACTCTCCCTCATGCGGTGTCAGCACGGCATCAGCATTCGCGCGGCGGCGCAGAAGTGCGAACAAGCGCTCCGGCCCATCTTCAAAGGCGGACAAGGCATCGGCATCGAGGACAGCATGCGCCCTGCTCTCAAGGATCGCGGCCGTACGATCTTGCGTGTCGGTCATCCGGCCTGCCCCAGGGCCATAGACAACAACATTCTTGCGCTCATCACGCAGGATTCCCACGAGGTCGGGTCCATTGGTGAAGGACAGCACCATCTCCGCTGTCACATGGTTAGCAATGACGGACGCTGCGGCAGGTTCAGCCGCCAGAGTTACAAGTCCGGCGCCCGAACGTAGCGCAGCACTTGCGCTGAGACGTGCAGCCCCAGTTGAGAGTGGACCGCCCGCCACGACGAGACAGTGACCACGCAGATATTTGTGGCCATCCCTGGCAATCTTAAGAGGCGGCGGAGGGTCGGTACTTTCGAGCGCGAAGTGCTCTTTGCCCTGCCCGCCCTCGGTCGCCACTTCCCGCATCGCTTCCAAGAGGCCGAAGGGAACGCCAATATCCGTCACGACAATCTCGCCGCAGTATTGGCGCCCAGGCTGCAGGATATGGGCTGCTTTTTTGCGGAAGAAGGTGACCGTCAAATCGGCCTGCCACGTGTGCCCCCCTAGAAACTTGGCCGTATCACCGTGAAGCCCGCTCGGCACGTCCAAAGCGACAATCGGACACTCTGCTTCACGGACCAAAAACCAGTATTCGGCAAGATCGGGGTCGATGGCGCGGGTGAGACCTGCGCCGTATACAGCATCAACATAAAGACCTGGCCGGACCGCCCCTGTATTGCGGAACGGCTCAACCGGCCCCGCCCACTGGCGGAACGCCCAGCCTGCAGCATCCTTCAAACTGGCGGTATCGACGGTCGACTTGACTTGCACCTCATAGCCGCGAGCGCGCAAGTGGCGCGCGGTGACATAGCCGTCCCCGCCATTATTGCCTGGTCCGCATATGACAAAGACGCGCCCACGCGGCCAGCGCTTGGCGATTTCATTTGCGGCTGTGCGCCCCGCATTCTCCATCAAGGTTTCGATCGCGATGCCGCTGCCGACTGCCATGCGATCGACGAGCTTTGCACGCTCGATAGAGAGTATCTCCGGACCAAGCCGAGCCATGGGCACTAAAATCCTTCCGGGTGGCGGCCAATCAAATCGAGTTCGGTCTCCAAGGCAAAGGCCGCACGCAAGACCAAATCATCAGCAAAATGAGCCCCCACAATTTGGACCCCGATAGGCAAGCCGCTTTGGGAGAAGCCAGCGGGAACCGAAATTGCTGGCTGGCCTGTCAGATTAAAGGGATAGGCAAAGGGCGACCAGTCCAACCAGGCATCGCCATTCTCTTTGACCGGTGCAACGCGGCCCACGGCAAAGGGCAACACCGCCAATTGCGGCGTGAGGACTAGATCATAGCGCGTCATAAACTGCCGCCATTCTGCCGTGTATGTCACGCGCTGCGCTTGAGCGGTTTGCAGATCAAGCCGGCTCAACGGCTCACCCAATGCCACGGCGCGCTGAAATGTCGGGTCGGTGAGAGCACGCTTATCCTCAGGCAATTGAGAGGCCAGAAAGTGCGCATTCGCATAGAACAGCCGCCGGAAGAATGGTGTCGGATCGCTGATCGGCGGGTCGATCATGTCGACCCGCGCACCCAGGCTCTCAAGCACACGGGCGGCAGTCATAGCCGTAGCTTCAACCTCGGGATCGAGGTCTTTGACATAGCCCAGCCGCGGACTGACCGCGACGCGCAAGCCGCTCACCCCGTGGCGCAAGGAGCGTAGTGCGCCTGCAGTCTCATGCGGCACATAGTAAGCGTCCCGCGGATCGTCCTTGGCCATTGCCAGAAAGAAAAGCACCGCGTCCTCAACAGTGCGGGCCATTGGACCCACATGAGCGAGCGTGCCGAAGGGCGATGGCGGATAGGCTGGAATGCGCCCAAAGGTCGGCTTGAAGCCAACCACTCCGCAGAAGCTTGCTGGGATCCGAACCGAGCCGCCGGCATCGGTTCCAAAGGCCAGCGTCGTAAATCCAGCCGCGAGTGCCGCCCCGGCACCTCCACTTGACCCGCCAGGGGTCAGGTCTGTGTTCCAGGGATTGCGCGTCGAGCCAGTCAGCGGACTGTCATTTGTCGCCTTATGCCCAAATTCAGGCGTTGTCGTCTTGCCCAGAAATACCGCACCAGCCTCTCGCAAATGAGCAACCGCCGGCGCGTCGGCATCCCATGATTGCGTGGGATCGACAGTTCGAGACCCGCGCAAGGTGGGCCAGCCCTTCGAAAGCAAGAGGTCTTTGATGGCCATAGGCACACCATCCAGGGTGCTCAAGGGCTCGCCCACTGTGTAGCGCGCTTCCGAGGCTTCCGCTTGCGCGAGGGCCGAGGGGGCGTCGACCAAACAAAACGCATTGATGCGAGCATCGAGCGCCTCAATCCGGCCCAGAAGCCATTCGGTGACCTCGACCGGCGACAGCTCACGGGTTGAGAAGGCGGTCGACAGGTCCTTGGCGGTCAGCCAATGAAGGTCCTCTTCACTATCCATGATCTACCCTAATGGCAGCGGCAATTGTGCGCCCAACGCGCTGAGCAGGAGATGCCCTGAGGAAACCTCCAACGACCAGAGCGAGGCGTTCGCAGGCGAGAAGCAGGTGACCCGGTCCTGACCGGTTGCCGCACCAGCTGCTACATTGATTGCCACGAAATGGGTGAAAACGATGGTGTCTTGTTCAATCCCGGTCAGAGCTTGCAGCAGATCGGTGCGCCACGCTTTCAGCTCGGCCGGCGCCTCGCTCCAGCTTGAGCGCATGAACGCCTGAAGCCAAGGCCCTCTCTCTGCCAATGTCTGCCCGTCGGGTGCAGGAATTTCTGCCACCCGCGGCTCGATCGCAGGATCGCACTGCCACAGGGCCGCCAAAGGCGCAGAAGTCTCCAGCGCGCGCGCAAGCGGGCTCGAAACAATCGCCATCTGAGGCCATGTCTTGAGCTTTTGGGCCAACGCTGAGGCTTGTTCATGCCCGAGTGCCGACAAGCCAGGATCGAGGCTTTGGGTGAAGCCCGCCGCCGCCTCGCCATGTCGCACGAGATAGAGCTTGGGCATTGGCGCCACTCTTGCGGTTTACGAATTATCGAACCGGAATGTATTCGTCTTTTCGCCCGGCGTCACCTGCCCTTGCAGTCCCATGCAGTCGCTGTCCATGAGACGCGCGAAATACGACGGTTCCGCTGGCGTATGCGCGATGAAGCGTTTGCCACTGCCGAGGCGCCCAATCACCAGCCCAAAGCGAGGACCATCACGGTCGTGCACCACGGTATAGGTCTCAATCGTTCCCGCGCCTTGCGGGGCCGGATCGAGGTCCGGATGTGGCATGCCATCGATCTCCGCTTGATAGGTGGCCGGGTTCTCCCGCTCCCACACGCCCAGCTTGGGTGCTGTCGAGTAGATGCCGATCGCATGCTTGGTCACAAACCACCCATTGGCCGTGACGAGGCCAAAGGACCCAGGCTTGGCGCGGCACCGCTCCATCATGGATACGATAGAATGCATGACATAGTTGTTCCCGGCGCCGCCAAAGTAGGGCAAGCCGCCAGTCACCGTCAGCCCGCGCGGATCATCTTCAGCAACACCCAATTCCTGACAGCCAATCTGCACAGCGCTTGGAAAGCAGGAATAAAGGTCAAAGGCGTCCATGTCCGTGATCGACTTGCCTGCCTGGGCCAGCACCTTTCGTCCCATCGTGCGGATGGCGGGCGATGAGTGGTAATTGACCCGCTCGCTGACGTGCCAAATATCGTTGGCCTGCGCGCCGCCATGCAAGAACACCCAGCGGTCTTGAGGGATACCCAGGTCTCGCGCGGTCTGTACATTTGTCATAATCACGGCTGCGGACTGATCCACCTGGATCACCGCATTCATATACTTCGTATACGGAAAGCCGACATAACGGTTGCGCTCTGACGGTGTAGCGATCTCTTCAGGGGTTCGCGCCGTCGGGAACCAGCTATAGGGGTTTTTCACAGCAACGCTCGTGAACGGCGCGAAAAGCCGCCCCAACGCCGCCTGCTGCTCCTGAACTGATCGGCCCTTCGCCTTGCGGATTGCTTGCTCGAACAGCGGATAGACATTGACCGGGAAATGCATCCCATGCGCGCGCTCGATGGGATTGACGCCAGGCTTCATCTCACCCACTTGCGTAGGCTTGCTGCCATCATCCTCTCCCCAATCGAGCGAATGACCTTTGGTCAGCGCACCAACCATCGTCGCCAGGTCTTCTGATCCACCAAGCAGAACGACGCGTTGATCCCCTCGCCAGATTGCATCCGCCGTCTCATTGACGAGCCATTGCGGCGTGTTGCCACCCACAGCGGTGTAGAT
>DMER01000012.1:418-9969 GCA_003451645.1 Alphaproteobacteria bacterium | reverse complement strand
GAGGGGGTGGTCCTCGACCGGCTCGGCGGCTCGGGTTGGCAGTCGCGAAAGGCCAAGCTGAAGAACCGCATCCGTGACATGGCGGCCGAGCTCATCAAGATTGCGGCTGAGCGGGAGTTGCGCAAGGGGGTTGTCGCCGAGGCCCCACATGGCAGCTATGACGAGTTCTGCGCGCGCTTCCCCTTCCAGGAGACAGAGGATCAGGAAAAGGCCATCGCGGATGTGATGGAAGATCTGGGCCGGGGCCGACCGATGGATCGGCTGGTCTGTGGCGATGTGGGTTTTGGCAAGACAGAGGTGGCGCTGCGGGCCGCATTTGTGATGGCGATGACCGGGCGGCAAGTGGCGGTCGTGGTACCGACAACCTTGCTGGCGCGCCAGCACTTCCGCACCTTTGAGAGCCGGTTCAGTGGCTTGCCTGTGCGGTTGCGCCAAATCTCTCGCCTTGTGACGCCGAAGGAAGCTGCGCAAGCGCGAAGCGAGCTTGCAAGTGGCGAGCTCGATATTGTTGTGGGCACGCATGCGCTGCTCGCCAAGTCGATTGTGTTCAAGGATTTGGGTTTGTTGATTGTCGATGAGGAGCAGCATTTTGGCGTGGCGCACAAGGAGCGGCTCAAACAGCTCAAGGCCAATGTGCATGTGCTGACCCTGACCGCGACGCCCATTCCGCGTACGCTGCAATTGGCGATGACGGGCGTCAAAGACTTGTCGATCATCGCGACGCCGCCCATCGACCGGCTCGCGGTGCGCACTTTTGTCTCGCCCTTTGATCCGGTGGTGGCGCGTGAGGCGCTGCTCAGGGAGCATTACCGGGGTGGGCAGAGCTTTTTCGTCTGCCCACGGATTAGTGATCTGGGCGAGGTGACCGAGTTCATCAAACTGAGTGTGCCGGAGGTCAAATCGGTGACCGCCCATGGCCAGATGGCACCCTCGCAGCTTGAGGATGTGATGAGCGCCTTTTATGAGGGCAAGTTCGATGTCCTGGTCTCAACACCTATCGTGGAGAGCGGCCTTGATATTCCTACAGCCAACACGCTGATCGTGCAGCGGGCGGATATGTTCGGCCTGGCACAGCTTTATCAGTTGCGCGGGCGGATTGGGCGCTCCAAAGCGCGGGCCTATGCCTATCTGACCACACCGCCGAACAAGAAGCTCACGGCGCAGGCGGACCGGCGGCTGTCAGTCTTGCAGTCGCTTGACACGCTGGGGGCGGGGTTCACCCTTGCCAGCCATGATCTCGATATTCGCGGGGCCGGCAATTTGCTGGGCGAGGAGCAGTCGGGCCATGTGCGCGAGGTCGGGATCGAGCTCTATCAGACGATGCTGGAAGAGGCGGTGTCGTCCTTGCGCGGGGCGGCAGAGATCGCCGAGGAGGAGACCTGGTCGCCGCAGATCAATGTCGGCGCGGCGGTGTTAATCCCCGAGAGTTATGTGCCTGATTTGAATGTGAGGCTGACACTCTATCGCCGTTTGTCGGAGATCGCGGACGAACAGGAGATTGAGGGGTTGGGGGCGGAGCTCATCGACCGCTTTGGGCCTTTGCCTGATGAGGTGCGCACGCTGCTCAGGATCATCACGATCAAGCGGCTCTGCCGGATTGCCCAAGTTGAAAAGATCGATGCAGGGCCCAAGGGGGCTACGATCTCGTTCCGGGGCAACGCGCCGCCGAACCCGCAAAGCTTGGTGCAATGGATCGCCAAGAACGCGCAAAGCGCCAAGGTCCGGCCCGATCAGAAGCTGGTGGTGATCCGCAATTGGGAAGATGTGAGCCAAAGGCTCAATGGCGCGCACCAATTGGTGAGCGCGCTGGCGCAGATGGCTGCTTAGGGTGCTGCGGCGTGGGATGCGGCGGACGCCTCTGACGTGATGTTGCTCAGCCGCGTGATCACGGCGTTCAACGTGTGCGTCTCTTCTGCGCCCGACAGCAGATATCGCCCAGCGAAGAAGAATGTGGGCACACCGGCAATGCCCATCTTGCGTGCGAGGCTGTCTTCGCGAGAGACAAGTTCGACATCCGCATCGCTCTGCAGGAGTTCGAGGACAAGCTCTCGGTCCATCCCCGCCTCATGCGCGATGTCGCCAAGGACCTCCTCGTCACCGATGTCGCGGCCTTCGGTAAAATAGGCGAGGAACAAGCGCTCCACCACGTCGTCCTGGACGCCGACGGTGGAGGACCAGCGGATGAGGCGGTGCGAGTTCAGCGAATTGGGCGTGCGCGCGATACGATCGAAGTTGAAGGTGATCCCTTCGCGCTCTCCTGCATCGCGAAGCGCGGCCGTCATCAATCGTGCCTTTGGCGTGTCGCCAAATTTGCGCGCCAGATAGGCCTTGCGATCCACGCCCTCCCGCGGCAGCGACGGGTCCAATTGAAAGGGCCGCCAGTGCACCCGTACATTCGCATCAGGTGCACGTTCGATCGCACGCTCCAGGCGGCGCTTGCCAATGAAGCACCAGGGGCAGATGGTGTCGGAGATGACATCGATTTTCATGGAACCCAGCATAGACGAACAACGCTGCAACAGTGAAGCGCAATCCAATCGATGTTCACAAGTTCTGACGGTCTTAAGATTAATTAACTTCGCGGTGCTGCAGTAGGAGCAAATGAAGGTCATGAAGCGTTTGTCTTTTGATCTTAACGGACGGCGGGCGCTTGTCACGGGCGCGACAAGCGGACTGGGCGAGCGCTTCGCGCATGTGCTCGTAGCGCATGGTGCGGAGGTCATCGTGACAGGGCGCCGGGAGGATCGCCTTCGCAATCTGGTCGAGACGATAACGCGCGGCGGCGGCGTTGCGATAGCGCAGCGCCTGGATGTGACTGAGGCATCAAGCCTTCACGCATGCGTTTCAGCGAGCGGCCCGGTCGATGTGCTGGTGAATAATGCGGGATTGAATGTTCAGGCGCGCGCGGATGACCTGAGTGAGGCGGATTATGACTTGATTATGAATACAAATGTGAAAGGTGCGTTCCTGATGGCGCAAGCCATTGGGCGCACCATGATCGCGCGCGGACAAGGGGGGCGGATCATCAATGTCGCCTCGATTGGCGCGTTCAAAGCCTTGCCAGGGTTGACCGCCTATTCGATGTCGAAGGCAGCGGTCGCGATGATGACGCAAGGCCTCGCGCGGGAGTGGGCGCGCCATGACATCAATGTGAATGCGCTGTGCCCGGGGTTCATCCTGACCGAACTCAACCAGGCCTGGTTTCAGACCGAGGGTGGACGCAAGCAGGTGCAAGGCTTCCCAAGGCGCAGGTTGGGAACGCCTGAGGATTTGGACGGCCTGTTGCTGTTCCTGGCTTCGAGCCACAGCCGGTTTGTGACAGGCTCGCTGTTCACGGCCGATGATGGGCAATTGCTGGCCTAAACCATGCGCAAGGATCACCGTCCCTATTGGATGTGGGCCAGCATGAGCGGGGCCGCGCGTGCCTATGCCAGGCACTTCGTCGTGCCGCAGTTTGATAGTGTGGGCGAGGGAACGCTGTTTACGCGACCCTGGGGTATCGAGGCCATCGGGCCCAACATGCGCCTGGGGCGGCATGTCCACATCAATGCAGCGCCGGGACTGAATACAAAACTTTGCGTTTGGAATGCCGGCGAGCGATGGGGGCGGCTCGATATTGGGGACTATGTGCTGATCAGTCCAGGCACGCAGATCATCTCCTCAATAAGCATCGAGATCGGCGCCAACACAATGATCGCAAGCCAAGTCTATATCTCCGACAGCGACTGGCATGGCACTTATGACCGTTTGCGGGAGGCGGGACAGGCGCGGCCCATGGTCATCGGGCCCAATGTTTGGATTGGCGTGAAGGCGATCATTGGCAAGGGCGTGCATATTGGCGAGAACTCGATCATCGGTGCGGGCAGTGTGGTGACGCGCGATGTGCCAGCAAATGTGATCGCTGCGGGCAATCCAGCAGAGGTGCGCCGGGACCTCGATCCCAACGGGCCGTATCACAGGCGCGCAGAATTGTTCGGCGAGCCGGACAAGCTAGCGCGCTTTACCGAGGCGGTCCGCCGCGAGCAACTCAAGGCCAACAGCACATGGGGATGGTTGCGGTCAAAGATTTGGCCAAGTGTTGAGGATTAGGGAAGCTCTTGCGACACCGCGACGGTCTCGCAATGGATGACGATGGTGCGGGTCTCTGGAGACAAGTCGGTTACGGTCAGGCCTGCTTCAATGGGTGTAAGCGCTTGGGTCACGAAGGCATCAGGCCCTGGCGGTGTTGCCTCGAAGACAAAGGCGCGGGTCGCGGGACCACCTCTCGGCACCGGGGCAGGTTTCAAGATCGGGTTGGTCCATCCTCCCGACTTCACGGTGCCTCGCACTTTGATCACCAAATGCTCCGGTGCCTGATTTGGAACGCGCGCTAGCGTGATTGCGTCAATCTTGTAGATGGGCTGCGAGCGGCGGGCCACCGGTGGCGCCGGCTCCGCAATGGGTGAGGGCTCTATGGGCGGCGCCTTTGGTGTGGAGGGCGCGGGCTCGCATGCCGCCAAGAAGACGACCGTTGGAAACAGGGATAAGCAACGAGCGATGCGCATGAGCCTGACCTTTAACAATACATTGCCATCCGGTTGCCGGATGCTATTTGCATCCGCAGCGAGCGTCCCGTAAGAGCACCATAGCGCACAACAACTAGACAAGGGTGTGGCGAAACCCATCCGCACACACTCACAGAGGGAGGCGAGACACATGGGACCATTGTCAGGGGTCAAGATCATCGAGTTCGCAGGCATTGGGCCGGGGCCATTTTGCGCGATGCTATTCAGCGACATGGGTGCCGAAGTCATCCGGATAGACCGGAAAGGTGCGCGCGGCGGCTCCAAGTTTGATGTCACAAGCCGAGGCCGGCGCTCGGTCGCGTTCGATCTGAAATCTCCTGCCGCGGTTGAAGCGGGCCTGCGTCTGATTGGTGGGGCCGACATGCTGCTTGAAGGCTTTCGCCCGGGTGTCATGGAGCGTTTGGGACTGGGACCAGATGCAGCGCTCGGGCGCAATCCGAAACTTGTGTATGGGCGCATGACGGGATGGGGCCAAACAGGGCCGCTTGCCCATGCGGCAGGTCACGACATCAACTACATTGCGCTTACAGGCGCCCTGCACGCGATTGGGCGGGCTGAGGACAAGCCTGTGCCCCCGCTCAATCTGGTGGGCGATTTCGGCGGCGGGGCCATGTATTTGGCTTTCGGCATGGTGTGCGCGCTTTTTGAGGCGCAGCGCTCTGGCAAAGGTCAAGTGGTCGATGCGGCCATGACCGACGGCGCGGCGCATCTGATGGCGATGTTCTATGGCATGAAGGCCGCCAGTATTTGGACGGACCGCAAGGGCGAGAATTTGCTCGATGGCGCGGCGCATTTCTATGACACCTATGAGACTGCTGACGGCAAGTGGGTGGCGATTGGATCCATAGAGCCCCAATTCTATGCCTTGCTCTTAGAGAAGACCGGGATCGCCGATCCTGAATTTCAAGGACAAATGGACAAGGCCAAATGGCCAGCCCTAAAGGCCAAGATTGCTTCTGTCATTCGCACCAAGACGCGCGATCAGTGGGACGCAATCATGCTGGGCAGCGATGTCTGTTATGCGCCCGTGTTGAGCCTCGATGAGGCCCCGCGGCACCCGCATAATGTGGCGCGCGAGACCTTTATTGTGATCGACGGGGTCGTCCACCCAAATACCGCACCGCGCTTCAGCCGCACTCCCGGGCGGGTTCAGGGGCCAGCGCCGCAAGCAGGGGCCCATACGGAACAGGTTTTGAGCGATTGGGGTTTCTCTAGCCAGGACATTCGCGGGTTGGCGGAGGCCGGTGGGATATGAGCGCACTCCCAGGCACGACAGGGCGCCGCCGCATCTATCTGATGCGCCATGGGCATGTCGATTATTTCAGCCGCCTCGTCCTTGTTGAGCGCAAACCCGATCAGGTGCCATTGACCCCGCTGGGTCAAGAGCAAGCCCGCGCGGCAGGTGAGGCACTCGCCGGGGTGCGTTTTGATCTGGCGCTGTGTTCAGGCTATCCGCGTACCCGCGAGACGGCCGAAATCGTGCTCACCTATAATCAGGACAAGGAGCATTTGCTCCTAGAGCACGAACCGCGGCTGGTCGAGATCAAAGGCGGTGGGCAAGTCTTCGCCCGCTCGCGGGAGGAACTCTCAGCCCGCATGGCATTTGAGTTCGACAAGGCGGCCGAGCCTGGCGCCACGATGTTTGGCGGCGACAGTTTTGCTGCAGTGCAGGCGCGGTCGGTTGAGGCGATCCAGGACTTGCTCAGGCGGCCAGACTGGCACACGGCGCTTGTCGTGGCACATGAGGGTGTCAATCGGTTGCTGCTCAGCTGGGCGACGGGTGCGGGGCTGGTGGGGGCCGCACGGTTTGAGCAGGACTTGGCCTGCGTGAATATCCTGGATTTTGACCTGGTGCCATTGGAGGGCGGTCAAGAGGGGACCGAAATTGCACGCATCATCATCAAAATGGTCAATGTGACGCCGTACAACTTCCTCAAGCATGGAATGAACCTGACATCTCTTGAGGCGATTTTTCAGCTCTATGACGATGAGCGCGCTGCCAAGGATCAGGCGAGATAGCTGGGCGAGCGCGACGTGACCGGTGCGTTCAAGCCATGAATGGTGCAAGCGCGCGGGCGAGGGCAGGGTTGGCGCGCAATGTCCGGTCGAGCCAGGTCATTCCAGCCTGAAGGACAGGCCGCTGCTGTGACCAAGTCTGCGCAATCAGATGCTGACGCATGGCGGGGTCAAAGGCGTGATCGGGAGCCTTGGCGTAGCGGCCCCAATGCTGGCTGCTCATCAGAGCATTAAGGGTGGGCGCATCGGACGCGCAGCCGAGATGCGCCAAACACGCGGCGAGGCTGGCGCGCGGATCGTGGAGAAACCGGTCAAAGTCGAGACCCAAACACTGAGTGGGATGGGCCTGGGCGGTCAGCCCTAAGATTGCCATTTCGACAGCCCAACTCATAGCGCAGAGTTCCCCGGGTCCCAGCGCATCCAGGCGCTCCCCCTGCAGCGCGGGTGCCATGGCCTGCATCCGCCGCCAGCGCAGCGGCGCCAGAGCTAAGAGTTCCCGCGGATTGTTCTCAGCGCCCAGGATGGTCGCCAGATAGACCTGAGGTGCCGCGATCAGCAAGATAGCACGGGCTCTGGGTTCACGGCGAAGAATAACAGGCGCCAACACTGAGGCGAAGCTGGTGGCCTTTACCAGACTGGTCTGCTCTGACCGGAAAGTGCGGGCGAGCAAGCGGCACTGCACCTCCAAGACATCGGCCGCACTGCCCAACATACCCATTCGGCATTCGGGTCCGCCCTCGATGACGCTCTGGGCGATCTGGCGCAAGACAATCGGCTCGCGCAAGCTGAACAGGGCCGGGTGCTCGCCCAGAATGCGCGACAGCAAGGTCGAGCCCACATGGCCGATATGGTAGATCCAGTGGCAGTAACGGTCGGAGGATAGGCGGGTTGACGCTGCGGCCATGTCCGGCCAGGGCGCGGACCGCTCCAGCTTCCCTGGCTCGCGCAACCTGTCGTCGAGAAAGCTCGCTTCTTGATATTTCTGTTCCGATAATTCAACTATAAGCTGTGTGTTCGCATCTGGGTTGAGCTGATGGGGGAATGTTTCAGGCGACAGCCCGATGGGGGCAGTGGTCATGGCGTGCAAGTGTCCACTAGAGAATGATTGGGCGGTACGAAAAGCTCTTGCGCTGAAGATGCAAGGCTGATACCCACTCGCTTTCCGGCGAAGGTGAAGGCGTGGTCGCGGGCGCGTGAGCCCGTTAACACTGTTTGTTCCTCGTAGGGGTGTAGCTCAGCTGGTAGAGCATCGGTCTCCAAAACCGAGGGTCGCGGGTTCGAATCCTGCCGCCCCTGCCACCGGGAAAAAGTTTGGAACGAATTTGAGCAGGCTGGCAAGCGCATTTGGCCAGCCTGTGTGACGCGGAACCATTGATGAGCGCGCGGGCAGACGACAATAACAAAGATACCAAGAGCGTCCCCGCTACGCCGCCAAAGCGCGTATCGGCGATGGAGTTCATTGCGCAAGTGCGTCAAGAGACCGCAAAGGTCACATGGCCCACACGCAAGGAGACGACAACGACCTCGATCGCTGTGCTGATCATGGTGGTGCTGGCGATGGTGTTTTTCTTCACGGTCGATTGGGTGATCGGCCGTGTCGTGGCCTTCGTGTTGAACCTGGTCTAGAGCCGATGAACGAGACTGTTGAACCGAGCATTGCACCAAGCCCTGCGCCGTTGAGCGCGCCAACGCTGCCGCCGGCGCGCTGGTACATCGTGCACGCCTATTCGAACTTCGAGAAAAAGGTCGCGGACGAAATCAAGCGGGGCGCTATTCAAAAGGGCCTTCAGGATTTGTTCCTGGAGGTGCTGGTCCCGACCGAGCATGTGATTGAGGTGCGCCGTGGCCAGAAGGTCAATGCGGAGCATAAATTCTTTCCCGGTTATGTGCTGGTGAAAATGCATCTCACCGATGAGGCCTATCACCTCATCAAAAATACCGCGAAAGTGACTGGCTTTTTGGGGCAGGGCAACAAGCCGCAAGCGGTCAGTCAGCAAGAAATCGACCGGATCGTGAGCCAGGTCAAGGAGGGTGTTGAGCGGCCCAAGGCTGCGCTCACCTACGAGGTTGGCGAGCAAGTGCGCGTGACGGACGGGCCTTTTGCCTCGTTCAACGGCACCGTCGAGGAAGTGGATACAGAGCGCTCCCGTCTGAAGGTCGCAGTGTCGATCTTTGGCCGCGCGACGCCTGTGGAGTTGGATTTTGGTCAGGTCGAGAAGGTCTAAAGGCCCATCGGCACGACCAAGAGAGTGCGGGAGGCTGTCTGGCTGTCGAGGGTGACCTCGATGTCTGGGCGGCCGGTTGAACCGCTAAGCCAAAACTGAAGAGGGGTACCCCATGGCGAAAAAACTGCTTGGCCAGATCAAACTACAGGTTCCGGCCGGTTCGGCGAATCCATCGCCGCCGATCGGGCCCGCGCTTGGCCAGCGCGGCTTGAACATTATGGAGTTCTGCAAAACCTTCAACGCGAAGACGCAAGAATTCGAGAAGGGGATGCCGATCCCAGTGATCATCACCTACTACCAGGACAAGTCGTTCACGCTCGACTTTAAGACCCCGCCTGCATCCTTCCTGTTGAAGAAGGCCGCCAAGGTGGATGGGGGCGCCAAGCGTCCCGGCTATGAGGTCAAAGGGTCCGTGACGATGGCGGATGTGCGCAAGATCGCGGAGACCAAGATGAAGGATCTCAACGCGAACGATATCGATGCGGCGGTCAAGATCATCGCTGGCTCGGCGCGCTCCATGGGTCTGGAAGTGAAGGGGTAAGCACATGAACACAGTTGCAAAGAAGGCGGCCCCTGCAGAGGGCAAGCGTCTGGCCAAAGCGCGCGAAGGCATCGACACCCGCAAGGCCTATGCCTTGAGCGAGGCAGTCAAGATGATCAAGGCGCGCGCCAAGGCCAAGTTCGACGAGAGCATCGAGATCGCGATGAATCTAGGCGTTGATCCGCGCCACGCCGACCAGATGGT
>DMER01000012.1:0-174 GCA_003451645.1 Alphaproteobacteria bacterium | reverse complement strand
CACCGGCAAGACGGTCCGCGTGGGCGTTTTTGCCAAGGGCGCCAAAGCGGACGAGGCTAAGGCCGCGGGCGCCGATGTGGTGGGCGCGGAGGACCTGGCGGAGATCGTGCAAAAGGGCACGATTGACTTCGACCGCTGTATCGCAACCCCGGACATGATGGGTCTCGTCGGCCG
>DMER01000203.1:32240-33178 GCA_003451645.1 Alphaproteobacteria bacterium | reverse complement strand
CTGGCCGATCAGAGTTAATCACTTGCGCGCGTGGCCATTTTGAGGTTCACTCCCGCCCCTTTTCGGATGCCTAAGAACCAGCCCCCGTGCCGGGTTGCGCTGAGGGCACACAGGTTGGAGAGACGGACGTCATGGCGGTACCAAAAAGAAAAACCTCGCCCTCACGGCGGAACATGCGCCGGTCGCATCATGCGCTGACCCGCTCGGCCTATGCTGAGTGCGGCAAATGCGGCGAACTGAAACGTCCGCATCATGTTTGCGGCCATTGCGGCCATTATGACGGCCGCCAAGTTGCTGAGCGCGCGGAAAAGACCGGCACGCAAGCCTAAGGCTGCACCGCTACGATTTGCGGTTTCCAAGATGGTCACATCTGCTTTAGGGTCCGGCGAAGCAATCCTCCGGTTGCCCCGTTATGAGCGGTCCCAATCGCTGGCGGTAGAGGCAACACCAAGTTAAGGACCTGACAGCGTGGCGCGTGAACTCGTCATCTCGATCGATGCCATGGGCGGGGATCACGCACCGCAAGCAATCGTCGAAGGAACGGCCCTCGCCCAGATCCGCATCCCCAAGGTCAAGTTCTTGCTGCATGGCGACCACGCCAAATTGCAGCAATTGATGGTGCCGCATCAGGCGCTCGCCAAGGTCAGCCAGATCCGCCACTGCGACGATGTGGTGGCGATGGACGAAAAGCCGGGTCAGGCTTTGCGCAAGGGCCGCAATTCATCGATGTGGCGTGCGATTGACAGTGTGAAGGCGGGCGAGGCGCAAGTGGTGGTCTCCGCGGGCAACACTGGCGCCCTAATGGCCATGGCGAAGTTTCAGCTGCGCACCATCGAGGGGCTGTCGCGGCCTGCGATTGCAGCAATCTGGCCGACGATCCGCGGGCAATCGGTAGTGCTGGATGTCGGTGCCAACATCGATCAAGACGCCCGCCAGCT
>DMER01000203.1:31268-32005 GCA_003451645.1 Alphaproteobacteria bacterium | reverse complement strand
CGATCAAGACGCCCGCCAGCTAGTGGATTTCGCCCTGTTGGGCGAGGCCTTCGCACGCGCCGTGTTCGGGCTCGAGCGTCCATCAGTTGGTATTTTGAATGTTGGCTCCGAGGATATGAAGGGCCACGAAGAGGTTAAGGCCGCGGCCCAGACCTTGAAGGACAGCAGCCTGCCCATCCGCTTTTATGGCTTCATCGAGGGCCATGACATTAGCGCAGGCACGGTTGACGTTGTGGTCACGGACGGCTTTACCGGCAATATCGCGCTCAAGACCGCCGAAGGCACGGCGCGCCTTGTGGGGCATTACATCCGCGGCGCAATGCAGCGTTCGCTGTTTTCGAAACTTGGCTATGTGCTGGCCAGCGGCGCCTTTAAGGTCCTGCGGGCCAAGATGGACCCGCGCGCAGTGAATGGCGGCGTGTTTCTGGGCCTCAATGGCGTCGTGGTCAAAAGCCACGGCGGCACGGATGCGACCGGATTTGCGAGCGCTCTGGAATTGGCGGCCGACATGGCGGCAAGCGATTTCACGACGCAAATTTCAGAGGGCCTGGCGCAGCTTGGCCGCGCACCGGCGCCCGGCGGGGTTCCCGACCCCGAGCCGCCGCCTGCACAACCCAGTCAGGACGCCGCGCAGTGATCCGTTCGGTTGCTCTGGGGTGCGGCGCGTTCCTGCCGCCACATGTGGTCACGAACGACCAATTGGCCCGCCGCCTCGACACTGGATGAGGTCAAGCATC
>DMER01000203.1:30722-31033 GCA_003451645.1 Alphaproteobacteria bacterium | reverse complement strand
GGCATCAAGCGCAGACGCGTTGCCGCGGAGGGAGAATACACCTCACATCTGGCGGTGCTTGCGGCCAAAGACGCGATGCGCTCGGCCGAAGTCAGCGCCGAGCAGATTGACTTCATCGTGCTGGCGACGACGACGCCCGACCACACCTTTCCCGCGACCGCAACGGCCGTGCAGGCCGCATTGGGGATCACGCGCGGTTTTGCCTTTGATGTCCAAGCCGTGTGCAGCGGCTTTGTTTATGCGCTGGCGATCGCGGACAACTTCATAAAGGCAGGTCAAGGCAAGACCGCGCTGGTGATCGGCGCCGAGAC
>DMER01000203.1:24951-30521 GCA_003451645.1 Alphaproteobacteria bacterium | reverse complement strand
GCGCTGGTGATCGGCGCCGAGACGATGTCCCGCATCCTCGATTGGGAGGACCGCACCACGGCGGTGCTGTTTGGCGATGGCGCAGGCGCCGTCGTACTTCAGGCCCAAGACGGGACGGGCAGTCTCGAGGACCGCGGCATTTTGTCGACGCATCTTTATTCCGACGGCCGGCACATGGAGATGCTCTATGTCGATGGCGGGCCGTCGCGTACGCGTACCGTTGGCCATCTGCGCATGCAGGGCCGCGAAGTGTTCCGTCATGCGGTGACCAATATCGCGGAGTCGATCACGGCCGCTTGTGAGGCCCATGGTCTCAGCGTGGCGGACATCGATTGGTTCGTGCCGCATCAGGCCAATCAGCGCATTCTGGACGGCACGGCACGCAAGCTCGGCATCCCGCCCCAAAAGGTCATCTCAACCGTAGCCGATCATGGCAACACCTCTGCGGCCTCGGTGCCCTTGGCGCTGAACACGGCAATCCGTGACAACCGAATCAAGCGCGGCGACCTCGTGCTGCTCGAAGCGATGGGCGGGGGCTTTACATGGGGTTCAGCCCTGTTACGTTGGTGACACAGAAGTGGGGTAAACAACCACATCTTTCATGGAGGATAACATGTTTCGGTTCTTGGCTTACCTGCTTGTGTTCGTGATCGGTGGCGCGATCGGCTTTTTCGCGGGCGGCGTAGGCGGCGGCGGCACGGGCGTTGTGGTCGGCACCTGCAAAATCATCAATGAGTCGGTCAAGTCGGGCGCGATGACTCAGGATGCAGCGAACCAAACCCTCAAATCGGTGTTCTCGCAAATCGCAGCTGAGTTGAAGCAATCCGAGGCCGATCTGAAGAAGGGCGTGCCAGAGATCCTCAAGCGCCTGGAGAAAGAAAGCCAAGGGCAAGAGACCGCTTGCCAAGTAGCATTCAAGTCTCTCTAAACCTGCCATCACCTGGTTCAGCGTTGGGCGCGCTTGCTGAATGGCAGGCGCGCTTCTCTATGAGGGCGTCACGAGCCTGAACGGTGCTATCGCATTGATGTTGACGGCGTTTTTCGTGGCCGGTAGCCTCTCGGATGTACCCTGGCTTGGCGCCGATTCGCGCTATTGGTGCGGCAGGCCGCGGTGAATAACACGGTGGGACAGGTGAGCGAACACACGATCACACGGGCGCATTTGAGCGAGGCGGTCCATCAAAAGGTGGGGTTGTCGCGGAACGAATCGTCTGCGTTTGTTGAGCGAGTGCTGGACGAGATTGCAGCGCGTTTGACACGTGGAGAGACAGTAAAGCTCTCCTCCTTCGGGACCTTCATGGTCCGCTCTAAAGGCGGCCGGGTGGGACGTAATCCCAAGACAGGTCAGGAAGTGCCGATAGAGCCCCGGCGCGTACTTATCTTCCGGCCTAGCCACGTCTTGAAGGACCGCATCAATGGCGGACCTTTACCCGACGAGGCGGCGGGTACAGTGGCGGAACCCGATCAAGTTTGAACGCGCGGCTGCGATCTTCACTGGGATGAATGATGGTGCAAAAATCTCCCGAGGCCTTTCGTACCATTAGCGAAGTGTCCGAATTGCTCGATGTGCCGCAGCATGTGCTGCGGTTTTGGGAGAGCAAGTTCGTGCAGGTCAAACCGCTGAAGCGGGCGGGCGGACGGCGCTATTACCGGCCTGCGGATGTGGCGCTGTTGCGCGGGATTCGCGAGCTCCTGAATGGCGATGGCTATACCATCAAGGGCGTGCAAAAGGTCCTGCGGGCGCAAGGCGTGCGTGGGGTGATCGCCGCGGGCCTGACTGGGTCGCAGCCGCTTGAGGATGTTTCGGATGACGAGGACGAAGCATCGCTTCCCGCACCTTTGCCCGGCCCCGTGCGCATTGCCGGTGCATCCTTAGACGATGCTGAGGAACTGGACGGCGCCGCTGATGAGGACGGTGCGGCGGCAGACGAGGAAGACACCGCGCACTTGTTGGACCATCAGCGCGAGCGGCTTGAAACGGCATTGGCCGAGCTTTTGGCGCTCAAAGCCTTGCTGCTGGCCGGTGATGGGCCGGAGCTCGACGGCCAAGTGCAACCCGCTGACCGCAAGATCGACGCTGCTGAGTAGGCAAAGTCTGGCGTTGCGGCGGACCGCCTTGCGCCCTATAGTCTCGCTCCCGCGAACCGGACACCCCATCCGGCCCCGGCGTCCTCCTGCATTGCATGCACCGGAGGCGAGGGTGACGCGGCCGGTCGGGACGTAGCGCAGCCTGGTAGCGCATCAGTCTGGGGGACTGGGGGTCGTGGGTTCAAATCCCGCCGTCCCGACCATTTTTGAATACCGTTGGGTTCAAGACGCTCAGTCTTCCCCTGCGTCGGGTTCGGAATAATTGCAGTCCTCGAAGATAATCTTCCCCGGCTCGACCCCACTGAATGTGGCGTCGTAAAGTTTCGTGGTCCAAAAATAGGTCTGATCGGCCAGGGGATTGACGAACAGGGCCCCTCTCGCATTGCAAAACTGGAACTGCGCGTGCCGTATGTCAGCGCCCGTGAGATCCGCACCCCGCAGGTCGCACCCTCTGAAATCGGCTTTGGCGAGGGAAGCTCCCGCAAAGCGGGTCTGCCTGACATCGCACCCGATGCATTCAAGATTGGAGAGGTCCGCGCCGGTGAAATCCGCCCCGGCGAGTTTTCCTTCGAACGATTGCAAATCTTGGGCGATCACACCGCGCAAATCCGCGCCGCTCAGGTCCGCTTCCGCTCGAAGCGCCAGTTCAAGGGCGATGCCCATCCGCCGGGCGGGCGGTTCTGTGTCTGCCTCTTTCGGGAGCTCGGCCATGAACAAGGTAGCGCCGGTCTCCTTACACAGGATGGCGACCTGACGCCCCGAATCATGCGGCGTACGAAAGCGCTTGGACACACTCATTGATGGAATTTTCCTTGCGCGCGCATGGCGGCCCATTCATCCAGTTTTTTTCTCGGCCGGTAAACCACATTCAGACCATGACAGAACCTAGCGCTAAACGCGCAAGGTGTCTTCAAGGAAGCGCATTGGCAAATGCTGGCGCTGGCGCCACCATTGTGCTTAGAGGGTGCAGGATAAGAAGCGAACCATGGCCATGACGGTCCGGCGATTGGTTTCAAATGCGGGTGTCGATGCGAGCGCCGGGAGTTGAAGGTTCAGAATGCGGGATGCCATGACGCCGGTCATTCGTGTGGAGCTCCTGGGCGGCCTTGGGAACCAGCTGTTTCAGGCGGCCGCGGGCCTGGCACTGGCCATGCGGCTTGGGGGCCAGCTGGAGTTCGACCTGTGGCGGTTTAGAAAGTCGGGGGCCCGCAGTTATGCAATGGAGGGGCTCGGGCATGGTGCGCTGATCAGTGGCCACCGGCAGAGCTGGGCCGGACGGCTCGCCCATCGAACCTGGCGCCGCTTGCGGTTTGGCCGCCCGGGTGCGCCGCCATTCTGGCCTGGGGACGTGCTCACCGAAGCGAGCTTTGCGTATGACCCGCGCATAGAAGCGATTTCCGGGTCTTGTTACCTCTCTGGATACTTTCAATCGGAAAAGTATTTTCAAGGCGTGAGCCAGGACGTGCGGGAGCGTCTGTCCTTGCTGCCCTTGGTCTCAGCGCCTGCCAAGGACTTTGCGAAACGGCTCACCGGAGACACGCTCGCCGTACACGTGCGCATTGGCGATTTCCGCAGCGAGACGGCATTCACGCAAGTGCATGGCACGCTGGATGCAGGCTACTACCGTCAAGCGTTAGCGCACGCGCTCGCCGCTGCCCCGGCAGCGCGCATATTTGTGTTTAGCGACACGCCGGAGGCGATCCCCAACCTGATGCCGCCAGGGGCAAGCTATGAGATCGTGAAGGGCTTCCCCGCAGTGGACGACATGTATCTGATGGCGCAAGCCCGCCATCACATCATTGCCAATAGCACCTTTAGCTGGTGGAGCGCGTGGTTTGATCCGCGCCCGGATAAACTGGTAATCTGCCCAAAGCAATGGTTCGCCGCCGATTATCTCAAGAACACCGATATCCGGGATCTCTTCCCTGCTGGCTGGATCACGCTGTAAGTCTTTGTTCTCGCGGCATGTCAGAGAGCGGCAGCGTGACAGTAACACAGGTCCCAATCCCCAATTTGCTGGTGAGGGTCAAGCTGCCGCTGTGGCGCTCGGCCAATTGGCGCGCGATCGGCAGGCCCAAGCCGGTACCCGCTTGGCGTGACTTTTTGGCGGAGGCGGTCTGCGCATAGGGCATCAGCGCGCGCCCGATCTCGCTGGCGTCAATGCCGACGCCAGTATCACTGACCGACAATTTGGCCATGCCATCCACGCCGCGCTGCAAGGCGACCGTGATTTCGCCGCCCTCATTGGTGAATTTCAGCGCATTGGAGATCAGGTTCATCAGGATTTGCTTCAGCCGGATGGCGTCGCCATTGACGCTCAGGGGCGCCTCGTCGATCCGTATCGTGATCATCAGCCCACGTTGCATTGCCGGTGTGCTGAACAGCGCCGCTGTGTCTTCAACAACTTGGGCAAGATCAAGAGGCTCCAGCTTGACAGAGAACTGGTCCGAGCGGGTTTTAGCATAGTCGAGGATAGTCGAGCACAGCTCCGTCATAAAGCTCGCGGCCGAGCGGATAATGTCGGCATATTCGTGCGTCTTCGCCTGATCATGGGGGCCAGGCGCGGGCCGGAGCAGCAAATCGGCGCAGGCGCTGATCGAATTGAGGGGGGTACGCAGATCATGCGCCATCTTGGCCAGATAATCGCGCTTGGCCTTGAGACGCGTGATCAATTGCTCGCGTTCGGCCTCAAAGGCGCTAACCAAGGTCTGCCGGTCGGCCACCTCGTTCATGAATTGCGTGCTGAGATAGCGCAAGGCCAGCTGCGTCTCGACGATATTGGCCAGGCGCCGCAAACGCATACAGTCGTAAATGGTGATATCGTGCCTGGGACGGCGGTCGATAATGCACAAGGTGCCGATATTCTGCCGGTCAGGGGTGCGCAGCTGAGCGCCCGCATAGAAGCGGATATGGGGCGGGCCAATGACAAGCGGGTTGGTGCAGAAGCGATCATCCGCGGCGGCATCGGGCACCACAAAGACATCCTCGGCCCGGATCGCATGGGTACAAAATGAGATGTTGCGGGGCGTCTCGGAGACTTCCAAACCCACGCAGGCCTTGAACCATTGCCGGTCGCTGTCGACCAAGGATACCAAGGCGATCGGAACGTCGAACAGACCGGCAGCCATGGAGGCGATATCGTCCAGAATTGCTTCGGGCGGCGTGTCCAGAATATCCAGGGCGTAGAGCGTCTGCAGACGCTTTTCTTCCTGCGGGCAGTTTGGGTCTGGCATCATCGTGAGTGTCCTTGCTCGAACTGCAGGAACCGTATCAAAAGTTGTGAAATGAATATTTAATGACCTTTGGTTGTATTCGCAGATGATTTCAGATCAGCGTTCCATCGTTCTTTTGGGCGGCGCCGGCGTCTTTGGGTCGCGGCTGACGCAGCTTTTGGCGCGAGAGACCGATGCCAACCTCATCATCGCGGGCCGGGACATAACCAAAGCGCAGAGCCTGGCGCGGGAGTTAGGGGCGGGCGCAAA
>DMER01000203.1:22459-24728 GCA_003451645.1 Alphaproteobacteria bacterium | reverse complement strand
AGGGGCGGGCGCAAAGGCTGCCATGCTTGACCGCACCCGCGTGGCTGGGGCGAGCCTGGCAGCCCTAAAGCCCTGGGCCGTCGTCGATTGCGCCGGTCCCTTTGTGGGCGAGGATTATCAGTTTGCCCGCACGGTCATTGAGGCGGGCGCGCATTACCTCGATTTGAGCGATGGGCGTGCCTTTGCGGAGCGGTTTGGCGCCTTGGATGCCTTGGCCCGCGCCCATGGCGTCGCCGCAATCTGTGGCGCCAGTTCAACGCCTGCACTGTCGAGCGCGGTGTGCGATGCCTTGACGCGCGATCTCGTCACGGTACGGAGCATTGAGGTCAGTATTTCCCCAGGCAACAGGGCTCCCCGCGGCTTGGCCGTGGTGCGCTCGATTCTGGGCTATGCCGGGAAGTCTGTCCCGCTGTGGCGAGAGGGCCGCTGGGGCAGCGCGCCGGGCTGGGGCCTGCTCACGCGCAAGGATATGGGCGATCCGGTGGGCTGGCGCTGGCTGTCACTGTGTGACGCGCCGGACCTGGGTCTGTTTCCAGCCCGCTACAAGGTGAGCGACCGGGTGATATTCCGCGGCGGCCTGGAACTCTCTGTGATGCATCTGGGCCTGAGTGCGGCCAGTCAACTGCCCCGCTTTGGCATCTTGCCCAGCCTCTTGCCATTCTCGGAAATGGCGCGGGACTTGGCCGATGCCCTGATCGGCCTTGGCACCGATGCTGGCGGCATGCTGGTCGAGATCGAAGGCACTGATGCGGGCGGCAAAACCGTCCAACGCTATTGGCGCCTGATTGCGGAGGCGGGCGTTGGCCCCAACGTCCCGGTGCTCGCGGCATTTGCGTTGCTCAAGCGCATGCTGGCGGGCCAAAAGCCGGAGCCCGGCGCGCGGCCATGTCTGGGCGAAGTTCCGCTGACGGAGTTTACGCCGCTCTTCCGGATGCTGAACATCCGGACTGAGACGAATGCAACAGCGGCGGCCCCCGTCAGCGCCGCTTAATGAGGGCGCCAAGAACGCCGCGCACCAAAGCGCGGCCGATGCCCCCCGCCACGGCCGTCGTAACCGAGCGCACCGCGCTTTTGGCGGCAGCCTCGGCAACCGTCTCACGCTGCGCCGGCGCACGGCCTTGGCGCGTGGGCTTGGGCTCCACCGGCATGGGATAGGATTGTGGATAGGACGAGGCTGGGGGTGCATCGGTCATCTGGTCGCCGCCCGCGGCTGGCGTCCGCGCTCCGCCGCCGCCCCAGCTGCGCCGCTTGGGGCCAGGCCCTTGCGGCAGACGCGGCGCGCCTACCTCGTCGCGCTTCTGATTGACCCGCGCCATAAGAACCTCATAGGCGCTCTCGCGATCCACCGCCTCGTCATAGACGCCTGCAAAGGGGCTCATGTTCAAAACCTCCGCCCGCTCCTCCGGCGTCAGCGGCCCCATCCGGCCGGTGGGCGGCGCGATAAAGGCGCGCTCGACAATCGACGGGATGCCCTTGGGGTCGAGCATGGAGATCAGGGCCTCGCCGACCGCCAATTCCTGCACGGCCTGCGTTGCGTCAAGATTGGGGTTGGGGCGGAAATTCTCAGCAACCGCGCGCACCGATTTCTGATCCTTGGGCGTGAAGGCGCGCAACGCGTGCTGCACCTTATTGCCCAATTGCCCAAGCACATCATCAGGGATGTCCAGAGGCGACTGTGTGCAGAAATAGACGCCCACGCCCTTGGAGCGGATCAGCCGCACGACCTGCTCCACCTGATCGAGCAGCGGCTTGGGCGCATCATCGAACAAAAGGTGGGCCTCATCAAAGAAAAACACCAGCCGCGGTTTGTCGAGATCGCCAACCTCGGGCAGGGTCTCGAACAACTCCGCCAGCATCCAGAGCAAGAACGTTGCATAAAGCTTGGGGCTCTTGAGCAATTTATCAGCGCACAGAATATTGATGGCACCGCGGCCTTGCTCATCGGCGCTGATCAGGTCCTCATCGATCTTCATGGCAGGCTCGCCAAAGAACTCGTCGCCCCCTTGGTTCTCGATGGTCAAGAGCGCGCGCTGAATGGCGCCGACCGATTGGGTTGCGATGTTCCCGAACTGAACCGTGTATTGCTCGGCGTTCTCACCAACATGGGTGAGCATCGCGCGCAGGTCCTTAAGGTCAATCAGCGCCAGGCCCTGCTCATCGGCGACCCGGAAGACAATGTTGAGCACGCCTTCCTGGGTGTCGTTCAGGCCCAGCAGGCGCGCGAGCAGCAGCGGCCCCATGTCCGAGACGGTGGCGCGCACCGGGTGGC
>DMER01000203.1:21934-22333 GCA_003451645.1 Alphaproteobacteria bacterium | reverse complement strand
ACGCCTTCCTGGGTGTCGTTCAGTTGGAGCATCTGGGCCAGAAGGACCGGCCCGATCTCGCTGACTGTCGCGCGCAACGGATGGCCCTGAACACCGAACAAGTCCCAGAACACGACCGGAGAGCCTTCCGGCTTCCAATCCAGGCCCATCTTGGCTGCGCGCTCCAGAATAAAGCCCTTGGGCTCGCCAGGCTTAGCCAGGCCCGCAATATCGCCCTTCACATCCGCCAGGAACACAGGGACCCCAGCGCGGCTGAAGCCTTCGGCCATCAGGCGCAAAGTTGTGGTTTTGCCGGTCCCCGTAGCCCCCGCAATCAGGCCATGACGGTTGGCGACCGGCAGATGGAGCGCCTGCACCGTCTCGCCTTGTCCGATCAGAAGTGTTCCAGAGGTGGCCATG
>DMER01000203.1:5043-21743 GCA_003451645.1 Alphaproteobacteria bacterium | reverse complement strand
GGCCATGATGGGGACTGTCTCCAATCGCTTTCAGCTTTAATGTGAATAACCGTGGTGCGGTGCTGCGTCAGATTGCGCGCGCCGGCGCGTCCGTGCCACGAACGACATTCCCAAGTCTCTTGCCGCAATGCAAGTTTGCGGAGGCCCAATCCATGACCGAAATCGCCCCAACACCCGCGCTCCAGCCGCCACGCAGGGCCGCGCTGATCTTCATTCTGGTGACGGTTGTGCTCGATGTGCTGGCGCTCGGGGTGATCATCCCGGTCTTGCCGCGCCTTGTCCTCGACTTCGAGGGCGGCGACATGGTCCGCGCGACAGTTGTGGCAGGCTATATCGGCACTGTCTTCGCCGTGATGCAGTTTGTCTTTCAGCCAATCCTCGGCGCATTGAGCGATCGCTTCGGACGGCGGCCGGTTCTGCTGTTCTCGATGGCGGGCTTGGGGCTCGATTATGTCCTGATGGCATTGGCGCCGAGCCTGTGGTGGCTGGTGGTGGGCCGTGTGGTCTCAGGGATCGCGGCAGCGACGTTCTCGACCGCGAACGCATATGTGTCCGATGTGACGGCGCCGGACAAACGCGGCCAGGCTTATGGCATGATGGGGGCGGCCTTTGGTTTGGGCTTTGTCATTGGGCCTTTTCTAGGCGGCTGGCTGGGCTCCTATGACCCGCGGCTGCCGTTTTGGGTCGCGGCCGCTTTGTGTCTGGTCAACGCGGCTTACGGCTATTTCGTGCTGCCCGAATCGCTGCCGCCAGAGCGGCGCAGCGCGCGCTGGCCCTCGCTAAATCCGTTTGGCTCATTGAGCTACTTCTACAATCACGCCTCGCTGGCGTTGTTCGGCCTTGCCTATTTCCTGTACTCGCTGGCGCATAATGTGTTCCCGGCCGTCTGGGTTCTGAATACCGCCCACCGCTTTGGCTGGGACGAGTTTCTGACCGGCGCCTCGCTCGCCGTTACGGGCGTCTGCGGGATCATCGTGCAGGGCGGGCTGGTCGGTCCTCTGGTCAAGTGGTTGGGGGAGCAGCGCGCAATGCTGACGGGGCTCACCTTCGGCATGGCAGGATTTGCCATGTATGGCCTGGCGCCCACAGGCTTTTGGATGTTTGCGGCCATGCCCATCTTTGCGTTCTGGGGCCTGTTCGGTCCCTCGGCGCAGACCTTTGTGACGCAGCGCGTGCCAGCAAACGAGCAAGGTGCGTTGCAAGGCGCCTTTGCGGGGCTCATGGGCTTGGCGAGCATTTTTTCGCCCACCCTCTACAACGGCATCTTCGCCTATTTCATAGGGCCCAGCCGTCCGGCCGAACTGCCAGGCGCCCCGTTCTTGGTCGCAGGGCTCTTTCTGGTGGTCGTGTTCGCTGTGATTATGGCGGCGGTACGGCGGGGGGGGCCGCCGGTGCCGCAGGCGCGCTAGCCTCGCTCCCATCCGGCTTCTTGTGGATCAGCTTTTGCGCGCTGACAGTCGTCAACCGGTCAAGCCCTGCCAAGCAGAGCGCGGAGGCGATGAAGACCATATGGATGATGACCTTCCACATGATTTGCTTTTCGGTGAACTTCTCCATGTCGAGAAAGACTTGCAGCAATTGCACGGCCGAAATGGTGAGCAACGCTGTCGCCACCTTGACCTTGAGAGAGCCTGGGTCAAGGCGTCTCAGCCAATCGGGCGAATCTTCCGTCGCCGACGTATCAAAGCGGCTGACGAAGTTCTCATAAGAACTCAGCATTACCATTACGATCAGGCCGGAGATCAGCGCCGAGTCGATCAGGACCAGCATCGGCAACACCATGTCTTCACCGGCCAAAGCAACCTTGGCTGTCTTGATCAGCTTGAAAACGAAGGCCACCGCATAAATCGCCAGCGAGGCCGCGAGGCCCACATAAAACACGACCAACAAGTATCTGCTGGTCAAGATCACGCGCTCGATGAATTCTTGGAGTTGTTTCATTCCCGGGCACAAACCATGGGGCCACGCCCTCGTCAAGCGGGGGGAGGCTGATCCGCACGGCCGGGAGTTTGCATCCACACGATCAAATAGCGAACGGGCACGACCCAGGCGATGCCAGCCACCGCATAAAACAGAAACTCCACCACCGGGCCTGCGGTCGGAAGGATACGCACCGCCAAGCTGGTCACCAGCAAGGCATACACGAAAATGATGAGAAGCAGCGCAAAAACGCCGATCAACTTCTTCCAACGCATGGACATAAGTGTGAGATAGCGCTCAGGAGCGACGCATGGCAAGGCCTGCCGCCAGGCAATCTGCCGCAGGGTTGGGGCTTGCCAGAGCGCTCCCCTGCGGCTACCTGCGGCTTATGACCGGACGAGCTTTGGACCAATCATCGCCGCGAAAGTGGGTCGCGCTGTGGCTTTTCAGCGTCGCGGGGTTGGTGGCGCTCATGGTTGTTGTCGGGGGGCTAACGCGCCTGACCGATAGTGGGCTGTCCATCACCAGCTGGAAGCCGATCCATGGCGCACTGCCGCCTTTGAGCTTGGCCGAGTGGGAAGATGAGTTTGAGGCCTACCGCCAAATCCCCGAATACCAGAAAATCAACAAGGGGATGTCTCTAGAGGAATTCAAGACCATCTTTTGGTGGGAGTGGGGACATCGGAATTTGGGCCGGTTGATCGGGCTCGCCTACGCTCTGCCGCTGTTGGTCTTTTGGTGGCGGGGGCAGATCGCCAGCGCTTGGTGGCCCTGGCTGCTGGGGTTGCTATTCCTGGGCGGCCTGCAAGGCTTTGTTGGATGGTGGATGGTGGCGAGCGGCCTGACGGAGCGCACGGATGTGAGCCAATACCGCTTGGTGACGCATTTGACGCTCGCACTTGTGATCTTTTGCGGCTTGCTGTGGATGGCCTATCGGGTCTTAGGCTTTGAAGCCGCCCAAAGCATGCGCGCGCTCGCGCAACGCAACTGGGTCTTTGGCTTCTTGGCCCTGGTCTTTGTACAGATCATGCTGGGCGGTCTGGTTGCGGGCACCGATGCTGGCATGACCTACAACACCTGGCCACTCATGGATGGCAAGGTGATCCCCGATGGGCTGTGGGCCCAGGCGCCGTGGTGGCTCAATCCCTTTGAGAATATTACTCAGATTCAGTTCAACCATCGTCTAGGCGGTTATGCGGTCGCCATCGCAGCGGTCCTGTTGTGGTGGCGGATACGCAAGGCCCGAGATCAGCGCGCAAGCCGCTTGGCCGATATCATGCTCGCGACCGTGGGCGCGCAGGTTTTGATCGGCATAGCGACACTCATCGCGGTGATGCCGGTTTGGCTCGCGGCCATGCATCAGTTTGGCGCTGTCCTGGTGCTGGCGGCTACGGTGACACTCGCAGCAGCGCTCGCCCCCGTTCACTCAACGCAAAAGCCGATCTCATAGCCCGGCGGCAGCTTCGTCTCGGCATCCCCGCAGGCCCGTTTCAAATCCTGCCGGTCCAGGCCAATCGCTTCGCTCAAATCAGCCCCTTGCACCTGCAGGCCGCGAATGCGCGCGCCAGTGAAGTTGGCGCGGCCGAAGCGCACATTCTTAGCCAGCGTAAAGACTATCCAAGCATTGCTGAAATTGGCGCCGCTCGCATCCGCGCGCTCCATCATCGTGCCGCTCAGATTGGCAAAGGTGAAATCCGCATTCCCCAGTTTCGCGTCCCACAGAATAGCGCTGGTCAGGTCTGCACCGCTGAGATTGGCGCCGGTGAGATTGACGCCGGGCAGATTGGCCAGCCGCAAGAACCGGTCCTTGAGGTTCGCACCTTGCAGGTCGCAATTGGGGCAAGTCTGGAACTGACCGTAATTGTCCAGCTGGCGCATGGCTTTTGGGTCAGCGGCACGCGAGTCCTGCATGTTGACCGTAAGGCCCAAGACCGTGATGAATACCCAACGCCCTTGCATCTTACCCCCTGAACACTAGTGGAGCGAATTTGACATTCGCTAACCACCTGACATCAACCTCGGTTGCGAATGTCAAATTCAAAAGCTCCACTAGGATCAATAGTTTGCTAGTGGTCCTGATGAAACTGACATTTGCTCTGGTCGCTGTATCAATGGGAAGCAAATGTCAGATTCGGACCTCTAGCGTGTTAGCTAAAGCCCAACGTTATTGCAGCCGCAACGAAAAAGGACGCAACTCTCCGTGAAGCATTATCGCCTCTATGCCGCGCAAGGCGGCGGGTCCATGCTCAGTGAAATCGCCCTGGAAATGGCGCAAGCCCCTTATGAAATCGTGGATGTTCCTTGGGACGATACGGGCTGGGACAGCAAGATCCTGAAAGAGGTCAATCCTCTGGGGCAGATCCCAACCTTGATCCTGCCCGATGGCACTGTCATGACAGAGAGTGCCGCGATTTTCCTGCATGTGGCCGAGGTCTTCCCGCAAACCAGACTGGCCCCGGACGCAGGCGCGCCCGAGCGTGCCGCCTATCTGCGCTGGCTGGCCTTTCTGATCTCGGCCATCTATCCGACCTTTACCTATGGAGATGTGACCAGGCGCTGGGTCGGGGAGGCTGAGAATTCGGGCTCCGGCAAGGCCCTGCGCGCCGCAACGGACGATCACCGCAAGACGCTCTGGCGCTATTTGGAGGGGCAGGTGCATCCAGCACCGTGGTTCTTGGGCAAGACCTTTTCCGCCCTCGACCTTTATCTGTGGGTCATGACCACCTGGCGGCCCGGCCGCGAGTGGTTCAAGAGCGAGTGCCCGGGCCTCTACCGTATTGTCATGGCAGCGGGCGAACTCCCTGCGGTGATCAAGGTCGCCAAGCGGAATAAGCTTTAAGCAGCGGCCGCCGCAAAGGGATTGACGATCCGCACGCCCTCTATGACCTGCCCGTGGCTGAGGTCTTCTGTGATCAACTGATCGCACCTTGACTCCAGGGCGGCTGCAATGATTGCGCTGTCCCAATAGCTGAACTTGTGTTTCTCGGTCAGAAGGAGGGCCCGCCGGAAGACTGCCTCGTTGATTTGTTGCACCGGAAAGTTCAACCAATGTCTGACAAGTTTCGCAGCATCCGGTAATGCGAGCTGGCCGCCTTCTTTGCGGCGCGTGGCCTGCACCAAAAATTCTTGAAGAACTTGGATCGACGTTCCCCAACGGACATTGTCGATCAGGGCTGTCGCAATCGCCCTTTTGTCTTCTTCGCCTGGCGTTTCCGAAATTGCATACAGAAAAATGTTTGTGTCCAGAAACACCATTGCCGGTCAGCGCTTGCGTTCATGGAGTTCGTCTCGCGACAGCAGGTCCATTGCGCGAAACCCGCTGACTTGCGTGCGCAATTGCTTCCCCTCCTCGATCAACTGCGCTCGGTCCCTGTCTTGTTGGGTAAGAGCAAGGAGATGCGCTTTGAGCAAGACATCGAGGTCGGTCTTGAGCGCAGCGGCATATTCCTGCGCACGCTCGTAGTCCTCATCATCCAGCGTGATCGTCACATGTTTCATAGCACCGATAATAACAAATCTATCCCGCCAGGGCCATATCCAGATCGGCGATGATGTCGGCCGGGTCTTCGATCCCGATCGAGACGCGCACGACTTCGGGTCCAGCACCTGCCGAGGCCTTTTGCTCGTCGGTGAGCTGGCGATGCGTTGTCGAGGCGGGATGAATGATCAGAGAGCGCGTATCGCCCACATTGGCCAGATGCGAGAACAGCTTGACGCGGTTAACCAAGCGCACGCCCGCGTCATAGCCACCCTTGACGCCAAAGGTGAACACAGCGCCCGCCCCCTTGGGGCAGTAATTCTGTGCCAAGCCATAGGATGGATCATTGGGCAGGCTCGCATAGGAGACCCAAGCGACCCGGGGATGGCGGGAGAGGGTCTGCGCCACCGCACGCGCATTGTCGCAATGGCGCTGCATCCGCAAGGGCAGGGTCTCAATCCCGGTCAAGATCATAAACGCATTGAAGGGCGAGATCGCTGGCCCCAAATCCCGCAAGCCCAAGACCCGGCAGCCAATGGCAAAGGCCATATGCCCGAATTGCTCATGCAGCTTGACACCGCCATAGGAGGCCAGCGGCTCCGAGAGCATAGGGAAGCGCTTGGTGGCCGACCAATTGAAACTGCCAGCATCGAAGCTCAACCCGCCGATGGAGGTGCCATGCCCGCCCAGGAACTTGGTCGCCGAATGCACGACGATATCCGCGCCCCATTCAATCGGGCGGATGAGGTAAGGGGTAGCCAGCGTATTGTCGACGATGAGGGGGACGCTCGCTTCCTTGGCTATGGAGGCCATGGCCTCGATATCGGTGACGATCCCGCCGGGGTTCGCGATACTCTCGACAAAGATCGCCTTGGTCTTGCCGGTGATCTGGCGGCGGAAACTGTCCGGGTCGCGCGTTTCGGCCCAGCGCACATTCCAGCCAAAGGATTTGAATGCGTGGCTGAACTGGTTGATCGAGCCGCCATAAAGCTGGCGCGCGGCAATAAACTCATCGCCCGGCTGCATGAGGGTGTGAAAGACCAGAAGCTGCGCCGCATGGCCTGAGGCGACCGCCAATGCCGCCGTGCCACCCTCAAGCGAGGCGATGCGCTCTTCGAGCACGGCCTGCGTCGGGTTGCCAATGCGCGTGTAGATGTTTCCGAATTGCTGCAGACCGAACAGCCCTGCCGCATGGTCGGTGTTGTCGAATACATAGGACGTGGTCTGATAGATCGGCGTTGCCCGCGCTTTCGTGACTGGATCGGGTGTCGCGCCTGCATGAATGGCAAGGGTCGCAAATTGGTAGTCCGAAGGGTCGATCATCGCTGTCATCCTTTGCAGTCTGTTGGCCCGCGAGAGCCCTTACTTTTGTCTGTCCTAACCTGATTCCCGCACTCGATGCGAAGGCTCAAGCCTTGAGGGCCGGCTTTATCCCCAGGCGCCGGATTTCGATCTTGGGGCAGCGGTCCATGATCACCGCGAGCCCGGCAGCCGTCGCTCGGGCGGCGGCTTGCGCGTTGATAACCCCCAATTGCAGCCATACGGCCCTGGCACCAATCGCGATCGCCTCATCGACCACAGGGCCCGCCGCCTCGGAATTGCGAAAGATGTCGACCATATCGATGGCCACGGGTACGTCCGAAAGTGAGGCATAGACGGTCTCGCCATGCAGCGTCTGGCCAGCGATCGACGGGTTGACCGGGATGACCCGATAGCCCTGCTCCTGCAAGAACGCCATGACATCATAGCTGTCGCGCGCCGGGTTATTGGAGGCCCCGGCCATCGCGATCGTGCGGGCGGTCTCCAGCACCTTGCGGATGAGGCTGTCGTCTGCGTTCATGGCGCGTTCCCTGTTTGAGGCGGCTGTTGCATCGGACCTGCGGGCAAGATAGTCACTGCGCCCTTGGCTTGCGAGTCCTTGTTGCGTTTCCTCCACTCCGGTGAGGCCCATGGCGCCCCATAAATCCGTCCACTTCATTGGTATTGCCGGTCTGGGCATGAGTGCGACGGCGATCCTCATGAAGGAACAGGGCTGGCAGGTTACCGGTTCGGACGAAGCCTTTTATCCCCCGGCAAGCGACGTGTTGACGGCCGCGGGCATCCCGATCCGCGCGCCGCACGCGCCCAGCAACATTCCCCCTAATGTGGACCGCTTTGTTGTCGGCAAACACGCCAAACTGACCATGGCCAATCCTGAGGTTGCGGCCGCCCATGCGCGCGGCGTGCCGGTCATGTCGTTTCCCGACGTTTTGAACGAGACGCTCCACGGCCGGACACCGTGGGTGGTCGCAGGGTCATATGGCAAGTCCACGACCTCGGCGATCCTGGCCTGGACGTTGTCGCATGCGGGCGTGGATGCAGGCTATTTCGTCGGCGCAGTGCCAAAGGGCATGGCCGCGGCAGCACATCTGGGGACCGAACTGGTCTTTGTGCTTGAGGGGGATGAGTACCCGGCGAGCAACGAGGACCCGCGCTCGAAATTTCTGCTCTACCGGGCGCATGATGTGCTGTTGACATCGGTGGCGCATGATCACGTCAATGTCTTCCCGACACAGGATGATTACGAGAGGCCCTTCCGCCAACTGCTGGAGAGGCTGCCTGATGAGGGGCTGCTGGTCTACTGCCAGGATGAGCCCTTTGCGGCGCAAATGAAGGACGCAGCCCCCTGCCGGGTGGTGAGTTACTCCCATACCAATCCGCAGGCGGATTATTGCGCGGTCAATTTGCAGTATGGCCTGACCTCCTCATTCGATCTCGTTCATCGTGGAAACACCTTAGGGCGCCTGCAGACCCAAATGCTGGGACTGCATAACATCCAAAATCTCGTCGGCGCTGCAGCCTTAATGCTTGAGCGCAAGGTGCTGACATTTGCCCAGATTGCCGATGGCTTCGCGGCGTTTCCGGGCGTTAAGCGCCGGATGGACTTGCTCACCACGCGCTCCAGCATCCCCGTCTATGAAGGCTTTGGGTCGTCCGCGGACAAGGCACGCGCGGCCATCGAGGCGATGCTTTTGCACTTCCCGGCGAGCAAATTGGCCGTGGTCTTCGAGCCGCATACCTTTAGTTGGCGGGCCCGCGCGGCGCTTGACTGGTACCGCACTGTCTTCCGCGATGTCAGCCTGGTGGCCATTTTGCCACCGCCCAATCATGGTCAGACTACTGACGATCAGCTGACCCAAAGCGAGATCGCGGCCGTGTGCCGCAAGACCTATGGCTCGAAACTCAAGGTTATCACGCCAGGCCTGAAGGAATGGGGTGCGGCAGTGATCACTGAGCTGGGTCCTAATTGGACCGTGCTGGCACTCAGTTCCGGCTCGCTAGGCGGCGTGCTCCCAAGTTTTACGAGCGCGCTCGACCGCCGCTTCGGGCAGGGCGCGGCTTGAGGGCTGTTAGATCTTAGGGCCGAGGAACCCGGCGATGCCGTCCTTGGCCTCTTGCCACTGCATGTTGGTGACCATGGCGGCCGAGGCGTGCGCGTAAGCCTCCGTTAGCGGCATTGCTGCTTGAGCGCGGACCGTGCGTTTACCCAGGCGGATGACTGCCGGCGGTTTCCCTGCGATTTTGCGGGCGACGGCCATCACATGGCTTGTCAGAGCGTCCGCCGGGATGACCCGATTGATCAGGCCAATCGCTTGCGCCGTTTGGGCGTCAATGGCATCGCCGGTGAGCAGCATTTCTGCCGCCGCCCGCGGGGGCACGGCGCGCGTCAGCGCCACAGCGGGCGTCGAACAAAAGAGGCCGATATTTACGCCGGGGGTAGCAAACTTTGCCTCCGGTGCCGCATAGGCAAGATCACAGCTCGCAACCAGCTGGCAGCCCGCGGCGGTTGCGATCCCAGCGACTTCGGCAATGACGGGCTGGGGCAGCAGGACGACCGCCTGCATGACTTGGGCGCATAAATCGAATACCCTCGTGTGGCTCGCTGCGCCCCCATCAGCCTCTTCGCGAAAGGCCGTCAGCTCCTTCAAATCATGCCCTGCGCAGAATGCGGGGCCTTGAGCGGCAATCACCACGACCTTGACATTGTCACTAGTGGCGGCCTCAGCCAGTGCCCTTTCAAGTTCCAGGAGCAGGTTCCACGACAGGGCGTTTCGCGCGCGCGGCCGGTTGAGCGTCAGGCGCAAAGTGGCGCCTGAGAGTTCGGTCGACAACAGCGGCTCAGTGGCGTTCGGCATGTGCATCGCCGCGTTGTAGCGCAGCAGAGCCGCCTAAGCGAGGGTCAACATCCGAGTGCGGTATCAGGATACCGCAACACAAAAAGCCAGCCAAATTAGCCTTTTCCCTTGACACCCCGGTCCCGATTGCGTAGTCACCGCGCCTTCGATTGCGAGGATTGGGAACAATGGTACTGCAAACGGCCAGCACAACATCGGCCAAGGCCGCCGACATCAAGAAAGACTGGATATTGATCGATGCCGAGGGGCTGGTCGTGGGGCGTCTCGCCACCATCATCGCGACCCGGCTCAAGGGCAAGCACAAGCCGATCTACACGCCGCACATGGATTGTGGCGACAACGTCATTGTCGTGAATGCCGATAAGGTCGTGTTCACGGGCAACAAGCTGACCGACAAGGTATTCTATTGGCATACGGGCTATCCCGGTGGCATCAAAGAGCGCGCCGTGGGCAAGATCCTCGGCGGCAAGTTCCCTGAACGCGTCGTTGAAAAGGCGGTGGAGCGTATGCTGCTGCGCGGCCCCTTGGGGCGTCAGCTTATGCGGAACCTCAAGGTCTACAAGGGCAAGGATCATCCGCACACGGCGCAGCAGCCCAAGCCGCTGGACGTCAAGGCGATGAACCGCAAGAACACCCGTACCGGCTAAGCGTAAGGCACACACATATGTCCGAGACGACACAAACTTTAGGCGACATGAAGAGCACGTTGATCAAGCGCCAAACCGGTGGGGACGCGCAAGGTCAGGAGGCTGCGGAGCGCAAGTTGGACGCGCTGGGCCGCGCCTATGCGACCGGCAAGCGGAAAAACGCCATCGCGCGCGTTTGGCTCAAGCCCGGTTCGGGCAAGGTGACCGTGAATTACCGCACTGAAGAGGTCTACTTCGCGCGGCCAGTCTTGCGCATGATCCTGCGTCAGCCATTGGTCGCCACCAATCGCGCGGCCTCCTACGACATTTTTGCCACGATTGTGGGCGGCGGCTTGTCGGGTCAGGCGGGTGCGCTACGCCATGGCATTGCCAAGTGCTTACGCATTTATGAACCCGATTTGGGGTCCACATTACGCGCAGGCGGCTATCTGACCCGCGATCCGCGCGTGGTCGAGCGCAAGAAATACGGCAAGGTCAAAGCCCGCCGCAGCTTCCAATTCTCCAAGCGCTAAGGCTTATCTTTATCGCGAGACAGTCGGGCGCCCCAACCGGGCGCCCTTTTTTGTTGGCCATACTTGATGGATGCTATCAGCATCTTGACATGACGCGGTGACCGTCGCACCTCAAAGCGAGGCCAAAGGACCAACACCGATGAGCACCGAGCCACTGATCCGCGTCGCCATTCTGGGCGCCTCAGGCTATACAGGCGCTGAGGCGATCCGCCTCTTGTCCCGCCATCCTCGCGTGCGGATTGTGGCGCTGACCGGCGACCGGCGCGCCGGCGATCTGGCATCCGACGTGTTTGGGCACTTCGCGGTGCTCGACCTGCCGCGTCTGATCAGCATCAAGGACATAGTCTGGACCGATATCGACGCCGCATTTCTCTGTCTGCCGCACGCGACGACCCAGGAAGTGGCGCTGAGCGTGCCGGAGCATGTGCGCCTGATCGACATTTCCGCCGATTTCCGCTTGGAGCAACCGCAGCTTTACCAGAAATGGTACGCCCATGAGCATCAGGCGCCGGGCTTGCAAGCCGGCGCTGTCTACGCCCTAACGGAATTTGCCCGGGAGCGCTTGGCCAAGGCGCGCATCGCCGCCTGTCCCGGCTGCTACCCCACCACAACCTTGCTGCCGCTCATTCCTCTGGTTGAGGAAAAGCTGATCAGCCTTGAGGACATCATTGTCGATGCAAAGTCTGGCGTCTCGGGCGCAGGGCGCAGCGAGAAACAGGCCAATCTGCATACTGAGGTGGCGGAGGGTCTGCATGCCTATGGTGTCGGTCACCACCGGCATATGGCCGAGCTGGACCAAGAATTGTCCAAGGCGGCGGGGCGGCCGGTGACGGCAACCTTCACGCCGCATTTGATGCCGATGAACCGGGGTATGCTGGCCACGATCTATGTGCGCGGCATCAATGGGCACAATGCGGCTAGGCTTCACGCACAGTTGAGCACCCGCTTCGCCAAGGAGCCCTTTGTGCATGTGCTCCCCTTTGGCCAGACGCCGCAGACGCGCCATGTGCGCGGTTCCAACCATTGCTTCATCGGTGTGGCACAAGACCGCTTGCCGGAGCGCGCGATTATCGTGTCGGTGCTCGACAATCTGGTGAAGGGCGCGACGGGGCAGGGTGTTCAGAACTTCAACATCATGTTCGGTCTGCCCGAGACCATGGGGCTGGAGCAGTTGCCGCTCTTCCCATGACGGCGCTGCGCTTCACGCTGTTTGACGGCTCCCAAATGCACGCTATGGCCGATCTTTGGGTGGAGAGCTGGCAAAGGGCCTATCCTGAGATCGACTTCGAGGCACGGCGCGTCTGGCTCATCGAGCGGCTGACCGCGTTTCACGCTCAGGGCGTTTTGATTTGCCTTGCCACACACACGGCCACCGCACAGCTCGCAGGCTTTGTTACGCTCGACCCGGCGACAGGTCACATCAATCAATTGGTGGTGGGGCTGGCGCATTGGGGGCGCGGCGTTGGCGGCGCACTAATCCAATGGTGCAAAGACCATGGGTCCTCACGCCTGAACCTTGAGGTCAATGCCGACAATCACACGGCCATCGCGCTCTACCAGCGTCATGGGTTCGTGCAAGTGGGGGAAGGGATCAACCCCAACTCAGGCAGGCCGGTGATCCAGATGGTGTGCGGGGTGGAACAAGCCGGGCTCAACCGTTA
Organism: Alphaproteobacteria bacterium; assembly: GCA_003451645.1. Lineage (GTDB taxonomy): Bacteria > Pseudomonadota > Alphaproteobacteria > Micropepsales > Micropepsaceae > DMER01. Next base: position 9,350 of record DMER01000203.1, on the reverse strand, counting down.
GGCTGACGACAAACAACAAAGGGAACGCAGCCATGAAATCCACCATCCGCCTCGGCGGCGCGTCAGCTTTTTGGGGCGACAGCATGCTCGCCGCGCCGCAATTGCTCGCCTCCAAGAACATCGACTATTTGGTCTTCGACTATTTGGCGGAGATCACCATGTCGATCTTGGCGCGTCAGCGGGCCCGCGACCCCAAGATGGGCTATGCGCATGATTTTGTGACCGCGACCATGAAGGCCTGCCTCAAGGACATCGCGGCTCAAGGGGTCAAGGTCATTTCCAATGCGGGCGGTGTCAATCCGCGTGCTTGTGCTGAGGCGATCGAGGCGCTCATCGCCGCGCAAGGGCTGTCGCTCAAGGTTGCCTATGTGACGGGCGACGATCTGCTAGCCCGGGAGGCGGAGATCCGCCAATCGGCGCCTAAGGAGATGTTCACCGGCGAGATCTTGCCGGAGCGCCTGGCCTCGATGAACGCCTATTTGGGCGCACGCGCGATCGCGCAGGCGCTGGCTCAAGGCGCCGACATTGTTATCACAGGCCGCGTGGTCGATAGCGCCGTGACACTCGGTCCCTGTCTTTATGAGTTTGGCTGGGCGGACACGGATTATGATCTCCTGGCGGCGGGCAGCCTTGCCGGTCACATCATCGAATGCGGCGCGCAGGCCTGTGGTGGTGTGTATACGGATTATCAGGACAGTGAGGATTGGGCCAATATTGGCTATCCGATTTGCACGATTGGCAAGGATGGCGTCTTTGAGATTACCAAGCCCGCAGGCACGGGCGGTTGTGTCACCTTTGGCACCATTGCCGAGCAGCTTGTGTATGAGATCGGCGACCCGCAAGCCTATTTGCTGCCGGATGTGACGTGCGACTTCTCAGGCGTTCGCATCGAAGAGGTGGGGCCAAACCGTGTGCGCGTGTCGGGCGCCAAAGGCACGCCGCCGTCCGGGCACTACAAGGTTTGTGCGACCTATGAGGACGGCTTCCGGGTCGGCTATTACATCACCATCGGCGGCATCGACGCACGGATAAAGGCCGAGCGCACAGGCCATGCCGTCCTCAAACGGATGGAGCGCATGCTGCGCGACGCGAATATGGCGCCTCTGACCGAGAGCAGCGTTGAGATTGTCGGCACGGAGGCCTCGTACGGCCCCCATGCGCGGCCAGGGGCGCTCGCATCTCGAGAGGTCATCCTGAAACTGGCCGCCAAACACCCTGAGGAGCGGGCTCTGAACATGCTGGTGCGGGAGGCGGCATCCGGCGCCACCTCCTTCGCGCAAGGCTTCACGGGCCTTGGCGGCAACCGGCCCAAGGTCTCTCCCGTCGTGCGGCTGTTCTCGTTCCTGATGCCAAAGTCCGCGGTAGAGGTCACGTGCCATAGCGGGCCCAATGCGACGCCGGTCGCCATTCGCACCGCGGGCGGCTTTACGCCGTCCGCCATTAAGCGCCCTGACGGCTTGGCCTCCGCGCACGTCACCGGCGGCGTTCATGTGCCCCTGATCAAACTCGCCTATGGCCGCAGCGGCGACAAAGGGAACGCCTCGAACATTGGCATCATCGCGCGCAAGCCGGATTACATGCCTTATATCCGCGCGACGCTGAGCGCCCGCGCCGTCGCCACCTATTTGGGCCACTTGTTCGATGCGGGCGAGGGCGTGTGCGAACGCTTTGAGCTGCCAGGCGTGCCTGCGCTCAACTTCCTCCTGCCGCAGTCCTTGGGCGGCGGCGGCATCGCCAGTCTGCGCAATGACCCGCAAGGCAAAGCCCATGCGCAGATCCTGCTGGAGTTCCCCGTGCCGGTGCCGCCTGAGCTCGCGCAGATGCTCTAGCTGATGGCCCTTGATGCATTGGTGTCGGACATCCGGGCCTGCCGCCTTTGCGCCGGGCATTTGGAGCCCAGGCCCGTGCTCAGAGTATCGTCCACCGCCCGCCTGCTGATCGCGGGCCAGGCGCCCGGCACCCGGGTGCATGCGAGCGGCGTCCCCTTCAGCGACCCCTCAGGCGAGCGCCTGCGCGCTTGGCTCGATCTGTCCCCGGAGCGCTTCTATAACGAGGCAGACATTGCGATTGTGCCGATGGGGTTCTGCTTTCCTGGCCTCGACGCCAAGGGCGGCGACCGGCCGCCCAGGCCCGAATGCGCCAGGACTTGGCGCGCGCCGCTTATGGCGCAAATGCCACAGTTGCGCTTTCGTGTGCTGATTGGCGCCTATGCCCAGCGCTGGCATTTGGGGGATCGGGTAAGGTCGGGCCTGACCGCGACGGTGGCGGCCTTCCGCGACTATCTGCCGGAGGCGATGCCCCTGCCGCACCCATCATGGCGCAACAATGGCTGGCTGAAGCAAAATCCATGGTTCGAAGAGCAGGTCTTGCCGGAATTGCGCGCGCGGGTAGTGCAGGCCTTGGGCTCCTAGCTGCGGCCCTGCTGCTGCTCTCCGCCTGCGCCGGGCCGCAGATCCTGGCGCCGGGCCCAGGCGCGCCAGCAGCCGCAATTGAGACGTCTGACCAGGCCTTCATTGCCCGCGATGGCTATCGCTTGCGCTGGTCGGTGTGGCAGGCCGAGGGCCCGGTACGGGGCGTCATCGTCGCCTTGCATGGGATGAACGATTATGGCGAGACCTTTCGTCCGGCGGCGGAGCATTGGCGGGGCCAAGGCTTCACCACCTATGCCTATGATCAGCGTGGCTTTGGCCGCACGCTGGGCGATGGCGTTTGGCCGGGTACGGACGCCCTGACCCGCGATGTCACCGACGCGGTGCGCTTGGTCCAGGCGCGCCATCCGGGCGTGCCGGTCTATCTGGTGGGCGAGAGCATGGGCGGCGCGGTCGCTTTGGCTGCCTTGGGCAGTGAGGAGCCGCCATCTGTTGCCGCTACGGTACTCATTGCCCCTGGCTTGCAGGGTTGGTCGCGGCTCGGCTGGCTGGAGCGCGCGGGCTTGTGGACCTTGGCGCATCTGACGCCTGCGGAGCCCTTGTCCGGGCGCGGCCTCGATCTCAAACCAAGCGACAATGTGGACCGGCTGAAAGCCATGGCGGCCGACCCGTTTATTCTCAAGCGGGTGCGGGCGGATGCGCTTTATGGCCTCGTCATGCTGATGGAGGCGGCCAATCAGCGGCTCGCCACGGTCCAAGGGCCGGTGCTCTTTATCCATGGCGACCAGGACGACATCGCCCCCATGGCTGCCGCGCGCGATGCCCACTCGGCCCTGGGATCACGGTCAGACTTCGCGGTCATTGAGGGCGGCTTCCATTTATTGCTGCACGGTAAAGAGCAGGATTTGGTCTTTAACCGGGTCGCAGCGTTTTTCGCGCGATACAGCCAGAGGTAGTGATAGAAACATTACCCGCGTAACCTCTTGTATGGAAATCTGCGCTACAGTTTTCCCGTGGGTGGGGAAGCCGGGTGAGTTTTGTGGCAGTGCAGGGCGCCAATCCGAGTGGTGAGACGGCGCGTGCGGGCGAGACGGCCCCTCAGCCTCCCCCTGTATCCGCAGTGCAACTCGAAGCCGTTCAAGCCTTATGGGGCGAGGGCTTTTTTATCCCCGTCGAGCGTGTTTTCGCCAAGGACGCCATTGCGGCCCTGAAACTCAACCGCGACAAGGACGTGGCGATTTTCGGCTCCGCCCTATGCGGCATGGCGCGCGAACTTGCCGACACGCTGAATTCGCGGGTTGTTTGCTACGAGTGGGACCAAGGCTATGCGCAGGCCGCCAATACCTTGAACCTAAGGGTTACTGCCGGGTTCAGCATCAAGCATTTTGGGATCACCCGCAGTGACGGCTTCCCTGCGGGGCGGCAATTCGACGCAATCATTTGCGTGATGCGCATGCATGAGCGCAAGGATCGCCCGCAAGTCATCAAGGCGATGAGTGCGGCGCTCAAACCGGGAGGAATGCTGTTCCTGGTGGATTTGGTAAGCGGGCCTGAGCCCATTACGGCCGAGCGCCGCCAAACAATTTTCGGGGCCGCGGCCCAATATCTGCCCATCATTTGGCGCTTGTCGGATGTTCAATTCGCGTTGGTGAGTGCAGGTCTGCGCATTGATGCGGATGTGGACATCACCGCGCGCTATCGGGACGCGATCGTCGCCAACTTCACACAGATGAAAGAAGTGGTGCTTTCGGTTTTGCGGTCACAAACCACTGGCACGGTAGGGGCGGGCGATGCGCTGACCGATCAAGTCAAACAATGGACCGCCCGCCACGATGCCCTCAAGAAAGGCGAACTGGCCGTGCGCTGCTTCCTCGCCACCAAGGCACAGAAGACCGCCCCGCGCGTTTAGCGCAATGGGCGATCAAATCACTTCGATTT
>DMER01000203.1:0-4811 GCA_003451645.1 Alphaproteobacteria bacterium | reverse complement strand
CTAACCTATTGAATTGCCGTGCAACGTTATCGCGGTCAGTTGACTGCTTTGAGTCCAACTGACCGCGCGATGCACTAGCTTCCCGCCTCTTTCTGCTCAGAGGGCGTCTTGCTGTCGCTCCCCAAATCGCCTTGGGCCCACAGAATCATGATCTGAACAAAGGTCGAGAATCCAAGCGCGAAATAGAGGTAGGGCTTGGGGATGTGAATGCCGCCCGCATCCGCCACCAAAATGAACCCGACCAAGAGCAAGAAACTCAAGGCGACGATTTTCACTTCCGGGTGCTTGTCGATAAAGGTGGCGATAGGGTTGATCAGGAACAGCATGACCAGTACCGCCACAATAATGGCAGCCGCCATGATGGGCACCTCGTTCACCATGCCAACGGCGGTGATCACGCTGTCGAGGGAGAACACGATATCAATGATCGCGATCTGCAAGATGATCCAGCCGAAGACGGCCGGCCGCTGATCCTTTTTGGTGCCGTGGGCCGCATGTGTGCCGTGATGGCGCGCCCGGACGATCTCGTTCATCTCCACGACGGCCTTATAGATCAAATACATGCCGCCAAGGCCCAGAATGATCGACCGCCAGGACAGCACAAAGGGATGCTCAAAGCCGAAATCAAGCGTGGCGATTGGCGTGGTCAGTTTCGCAGCCCATGCGAGGGTGACCAAAAGCAGCAAGCGCGTGATCAAAGCGACCGCCAAGCCGATCTGCCGGGCCTTCGCGCGCTGCTCCTCGGGCAGCTTCCCCGCCAAGATCGAAATGAACAAAAGATTGTCCACACCCAGAACGATCTCCAGCACCGCCAGGGTGACAAAGCTGATCCAGGCCTCCGGACTATAGAGGAGTTCGAGCATGAAGGGGTCCGCCGATGTGATGTGCGTGGCTGTCTCGCCAGATAGCATCACAAGTCCCCAGATTAAAAGAGGGAAAGGTATACACGGGTGAGGCACATCCGTGTGAGCCTCAGCTTGACTTGCATGGGCACCGTCGGTTATGCGACACAATTCTACGCGGCGATGGGCGCTTAGCTCAGCGGGAGAGCACACCCTTCACACGGGTGGGGTCGTTGGTTCAATCCCAACAGTGCCCACCATTGCCGCCCTCAGGCCAAGGCGCGCAGCGCATCTGGCAAGTCTCGAAAATGATCGATGATGGCGTCGCCGCCCAGCTCTGTGACAGGCGTTTCCGTATAGCCAAAGCTGACCAGCACCACTGGGATACCCGCCGCCCGCGCAGCCTTCACATCCGTCTCGCTGTCGCCAATCAGCACGGCCTCACCATGCGAGCCGCCTGCCAAGGTTAACGTGTCATAGACATGGCGCGGGTCAGGTTTTTTGTACGGGGCGCTGTCGGCTCCGCGCACCGAATGGAATGGCGACCGGAAATCCAGCTCCCGCAACAGCGCTTCTGCGAGGTCGAACGGCTTGTTGGTGCACACCCCCAAACGCGCGCCTTGGGCCGCAAAATCCGCGACAACTTCCCGTGCGCCCACAAAGGGCACCGAATTGGCGGTCAGGTTCAGGCGGTAATAGTCCAGGAAATTCTCCACAAGGCCAGGCAACCGTTCAGGGTCCGCTGACGCGCCGGTGGCAGCAAATCCTTTCTCGATAAGGACCCGGGCGCCGCGCCCCACCATGGCCCGGACCGCAGCAACGGGCAAATGCGGCCGCCCATTACGTTCCAGAACGGCGTTCATCGCGCCTGCTAAATCGGGCGCCGTATCGACCAGGGTGCCATCCAAATCGAACAGGATGGTCCTAAACCGCCCCAAATCCATCATCCGCGCCCCTCCGAGTCCGGCCCCCGAATCATCGCAAAACTCGGAAACAATTTGTCATTTTCGCATTGCGATGATGTATGAGAACTGATGCACCGCTATCAAGACCTTAGTGCGACCCCCAGCGTTTAAGGCGCCTTTTGTAATGAATACACATGGATCAGGCGTATCGGGCCCCCTGGCGGCTCTCGTCCTTGCGGCGGGCAAGGGCACACGGATGAAGTCGGCTTTGCCCAAGGTGCTCCATCCGGTCGGCGGGCGGGCGATGCTTGGGCACATTCTGGACGCGCTGCGGGCGGTGAAGTGCGAACGGATCGTGGTCGTGCGCGGGGCGGGGCAGGACCCTGTCGCGCGCTTTGTCGAGGCTGAGGGTGGCGTCTGTGCGTTGCAGGACCCGCCTTTGGGTACCGGCCATGCGGCACTGAGCGCCAGGGAGCTATTGGCCGATTGGGCAGGCGACGTCATCGTTCTCTACGCGGACAATCCGCTTCTGACTCCAGCAACGCTTGAGCTGTTGAGCGGCGCACGCGCGCGTGCTGACGTTGTGCTGATGGGCTTCCGCCCTCCCGATCCCGCCGCCTATGGCCGTCTGATCCTGAACGCTGAGGGCGGGCTTGATGACATTGTCGAGGCCAAGGATTGCACGCCCGAGCAGCTCAAGATCGGCTTTGTCAATGCCGGTGGCTTTGTGTTGAGCGCGCCATTGTTGTTCTCGCTTCTGGCCGAGGTCACGAACGACAATGCGCAGGAGGAGTACTATCTGACCGACATCATTAAACTTGCGCGCCGCCGGGGCTTGCGCTGCACCGCCATTGAGGCGCCCTTTGACGATGTGCGCGGTGTCAATTCGCGCGGCGAGCTGGCCGAGGTCGAAGCGGTTTTCCAGGCCCGTCAGCGGCGGAAATTCATGGCCGCGGGCGTCACGCTCGCTGATCCGCACACGGTCTATTTCTCCCACGATACCGAGATCGCGCAGGATGTGACGGTGGGTCAGAACGTTGTGTTCGGCCCCAAGGTCAAGGTCGCCTCAAACGTCACGATCAGGCCCTTTTGCCACTTTGAGAATTGCACGATCGCCGAGGGTGCCATCATTGGGCCTTATGCGCGATTGCGCCCCGGGGCCGAGATCGGCCGGGATGTCCATATTGGCAATTTTGTTGAGGTCAAAGCCGCGCGGATCGAGGATGGGGCGAAAGCCAATCACTTGGCCTATATTGGGGATGCGCGCGTAGGCGCTGGCGCCAACATTGGCGCCGGGACCATAACCTGCAATTACGATGGTTTCGACAAGCACTTCACCGATATTGGGGCCCATGTCTTCATCGGCTCGAATTCAGCCCTGGTTGCCCCAGTCAAGATCGATGATGGCGCCTATGTTGGAGCGGGCTCCGTGGTGACAAAAGCGGTGAGCGCTAACGCGCTGGCCGTTGAGCGTTCAAAGCAAGTTGAAATTGAGGGGTGGGCGGAGCAATTCCGCACTCGCAAAAAAGCTGAAAAGGCGGCCAAGGCAGCCAAGAAAGGCGGATAGTTTCATGTGCGGTATCGTTGGTATTGTTGGCAAAGAGGACGTCGCCCCCATCATCCTCGACAGCCTCAAACGGCTGGAATATCGCGGCTATGACAGTGCAGGGATCGCGACCTTGACGGACGCGCGCATCGAGCGCCGCCGCGCTCCGGGCAAGTTGCGCGAACTGGGCCGGGTCTTGAGCGCAAGCCCGCTGAAGGGCCGCACCGGCATCGGCCACACCCGCTGGGCAACCCATGGCGCCCCGAACGAGACCAACGCGCACCCCCATGCCTCCGATCGTTGTGCCGTCGTGCACAACGGCATTATCGAGAATTTCCGCGAATTGCGTGCCGAGCTTGAGGGCAAGGGGCACAAATTTGAAACCGAAACGGATACCGAGGTCGCCGTTCATCTGATCACGGAGTATATGCGTCAGGGGCTCGATGCCGAGAAGGCCGCCTCAACCGCGATAAAAAGGCTCACAGGGGCCTATGCCCTCGCCATCATATTCCGCGGCGATGAGAACCTTATGATTGGTGCGCGCAAAGGCTCGCCGCTTGCGGTCGGCTTTGGCGATGGTGAGATGTATCTGGGCTCGGACGCGATGGCGCTGGCGCCCTTGACCAACCGTGTCCTGTTCCTGGAGGAGGGGGATTGGGTCGTCCTCAATCGCGACAATGCGCGCGTCTATGACGTGCAAGACCGGCCGGCCAACCGGGAGGTGCGCACAACGCAATTGTCTGGCTCGCTGGTCGACAAGGGGCCGCATCGCCACTTCATGGCCAAGGAAATCTTTGAGCAGCCCGAGGTGATCGGCAACACCTTGTCGGGCGTGCTCAATCCCGTGACCCAAATGGCGCAGCCGCCAAAGCTGCCATTTGATTTTGCCCATCTCTCGCGCGTGACCATTGTTGCTTGCGGCACGTCCTACTACGCTGCCATGGTCGCCAAATATTGGTTCGAGCAGGCAGCCCGTCTGCCTGCCGAGATCGACGTGGCCTCCGAGTTCCGCTACCGCGAGGCGCCGATGCCCAAGGGCGGGCTTGCGATCTTCGTGAGCCAGTCGGGCGAGACGGCCGACACTTTGGCGGCCTTGCGCTATGCCCGTTCGCAAGGCCAATACATCCTCTCTATCGTCAATGTGCCGGAAAGCTCCATCGCGCGTGAAAGCGATGTTGTGGTGCCGACCCATGCAGGGCCTGAGATTGGCGTCGCCTCGACCAAGGCATTCACCTGCCAATTGTCGGTCCTTGCCGCTTTGGCGATAGCCGCCGGTGTGGCGCGTGGCGCGCTTAGCCGAGACGACGAGATGCGATTGACGCGCGTGCTGATGGAAATTCCGCGCCACATCAACGAAGTGCTGGGCCAATCCGCGCAGATCGAGGCCATCTGCCACGACATAGCCAAGGCGCGCGATGTGCTTTATTTGGGCCGCGGGCTCGCCTATCCGATTGCGCTGGAGGGTGCGCTGAAGCTCAAGGAAATCTCCTACATTCACGCCGAGGGCTATGCGGCGGG
>DMER01000168.1:64223-64564 GCA_003451645.1 Alphaproteobacteria bacterium | reverse complement strand
TTCGACGGCAAGACCGGGGCGGTCGGCCGCATTCCTGGTTGGGCCAAGTCACGCACCCATGTGCGGCTATTCCGCTTTGATGTGGAGACGGAACAACCCGTCCGCGGCCCTGATGGCTTTTGCATCGAATGCGCACCGGGCGAGATTGGCGAGGCCGTCGGCGAGGTTCGCTCAGATGATCTGCGCACCCGCTTTGAGGGCTACTCCAAGGGCTCGGACACGGAGAAGAAACTGCTCCGCAACGCGCAGAAGCAGGGCGACTTGTGGTTTCGCACCGGCGACCTCATGAAGCAGGACGCGCAAGGCTACTTCTATTTCATCGACAGGATCGGCGACACCTT
>DMER01000168.1:60672-64007 GCA_003451645.1 Alphaproteobacteria bacterium | reverse complement strand
GCTGGAAGGGGGAGAATGTCTCGACCAATGAAGTGGCTGAAGCACTCTCAACCTTCGCTGGCGTGAAGGAAGCCAATGTCTATGGCGTTAGTATTCCGGGAACCGACGGCCGGGCCGGCATGGCGGCCCTGTCAACGGCGCACGCACTCGATCTTCAGGCCTTCCAAAAGCACATGGAACGCAATCTTCCCGTTTACGCGCGGCCTGTCTTCCTGCGCATGCAGGAGTACATCGAGGCAACAGGGACCTTCAAGCACACGAAAGTCCAGTTGGTCAAAGAGGGCTTCAATCCTTCGACGATCAAGGATCCGCTCTATTTCTTCGACCCGATCGACAAACAATACCAAAGGCTGACGCCCGAGATTTACGACCAAATCCAGGATGGCCGCATCAAGTGGTGACATGGCCCCGCGAGATCAGCGCGTCGCGCGGGTCATAGCCCTCATTCATCAGCCGTTGAACGATCAGGGCGCAAGCACGAGCGTCAGACAATGCCTCATGGTGATTGAGCGCGATCCCAAAGCGTTCGCTGAGCGCCGCCAACCCATTGGCAGGCAATCCCCACGCCTGTCGCGCTAGTCTGACGCTGCACGCAAAAGGATGCGCTGGCGGCGGCAGGCGGTAATGGCGGCAACATGCGCGGATGACGCCAAAGTCAAAGCTGGCATTGTGTGCCACGAGGACGTCAGCCTCTTGCGCAACGAGTAGCACCTCGTCCCAAACAGCAGGAAATGCGGGCGCCGCCTCACAGTCCGGCCAGCGCAAGCCGTGGATCGGCGTGAAGGCAAACCACTGCGTAGGCGGCCTTATCAGCGAAGTATACTCGTACAGAACATGCTCGCGATCCGCTAAGACCGCGCCGATGGCGCAAGCTGAAGAGGGGTTGGGATTGGCGGTTTCAAAGTCGATGGCCAAGATACGCATGGGGATCACTTTGGCAGCATTTGACCGCCTTAGCGCAACCCCTCGACGGCTGGACCGGAAAGAGATAAAACAATTTCGGGATGTGGCTTTCGGAATGCCAAGGGGGGAGGGCAAACGATGGTGCGGCTGCGCGGCGCGATCCGGCTGTTCTTCGCCTCTATTCTGGCGGCGCTGGCCGCCTATCTCGTTTTCGCACCTCTCCACACTGCCCACGCTCAACCTGCTGTCGAGGACGAGGACGACGAATTGGACCGCGGGGTTGGCGCCCGCGTGCGCGGCGGCACGGCGGCCGACATCCGCAATTGGCCTGGCATGGTAGTGATGCGAGCCCCGATTGATTTGGGCCCGCGTCACGGCACGGTCCCTGTATTCTTTTGTGGCGGCACACTCATCCACCCCAGCTGGGTGGTGACGGCGGCGCACTGTGTCTTCGGCAAGGATTCCAAAGCCGACTTCGTCAAGGTCGCGGGCACCTGGGTTGCGTCGAACGATGCCGATTATGTGCCTGGCTCCAGGCTGGAGCTCTTCGACAATATCGGCAATCTTAAGGATGCGCGCACGCCCCTGCTGCCGGAGCGTATCATCTACCATAGCGGCTACAGCCCAAAGAAATTGGGCAACGATATCGCCCTCGTTAAACTCAAAAGCCCGGCGACCGGTCCTGTGATGCGCGTATCCACAGACCTTAGCGCCGACCCTGAGCGCAATGACTTCAAGGTCTGGGTGGCGGGCTTCGGGACCATCGACAATAATGGCCCGCGCGACATCTTCTCGATTGATGAGCGGGTCAAGGCGCTGGCGGGGTCGAGCATCCTGCAGGAACTTGCGCTGCCTGTCCGGCGCGCCTTTTCGCAGTGTACGGACGTGTTTCCGCGCTTTGACATCTCCGAGCGGCGTCAGATTTGCGCAGGTATCTTAAAGCAAGACCCCGCGCGTCCCAAGGACAGCTGTAGTGGCGATAGCGGTGGGCCGCTGGTCCGGCTGGATGCGGAGCAGAAGCCCGTCTTGGTGGGGTTGGTGTCGTTTGGCCTGAATGAATGCGCGGCCAATGACGCGCCGGCGGTCTATACTCGCATGTCCGCCTTCAAGGACTGGATCAGGCTGGCGATCGGCCCGCAGACCCAAATTGCGGGGGTCGCGCAAGGCTCGAGCGCCCGGCCCGTCGCGGCAATGGAGCAAGTCGCATCCGCCATTGGCACGCGCGGCATTGGCGCGCGCAGCTTTGGCGCGCCCGGCCTTGATGTTGCCTTGGAAGTGGGCGCGGGCCAATCGCGCAAGGTGTCGGTCACGGCCCGCAACATCGGCGGCTATATCATCGTCGGCGAGGTCGATGCCGCTGGACGCCTGACCTACTTGGCGCCGCGCGCTCAGCAATTGGGCCCGGTCGAACTCAAGGCTGGAGAGACCTGGACGGCGCCGGCACCGAGAGGCGGCGCGCAGTCAGGCAAGGGTCAAGTCTTCGCGATCATTGGTCCGAACCCCGCATTTCCCGCCTGGCTCAATTTGAATGCGCGCGCGCGCGCCTCGGGCGGCTATATCACCGAGCCGCCTGAATCGGCGGAGGATGAGCTTTATGCCCTGGCTGAAAGTGTTGCACGGGCGCGCAAGGCGCCTGGCGCCGAAGGCCAATGGGTCTTTGAGAGGAAGTCTTATACGGTCGCGCGATGAGCCCCATCAGGCCTGGCGGGACGATGCCACGGGAGAAGCAAATGAGTAGGTTAGGCCGGTTCGGCTTGTTGAGTGTGATCGCACTGGGACTGAGCACGTTTGATAGCGCCGCACAAACGGCCAACCAGCCTTCTGAGTGCCCCGAACGGGAATACATTGAAAAGGGTGCCCGCGTCATGGGGGGCACCGGCGCCTTTACCGCCAACTGGCCCGGCCTAGTGGCGCTGCGGTGGGTGGGCGAGAACGACATGACCTATTTCTGCTCTGGCATGTTGATCGCCCGGAATTGGGTTGTGACCGCGCGCCATTGCTTTGGCGCGGGGCGGACGTTCAAGGCCAAGTTCGAGAATGGCAAATGGGTCTCGACCGCGTCGGATTCGTTTGGCCAAACATTGGAGATTGTGGAAAGGACGGACGATCTGGAGCGCGTCAACGCCAAGCCGCTCGTGCCGCTCGACAAGGCGGACTCCATCATTCCGCATGAGGACTATGGCAAGGACAAGGACGGCAACACGGCCAGCTTTCACAATGACATTGCCCTCATCCGTCTCAAGGAGCCCGCCAAGGGTTACCTGATGCGGTTCGCAGGCAGCGGGGCAGTGGACATCGACAATCTGCCGGATGCGGGCACGCATATGATCGCGGCAGGCTGGGGCCTGACGGACTTGGCCGACCCAACGGCTACTGTCACAGGCGGCGGCAACACAGCGGCGCGGATAAACCCGGAAACGGAACGCCCGAAG
>DMER01000168.1:56457-60463 GCA_003451645.1 Alphaproteobacteria bacterium | reverse complement strand
AAACGGAACGCCCGAAGACGGCGAGGTTCAAGGACATGAGCGGCAAGACGGCCTATGCGGGCACGCCCAAGCTTCAGGAGGCGATTCTCAAGCTTGACCGCCTCGCCTCGTGCGGGCCGTCTGTAAAGACCTATTGGGCATTCCAAGAGCGGCCTCAGACGCTCACGATCTGGCCCAAGCAGATCTGTGCTGGCCAGCCTGCCAAGAAACTGGACCCCACAAAGAAGGCGGTCAACGACACCTGTTCCGGCGATAGCGGCGGGCCTTTGGTCATCCTGGATAAGAACCGCTGCCCAATCCTGCAGGGGATCGTCAGTTATGGGCCCTCGCCTTGTGCGAATGCCAACTCGCCAGGCGTTTATACACGCATCTCTGCCTATGCAGACTGGATCAAAACACACATCAAGCAGGACACGCTGCTCGCCGTGAACGACCGCAAGGAGATCGCGCCAATCGGGGAGATCCAGAACTTGCTGCTGGCGGATCTGGGCGGCGGCTCCGCAGAGCAGGGCGGCCGGTCCGCGGCCCCGCCAGGGCAATTGGCGACGCTCGCTATCTGCAAACCCAAGGACGCCAGCGGCAAAGCCCAATGCGGCGAGACCAAGGTGCCGGTGAACGAATTGCGCGAGTTGCGTGTCACGGCGGGCAAGGTTGGCGGCTATGTGGTCCTGGCGGACTACGACGCATCGGGCAAATTGACCTATCTGCTGCCTAATGCGCTCGACACCAAACCGGTGCAGATCAAGGCTGGGCAGACCTTGGCCTTTCCGCGAGCGGATGAGCAGTTTCAGTTCCGCGCAGGTGAACCTTTTGGCCGCTCGGCGCTGATGCTGATCATCTCGCCGGACAAGGCGATCTATGACAAGCTCCAGCTGGAGGAGCGGGTGCGTTCGGCCCGCACGCGCGGCTTCAAGGTTGAGCAGGCGGGCAGCCGCGCGGACTCCGATCAGGACCTCGTGACCCTCTCTGTGGCTGCGCGGGAGGCCAACCCAGCCAAGGCCAATGAGCGGGCCTTTGACTTTGTGCGGCTGGAGTATGAGATCGTCAGGTGATCTTGCGGCGCTCACCAGACCCTGAACCTCATGCCTCCAGCACTCTGTCCGCGGCCATCAGCCCGCCAATGATCGCGCCCGTATAGCCGCCTGAGACCGTGTAGGCACTCGCCAGATACAGTCCGGGTACGGATGTCGTAATGCGTGGCCGATCTGGAAAAGGTGCGGGCGGGCGCGGCGCAAAGCCGTAGACTGCCCCTTCCGGCGTGTTCAGGAAATGCGCCATCGCGCGCGCGGTCGCCATCTCATGCCAGTCAACGGAGGCCGCCAGGCCCGGCCACCGCCGGTCCAGATCGGCCAGAATCGCACCAATCCAAGCCGCCTTGCGCAGGCAATAGCTGGGCTCGTCGAGGCCCGCCCAATTGCCGAGCCGGTCGGCGCCCGTTACGTTGAGGACATGCCGGCCTTTGCTGTGTTTGAGGCCGCTGTCGATCTGGCTCGCATCAGTCAGGATATATTTCGGCAAGGCCTGGCCGGGCGGTTGTGCTAGCAGGCGTGCACCCGCCGCCACCTCGTCAAACCGCCGCATACCGTCCGGATAGACCACCGTTGAGTAAGCACGAATGCCAAACGAGGACGCTGCGGTCTTGAGGCCATAGGTGATGGTGAAAAGCGATGAGGACAATGGTTTGTCGCGATAGGCGGCCGCAAAATCGAACTGCATCTCCGCGGGCAGCATGGGCCCAATAGCGGCAGGCGCCGCATTGCCCAGCACAACCCTGCTGTGCTCTGTACAGGGAAGATGATCTTCGTCCAGATGCACCACCCCGCTGACGCCTGCGTCGCCGGCTAGGATGCGCGTTACCGTATGGCCCGTCAGAACTGCGCCGCCATGATCCTCGATCACATGCACAAAAGCACGCGCCAGGGCGCCTGATCCTCCGTATACATAATATCCGCCGTCAGCGATGTAGCTGGCCGTCACCGCCGCAAACAGGGCAAACCAGAGTTCGCTTGGGTCATCGTGGAAATACTCCATATGCGCGCCTGCAACCGCCTTGAGCCCTTCTTCGGCGCCGAAATAATGCTCAAAGGCTTCGGAAACACTGTCCCGCGCATGGGTGAGAAGGGGCCCAAGTCCCCCCAGCGCCTCCGCCCCATGCCACATCCACCACAAAGGCCCATGCGTCCCCGACAATTGCGTCAAGGCGCTATGCAGTCCTTCGAGCATGTCCATGTAGGCATCAATACCGTCGGCCTTGTGGGGAAAGCGCATTGTCAACGCCTCGCGATAGGGCGTGAAGCCATGCGGCAGCCGCAAAGGGGCACCCGCCATAGTGGAGCGCACCTCGGCGAATTCGGGCACGGGTGAAAACCGCACATGGTCGAGAACGCCCATCGCGCTCAGCGCTCGCATTTTGGGATCGCCCGGTGTGACGCCATTGATCTCGTGCAGAGAGGCCTCGATCTGCAGGCCCGCATGGCGATAGGTGCAGGCCGCCCCGCCCGCATAAGCATTGCGCTCAAGGACCAAGACGCGGCGGCCGGCGGTCGCGAGCTTTGCTGCCGCCGCCAGCCCGCCAAGGCCAGAGCCAATGATAATGGCATCCCACATATGATCGGGCATAGGCCCTCCTCTGATTGCGCGTGCAGGAGGAATGTGGGCAAGGCTCTGAAGGTTCACCTTGATCCAGGTCAGCAGGCATACGCTGGGTAAGGGTCCGGCCAACGAGCAGCAGGCGCCCTGCGAGCCTGCTTGACAAAGTGGCTACAAGTAGCTACCTCATAGGCCCATGAAAACCGTGTCCATCAAAGACGCCAAGAACCGGCTGACCGAACTCGCCCGGGAGGTTGAGGCGGGTGCGACCATCACCGTCACGCGCAATGGCAAGCCAGTCTTCGATCTCGTGCCTCACAAGAAAAAGGGTGGTATCGATCTGGAGGCGGGCTACGCCTATCTAAAGTCCATCGGCGTTGAGAACCCGGTCGTCTTTATCGCTGACGACTTCGATGCTCCGTTACCGGACGATTTTCTCATCACACCGATGAAGTAATCATGCGGCTGCTGCTGGACACGCACTTCGTGATCGCAATTCTCGAGCGCCGGTTCGAGCGGGACTATCCCCGCTATGCGGGCGTTGTGCTGAGTGATGCCGCGGCGCCCTCGGTCAGCGTGGCTTCACTTTGGGAAATTGCGATCAAGACGCGGATCGGTAAGCTTGATCTGAACGTTCGGCCAGATCAGGTGGCACAGTTTTGCCAGGATGCGGGTTTTGGAATTCTCCCCATCAATGAACAGCATTTTGTGGCCGTGGTGGACCCGGACCCGCCCATGAAAGACCCCTTCGACCGTTTGCTGCTCGCGCAAGCCCAAGCCGAGGGCATGAAGCTCGTGACACTCGACCGGGTCCTTGCGGGCCACCCGCAGGCTTGGCGTCCCTGAGGGCAACAGAAATAGGGGCCTTACGGAATATCTTTGGTCTGAGTGCGTTGTGCCTTCAGTCAGAATGGAGGACACAGCAATGACTGAACGCCTGAGCCATGAGCGCGTTTCCAATGCGAAACGCGGATTTTCGACACGCATCGTGCCTGAAGCCTATATCCATGCAGTCACACGCGATGTGGCGGCACCGCAAGCAGGAGACTTGGTTCTCGCCCGTGTTGACGCCCTCGGCGCACACAAACAGCTGGAACTGCCCACGAGCCGCAAAAGCACACTCTTTCCCGGCGATGAGGTCATTCTCGCCTATGGCAATCGCTATGCGCCGGATCAGTTCGAGGCGGTCGTGCCAGATAGTCTTGGTGCGTGCCACCTTGCGGCCGCGGGCGGGATTGCCGGCCAAGTGCTGTGCCGCAATGCTACGATGGCCGCACCCACAGCAATCACGCCCCTAGGCCTGATCGCGGACGAGACTGGCGTGGTGGTCAATCTGCGCCGCTTTGGCGTCACGCCTGCCCGCAGAGACCTCAAGATCCCGTGCATCGCCGTGACTGGCGGCTCGATGAATGCCGGC
>DMER01000168.1:54161-56264 GCA_003451645.1 Alphaproteobacteria bacterium | reverse complement strand
TGGCGGCTCGATGAATGCCGGCAAGACGACAGCCGCGGCGTCGATCGTTCATGGCTTTGCGAAGGGCGGCTTCAAGGTCGGCGCGGCAAAGATCACCGGAACCGGGGCTGGCAATGATTATTGGCACATGTGGGATGCAGGGGCGCATGCGATCGCTGACTTCACCGATGCGGGTTTTGCCACGACCTACAAAGTTGCGCAGGACGACCTGATGGATATTGCCGACACGCTGGCCGCGGAGATGATCGCCCGCGGCTGCAACATGATGGTGTTTGAGATCGCCGACGGCCTTTATCAGCCCGAGACGAGCTGGCTGATCGGCTCGCAGGCGCTCGAGCATTTGGTGGATGCCTATGTCTATGCGGCAGAGAGCTCCGCGTCGGCGGCCATGGGTGTCGCCTGGCTGCGCAAGCACAACCGGCAAATCCTGGGGGTTAGCGGCCTCGTGACTCAGTCCCCTCTGGCATGCCGCGAGACCGAGCTGTCGACGGGCGTTGCTTGCTATACCAAGGAAGCCCTGGCATCGCCGGACCTCGCCCGGCAATGGGCCGGTGACTTGACGCGGCGCACCCGGGTTCGCGCGGCATGATCCCGGCGCTTTTGGCACCACACCGGCGCGCGGCGGTCTTTCAGCTTGGCGCGCTGGCGCTGATAGAGGCGGCCGCAATGACGGGGGTTGGCATCGCGTTGAAAACCGCCGCAGAGGCCGCAACGGATGGCGCTGTCGATTGGGCGCCTGTGCTGTTCCTCGTGGCGCTGGGTGGTCTGGTTGCGGCGGCCGGGTGGGAGCGCATGGTGGCGACGGCGGATCTAGGTGTGCGGTATGCCAACGAAGTCCGCGCCAATCTTGCCCGCCATGCCGTCGCACTTGGCCCCCGCAATGAGAAGCGCCGCTTGGGCACGATGGCTGTGCGCATGACGGGCGATCTGAATGCCTTGCGCGATTGGACCGCGACGGGGGTTAGCGAGCTGGTGGCCGCCATTGGCGCTTGCCTGGCCGCAGCTGCCATCCTGTGCAGCGCGGTTGGCGTTCCGGGCCTCGCCATTGTCTGTGGGGCGTTGCTGCTGAATGGTCTGACGATGTTTCTCCTTTTTGGGCCGCTGTCTCGGGCGGAACACGCGTTGCGGCGCGCCCGCGGACGGGTATCGTCACTGGCGGGGGATATCGTGACCGGGGCGGCTGCGATCGATGCTTTCCAAGGCCTGACGCGGGAGCAGCGCCGTTTGGCAAAGCGCACGAGACGCCTCCATGCCGCAACCGTCCGTAGCCGGCATATCGCGGGGTTCATAGCAGCCCCTGCCGCCGCCATGACCGCGATGATCGCCGCCGCTGCGATCCTCTTCCTGGGCCCTGCGATGGCGGAGATGCAGTCGCCTGGCGGCTGGGCAACGTTCCTCTTTGGTTTGGGCTTCCTGGCCACAGGCTTGGCTGGCGGCGCACGCGCGCTCGATCTCTATGCAGCATTTCGCGTCGCCCGAAAGCGGTTTCAACGGCTCTCGGCGGATATCTCAACCACCGCAGAAGGTGAGGCGCAGCAGACGCATGGTGAACTGGCGCCAACGGACATGGGCCTTGTGCTGTCGGGGCAGGACAGGGTCTTCGCGCCTCGAACCGTCGCGGTAATCGATGGTGGAGGCGATCCTGCGGCCGCCTATGCGCAAGTTCTGGCGCTGGCCGGGCCTGGTGGCGGGGTCCTGCTGGATGGACAGCCATTATCGCCATCCGATGTCGCGCTAGTTAGTCCAACCGTTCCGCTGTTGCGCGCCAGCGTTAAGCGCAATCTCACTCTGGGGCGCGTGGGTGCAGCAAGTCCGGACATCGTCGAGGCGCTGGAGCTGGCAGGTCTGGACCCAAAGGAATGGCCAGCGGGCCTCTTGCTGGACCCCTCTCTTGAAATGAGGGATCCCTGGACCGCCGCGCGCTTGCGCCTCGCCCGCGCCATCGCGCACCGGCCGGCTGTGATCTTCATTGCCGAACCCGTCTTCATGATTGGGCCCACCAGGAGGTGCGATTTTTCCCGGATCGCCGTTGCAACAGGTGCGGTTTTGGTGGTGGCGGGTGCGGGCTGACGCAGCCCTGTGTCACCCCGGAAGCCGCGCTTG
>DMER01000168.1:53539-53890 GCA_003451645.1 Alphaproteobacteria bacterium | reverse complement strand
TCCGGGGCCCAGGACCACGGACCTCGCTAGGATAACCACCGTCGGTGTTCTTGGGTTCCGGGCTCTTTGCTTTCGCAAAGCCCCGGAATGACGTCCTCCCCCCCCTTAGTCACCCCGGAAGCCGCGCTTGCGGCTCTCCGGTCTCCGTCTTTTGTCACCCCGGAAGCCGCGCATGCGGCTGTCCGGGGCCCAGGACCACGGACCTCGCCAGCCTGACCACCGTCGGTGTTCCTGGGTTCCGGGCTCTTTGCTCGCGCAAAGCCCCGGAATGACGTCCTCCCCTTTTTCTCACCCCGGAAGCCGCCCTTGCGGCTGTCCGGGGCCCCCCTTTTGTCACCCCGGAAGCCGCGC
>DMER01000168.1:52742-53271 GCA_003451645.1 Alphaproteobacteria bacterium | reverse complement strand
CACTTGCGGCTGTCCGGGGCCCAAGACCACGGACCTCGCGGGACTGACCCGCTGTCCCGGCACCGGGGCCTATGCAATGCGATACACCACACACCAAACCCAGCACGCGCAAAGTCTTCCGCGGCCAAAATAATGACAGTTGTGTGTAAGCGAGAGAGCCTTGCCAAGTCCTCGCTTTATTTGCGATGATTACATGAGGGGAATGGGGATTGTCTGCACGGGTGATCACAGGGGGCGGGGATGGACGGTTTGCTGGGCTTGCCGGGCAATTGGGGCGCGGTGGTGCTGGTCTTGGGCGGCATGACGCTGCTCAGCTTCTGGATCGTCAATTGGGTCACGCTCGCCCGCGGGGGTGAGGGTTTGGAGGCTTGGGTCCGCGCGCTCAGCGGCGATTTGCTGGCCTCCTATCGCGATGGGCTTGCCCGTGGTCTTGATGGCTTCGCACGCTGGCTTGGCGATCATCCGCAACAAGTGGCGCGCAGTGCTGCCACCAAAAGTGAAAGGGATGGCGCGGAGGCCGCTGCCGCTG
>DMER01000168.1:52265-52552 GCA_003451645.1 Alphaproteobacteria bacterium | reverse complement strand
CCAGCCACTTCTGGCGTTCAGCGCCACATCCTACTGGTTCTGTCTAGGCGCGGGCGTGTTCTATCCGTTCCTGTTCCTGGCGATCAATTGGGGGGCGGGCAGTAGCGGCAATTTCGGCGGTATGGAGATCATGCCCGCATGGCCATGGCAGGAACGCGCCCTGATCATCGCGGTGTTCGTCGGCCCAATAGCGGCGGCGCGAGTTCTAAAATTTTTTGCCTCGTCTGATCGGATCATGCTGGGTGGCGTTTTCCTTTTCGCTGTCGCTGCCGCTGCCGCTGCCGCTG
>DMER01000168.1:37115-52019 GCA_003451645.1 Alphaproteobacteria bacterium | reverse complement strand
GCGCTGGCGCTGGCGCTGGCGTTTTCGTTGTCGTTACCGCTTCCGCTGTCGCTGTCGCTTTCGCTGGCGCTTTCGCTGGCGTTGTCGCTGTTGTCGGCGCTGTCTTTGGTGCTGTCGTTGTCGCTGGCGCTGGCGATGTCGTTGGCGCTATCGTTTTCAATGTCGCTGGCGCTTTCGCTGTCGCTTTTTTAATTTTCGTCGTTCTGCCCCTGTCAGGCCGGCAGGATGCCGCGCGGGCCGGCGCGCCGTTGATCCTGCCTTTCACGCTTGCCGTTCTGCTGCCAGCCTTCCTCATGGCAGCGCTGGCGGGTTACGGCATTATCACGCCATTGGACATGGATAGGGATCCGGGTCAGGCCTCCCTATTTGCCGCGCCATGGGTGATGTTCCTTTTGCTCCTGCCCGCCATCAACGCGCCGGTGGATTGGCTGTCGCTGGGGATATCGCGCTGGATCATGGGTTTGATCGCGCGCACGCCGGAGGGGCTGTTCCGCCTGCTCGATGTGCCCGTCTTCGGCTGGGCGGGGCATCTGCTTATCATTGCCTTGGATTTCATTCTTGCCGCGCTGATGGCCGTGCTGATCGTGTTTGCGACCGTGACCGGGGTGACGCTGTTCTCGCAGGTGCATGTCTGGGCGGGCGGCAATGCGCTTTATGACGTGCCCGGAGTGATTGCGCGTTTGCGCGCCAATCCCTTCGATGCCGAGTATCTCTGGATCTATGCGATGATGTTTTGGACGCTGGTGCCCACTTTGGTTCACTCCATCGTCTGGGCGGGGGCGTGGGTGCGCTCGATCCTCAATGGCATCGGTATGGGCGGGGTGCTCGCGGGCTGGGCGCAAGGCGTGCATGAGACCGGCAATGGTGTGGGCCAGGCGGCCATGGGCCTGCTCCTCGCGGTGTTACAATTGCTGCCGGGTTTGGGGCTGATCTATCTCGGTTATGAGTTCGGGCCGGACCTTTTGGCGCTGACGCCCTTGAGCCTGGAGGCGATGGGCGCCTGGCTCCTCGACACGTCCGAAGCACTCGCACGCGTGTTGCAGGGATAGGCGCCGGTCCCGACGGGCGGAGGCCGCACCTTATCCGACACCCTTAGCCCCTGTGCCACCATGCCATCTGATTCCCATAGCCGCTTTGGACTTTCGCGGCCTTGGACCCGAGCTCGGTCCTCGAGACGACAGCATCGTGACCGCCACGCCACACTGCGCGACTTGCGACAAACACAGCTTTACTTATCGGTATGTGTAGTCTTGTTACGTTTTGTGTATGTTTGTTACGTGATTTGTTACGATGTGTGACTGGGTTTAGCCCGGATTCGGGCCAAAAATCTGGGCCTTGTGCACTCGCGAAGGCGTGAAAGCCATGACCCCGAATTTACTAGGGTCGATCGTGGCCTTTGGGCATCATAATGCCACTTTCACCACGTCAGATCGGTGCCTATATCAAGTCGCTCTGCCGATACTCACTTGGCTTGATGTAGAACATCTCGTTTTACACCTTCAACTTGTGAAACATCGCAAGACCAGGGGGAAAAGATGGCCGCAGGACAGTTAATCGCTTTGTCGCCAGAGGGGAGTTTATCCCGCTATCTGGCCGATATCCGCAAATTCCCGCTCCTGGAAGCGCAGGAAGAGTACATGCTCGCCAAGCGCTGGCGCGAGCATGAGGACCGGGAGGCGGCGCACAAGCTCGTCACCTCGCATTTGCGCCTCGTGGCCAAGATCGCCATGGGCTATCGCGGCTATGGCCTGCCGATTGCCGAAGTCATCTCCGAAGGCAATGTTGGGTTGATGCAAGCAGTGAAAAAGTTTGAACCAGAGAAGGGTTTCAGGCTCGCAACCTATGCCATGTGGTGGATTAGAGCGGCCATACAGGAGTACATCCTGCGCAGCTGGTCCTTGGTGAAGATCGGCACGACCTCGGCGCAAAAGAAGCTGTTCTTCAATCTGCGCAAGGCCAAAGGGCAGATCAAGGCGCTCGAGGATGGCGATTTGCGGCCCGAACAGGTCGCTCAAATCGCGACCAAACTGGGCGTTGACGAATCCGACGTGATCTCCATGAACCGCCGGATGGCAGCGCCCGATCACTCCCTCAATGCGCCGTTGCGCGTGGATGGCGAGGGCGAGTGGCAGGATTGGCTGGTCGACGAGAGCCCGAACCAGGAGGCGCTCTTGGCCGAGGCGGAGGAGAAGGATGACCGGCATGACTTGCTGGTCGATGCGATGCGCGATTTGAGCGAGCGCGAGCGGCACATACTGACCCAGCGCCGCCTGAAGGAGGAGCCCGCGACCCTTGAGGAGCTGGCGGCTGAGTTCGGTGTGAGCCGGGAGCGGGTGCGCCAGATCGAGGTGCGGGCCTTTGAAAAGCTCCAGGCCTCAATCCGGGCCGCCGCGCGGGCCAAAGGCACCGGCGGCGGGCGGCTGGCCCTGCAGCAGCAGGCCCGCTAGGCCCCAGGCCTCATCAGGCGGCGAGGGTGCGTTCCAACCGTGTACGGATGATTGCCTCGGCCTCGGCGATGATGCGGTCCACAAGGTCCTTGACGGTTGGGATGTCGTGGATCAGGCCCTGCACCTGACCCGCTGACCAGATGCCGTCATTGATGGCGCCGTCCTCCAGTGCCGCGCGGCCGCGCTTGCCCGCGACCAGGTCGCGGACCTCCTCGAACTTGGCGCCGCCGCGGGTGGCGCCTTCTCTCTCTATACGGACGACTTCCTGGGAGATGGCGTTCTTGGCGACCCGTGCGGTATTATGCAGGGTACGGAAGATCAGGTCGGTCTGGCGCTCGTCATTGGCGACGATCTGCTCCTTCATCGCCTGATGGATCGGCGCCTCCTTGGTGCACATGAAGCGCGTGCCCATATTGATCCCATCGGCGCCCAGGGCGAGCGCCGCGATCAGGCCCCTGCCATCGGCAAAGCCGCCGCTGGCCAGCATCGGGATCTTGATCTTGTCGGCGGCGGCCGGGATCAGGATCAGGCCCGGCACATCGTCCTCACCCGGATGACCTGCGCACTCAAAGCCATCAATGGAGATGCAGTCCACGCCGATCGTCTGCGCCTTGACCGCGTGGCGGACGGCGGTGCATTTGTGGATCACCTTGACGCCTGCTTCTTTGAAGGCGGGCAGATGCGGCGCCGGATTGTTGCCCGCAGTCTCCACGATCTTGATCCCTGCCCGGATGATCGCGTCGCGGTACTCATCATATGGAACCGGATTGATAGTGGGCAGAATGGTCAGATTGACGCCAAAGGGCTGGTCCGTCATCTGTTTGCAGCGCATGATCTCCTTGTACAGATCATCGGGTGTTGGTTGCGTCAGGCCGGTCAGAAAGCCCAAGGCGCCGGCATTGGCGACTGCGCTGACGAGTTCCGCGCGGCCTACCCATTGCATGCCGCCTTGGACAATCGGATGCTTGACGCCAAACATTTCGGTGAAGCGGGTCTTGATCGGCATGGTGGCTCGTCCTGCTGCTGTGAGGGAATGGCAAGTCCCAAAGCTTGGACAAGAAGCGGCACCAAAGGCAAGTGCTACTCTACCGCCCCAGAAACGGATCGCGCACCAGGATCGTGTCGTCGCGCTCTGGAGAGGTCGACAGGATGGCGACCGGCGCGCCCACCAGCTCCTCAATCCGGCGGACATACTTCACAGCCGCCGCGGGCAGATCGGCCCAGCGCCGCGCGCCTTGCGTCGTGCCGGTCCAGCCCTCGAGAGTTTCATAGACCGGCCTGACGCGCGCCTGCATTGCAGTACCAGCTGGCAGATAGTCGATCGTCTTGCCATCAAGCTCATAGCCCACGGCGATCTTGAGTTCCTCAAACCCGTCCAGGATGTCAAGCTTGGTCAGGGCCAGCCCATTCACGCCGCCCGTCATAACGGCTTGCTTGACGAGGACCGCGTCGAACCAGCCGCAGCGGCGCTTGCGGCCCGTGACCGTGCCAAACTCCCGCCCGCGCTCGCCGATCCGGGAGCCAACGTCGTCAAAGAGCTCGGTCGGGAAGGGGCCCTCGCCCACGCGCGTCGTGTAGGCCTTGCACAGGCCAACAACATAGCTGATCGCGCCAGGGCCAATGCCGCTGCCTGCCGCTGCCTGCCCTCCCACCGTGTTGGAGGAGGTCACAAACGGATAGGTGCCGTGATCGATATCAAGGAGGACGCCTTGCGCGCCCTCAAACAGGACCCATTCGCCACGCTGCCGGGATTCGCCCAAGCGGCGCCACACGGGCCCCGCAAAGGGCAGCAAACGCGGTGCCACCTCCGTCAGCATCCGGAGCAATTCGTCCCCGTCGTATTCCGCAAGCCCAAGGCCACGGCGCAGGGCGTTGTGGTGCGTCAACAGATTGGCAATCTTGACCGGCAGGCTTGCCAGGTCGGCCAAGTCAATGACCCGGATGGCGCGCCGTCCTACCTTGTCCTCATAGGCCGGACCGATTCCGCGCTTTGTGGTGCCAAGCTTGATGCCGCTATTGGAGGTCTCCCGGGCCGCATCCAGTTCGCGGTGGACAGGCAGGATGAGTGGCGCATTCTCTGCGATCAGAAGATCCGCCGCCGTCACTCTGACACCTTGTGCAGACAGCCGGTCGATCTCCTCGAACAAGGCCCATGGATCGATCACCACGCCATTGCCAATGACCGAGAGCTTGCCGCCGCGCACCACACCGGACGGCAGCAGCGAGAGCTTATAGGTCTCGCCATTGATGACCAGCGTGTGGCCCGCATTATGGCCGCCTTGAAAGCGGACGATCACATCGGCCCGCTCGGACAGCCAATCAACGATCTTGCCCTTGCCCTCATCGCCCCATTGGGCGCCGATCACGGCCACATGGGTCATGGCCTAGAACCGCAAGGCCTTGGCTTGTTTGACGAGAGGGATGGCGCGGATATGCTCCAAGACAGTGTCCGGAACCGGACCGTCGACCGAAACTAGCGCAATGGCGTCCGCACCCGGAGCATTCCGGCCCAGATTGAAGGAGGCAATGTTGACCTTCGCGTCGCCCAGCACCGTGCCCAATTTGCCGATGAACCCGGGCTTGTCTTCGTTCGTCACATAGAGCATGTGCGAGGAAAGCTCCGCATCCGTCGGAATGCCTTTGACGTTGATGATGCGCGGCACACCATTTGCGAAGATTGTTCCCGCAACGCTGCGCGTCTGGCGCTCGGAGGTCACGGTAAGCTGGATGTAGCTGTCATAGACGCCTTGTTGCGGGCGGCGAACCTCTGACACTGCGATGCCACGATCCTTTGCGATCACGGGGGCATTGACCATGTTGACATCCGACAAGGCGGGCTTGAGCAGGCCCGCAAGGGCAGCTTGGGTCAGCGCCTTGATGTTCATCTCGCCGACGTCACCCTCATAGAGGATCTCAACACTGGCGATGCTGGTCTCGGTCAATTGGCCCGCGAACAATCCCAGTTGCTCGCTCAGCTTGATCCAGGGCTTCATGCGGGTGGCATCGTCCGCCGAGATGGACGGCATGTTGATCGCATTGGTGATCGCGCCGGACATCAGATAGTCGGCCATTTGCTCAGCAACCTGTAGTGCCACATTCTCCTGCGCCTCTGTGGTGGAGGCACCCAGATGCGGCGTGGCGACCAGGCGGTCGTGGCCAAATAAGAGGTTTTCCTTCGCCGGCTCTACATCAAACACGTCAAGCGCTGCACCGGCGACGTGACCACTCTCCAAGGCCGCCTTCAGCGCGGTCTCGTCGATCAGGCCGCCGCGTGCACAATTGATGATCCGTACACCCTTCTTCATTTTTTCCAAGGCGGCGGCATCGATGATGTTCTTGGTCTGCGGCGTCAGCGGCGTGTGGAGCGTGATCACATCGGCGCGGCGGAACAGGTCAGCGAGGTCCAATTTTTCGACCCCGAGTTCAATGGCGCGCTCGGGGCTGAGATAAGGATCGTAAGCCACGACCTTCATGCGCAGGCCTTTGGCCCGATCGGCGACAATGGAGCCGATGTTGCCACAGCCGATAATGCCCAACGTCTTGCCGGTCAACTCAACACCCATAAAGCGGTTTTTCTCCCACTTGCCGGCCTGGGTAGAGGCATTGGCGGCAGGGATTTCGCGGGCAAGCGCGAACATCATGGCGACGGCGTGCTCTGCGGTCGTGATGGCGTTGCCATGCGGCGTGTTCATGACCACAACGCCGTGCGCAGTGGCGGCAGGGATATCGACATTGTCGACCCCGATCCCGGCGCGGCCGATGACCTTGAGGTTCTTGGCCTCTGCCAAAACGTCGGCGGTCACCTTGGTGGCGGAGCGGATCGCCAAGCCGTCATAGTTGGCGATCGTGCTCTTGAGCTCGTCCTTGCTGAGCCCGGTCTTGATGTCGACAAGAACACCGCGCTCGCGAAAGATTTGCACGGCGGCAGGAGACAGTTGATCGGAGATAAGAACTTTGGGCATGGGGCACCGTATACGGAGGATGTCAAAGGAGGAGAGACGGTTTGGCGCCCGCTTACGAGCGCCAAAGATCAGGCGGCCCTGACTTGGGCCCAAGCCCAGTCGAGCCAGGGTGTCAGCGCGCGCACATCGGCGGTTTCAACCGTCGCGCCGCACCAAATCCGTAAGCCCGGTGGCGCGTCGCGATAGGCACCGATGTCATAAGCGACCGCTTCTTTCTCGAGCAGGTCAGCCAATTTCTTGGCAGCGGCGGCTTGCGCTTCAGGGTCCAGGCCCGCGAACCATGGGTCCTTGATCGCCAAACATACCGAGGTGTTGGAGCGCGCACGCGGGTCTTCCGCCAAGAAGCGCGCCCAACTGGACCTCGCGATCCAATCCTCGATCGCTTGCAAATTGGCATCGGCGCGGGCCATGAGGGCTTTGAGCCCACCGATTCCTTCCGCCCACTTCAGAGCGTCGACATAGTCCTCGACGCACAGCATTGAGGGCGTGTTGATCGTCTCACCCTTAAAGATGCCTTCGACGAGCTTGCCGTCCTTGGTCATGCGGAAGATTTTGGGTAGGGGCCAAGCGGGCTTGTAGGATTCAAGCCGCGCCACGGCGCGCGGCGACAGGATCAGCATCCCATGCGCGGCCTCACCGCCCAGCACCTTTTGCCAGGAATAGGTCACCACATCGAGCTTGGTCCAATCGAGGTCTTGGGCAAAGGCAGCCGAGGTCGCGTCGCAGATTGTCAAGCCTTCGCGGTCCGCGTCGATCCAGTTTGCATTAGGCACCCGCACGCCGGACGTTGTGCCGTTCCAGGCAAAGACGATGTCGTGACCGGCATTCACTGAGGAGAGATCGGGCAGGGCGCCATACTCGGCCTTGATAACCCGCGTGTTAGGCAATTTCAGCTGCTTGACGACATCTGTCGCCCAATCATTGCTGAAGCTCTCCCAGACCAGGACATCGACGGGGCGGGGCCCCAGCATCGACCACAAGGCCATTTCGACGGCGCCTGTATCGGAGGCGGGCACGATCCCGATGCGGCAATCCGCAGGGATTCCGAGCACAGACCGTGTGCGGTCGATCGCGTCTTGCAAGCGCGCCTTGCCGCTTTTCGACCGGTGCGACCGTCCGAGAATTGCGTGGCTCAGGGCTTCGGGTGACCATCCGGGGCGCTTGGCGCAAGGGCCGGATGAAAAATTTGGCACGGCTGGGCGTGCCTGAGGCTTTTGGTTCGTCATGATGTCTCCATTCCTTCCAGAATGGGCGCGACCCGTTGGGGGGCCGTGTCCCGCCCCCTATGTCGCGCGATTCCGCCTTGGCGTCAAACCAAATCGCTAGAGGGCCTCGATGGATTTGAGATCGTGGTAAGTCAACCGCATCTTCCGGACTTTGCCGTCAAACTGTTTGACCGGGCGTAAGATCAGCTTTTCGCGGTGCGTGTTGTGAACGATCTGCAAGTGGCGATAGGGAAACGCCGCCTCGGTGAAAAGTTTGTTCACTTGATCGAGATGCGGACGCGCCAAATGGCAGATCCAGTTACAGCTCGATGGGAGGTTGTGATAGGGCAAGCGATCAATGACGGCGATGTAGTTCAGGATCGCTTGGTCGCTGAGCCGGGGCCCTGACCACGCCGAAAGGGCATCTAAATAACGCTGTTTGAAGAGAGACCACAGCTTCGATGACGCGGAGGCCGCGAATACGCCGCTGTTGATATAGGGCCGGCTGGCGAGCTTTGTCGCAATGTCGTCCGGATAGGCCATCGCGTAGCGATCGCGCACCCAAGCATGATCGTCTGCTTGCATGACATAGGCGCGGTCAATGCTCTGAACCATCGCGGTGCCGCCGTTTAGCGCGGCGTTGAAGAACCAGCTGACGCCGAGTGGGCCCTGCACAAAGGCATCGCAGTCGATCCACATATAGACCGGATGACCGGGGAAATAGTCCGGGAGCGCTGCTTTGGCGACTGAGGCAAGCGCAAACGCGCCAGCGGCAAAGTCTGGCCGGGTTGCGAATGGCCAACTTGCCGGCACGAAAAAGTCCGCTTTGGCAGAAATCGCGGCCCGGGACTCCGGCGAGAGTCCCAAATCGATCACGCCGATCTGAAATGCCAAGCTCTGCCGGGCCTCGACCAATGAGTCGACGCAGCTTTGCAATAGCGGCAAGTAGCCTTCATCGCCTGCGGTCACGGCAATCGGCAGGCGGTTCGCCTCAGAGTTCATTCCCGTGCGCGACGCTTAGAACGGGTTCCAGCTGCGGTCGCGGGTGATGCTCATGGTGCCGACATTGACACCAGCCCTGACACCCAGACCCGTGCGCATCGGCGCCAGCTTGATGCGGCCTTCCTGATGGTAATTCACGCCGATTCCGGCGATGAAGTAATAGCTGCCGCCGACACCTGCGAACTCTTGGAAAATTTCGCTATCTGCACCGAGCCGGTAGACGAGGCACACGACCTTGGAGGCATTGCCACCCAGGTCGAAGCCGAGCGAGGGGCCCTGCCAATAGACCTGGAATGGCTGCCGGCGCTTGCGGTAGAGCGCGCCCTTGCCCAAGGTGCCGCCAACGATAATGGCAGCTGAGGCTTCCTCGCCCTTGATATAGGCGTTGGGTCGGCCCTGATCCTTAAAAACGCGCTCAACCACTTGCGCGACGGCCGCTGTGGTCATGCCAAAGAAGTCTGCGACAATGCCTGTAACTTCGCCTTGCGAGTAGGTGTCCTCCGCCGCGAGGGCAGGCATGGCAGCGGCCAAGGAGGATACACCTGCGGCGGTCACGGTCGCAGCCGTTCCCAAGAGGCGCACGGCATGGCGGCGGGTCAAGGCGTTCTGATCATCCGGGTTCATTGGAGCGTCCTTGTCAAGGGTTGGCCGAGGGTGTGAACGGTTGCTTTGCACTTTAGCCGTTAAGCTGTGCGTTGGTAAGGGGTTGTTTAGGCCCAAATTGGCGGCGCGATGCCGTAGAGTCGCGTGACAGCGTGCGATTCGCCCACATCGTGATCTTCGCCACATTTCAGAGGTGCTTGCATGAACGAAGAAGCCTTTGTCTATTTTGTCGGGGCGCTGGTCGGCCTTGCGGTTCTTGTCATATTCCGCGCCATCAAGTTCGTGCAGCAGGGCCAGGAATGGACGGTCGAGCGCTTCGGCAAATATGTGCGAACGCTTAAACCCGGTCTCGGGGTGATCAATCCTGTTTTCGAGCGGATTGGGCGGAAAATGTCGATGATGGAGGACGTCCTCGACGTGCCGCGCCAAGACGTGATCACCAAGGACAACGCAATGGTCTCAGCCGATGCGATTACCTTCATCCAGGTGATCGACGCGGCGCGGGCGGCCTATGAGGTTCAAAATCTGCCGCAAGCGGTGACCAATCTGGCGCTGACCAATGTGCGCACGGTGATTGGGTCCATGGACTTGGACGAAGTTCTGTCCAAGCGCGATGAGATCAACGAGAAGCTTCTCAAGGTGGTGGACGCTGCAACTCAGCCGTGGGGCATCAAGGTCACACGGATCGAGATCAAGGACCTGTCTCCGCCCGCCGACATCACCCAAGCCATGGCCCAGCAGATGAAGGCCGAGCGCTTGCGCAGGGCCGAAGTGCTCACTGCCGATGGCGAGAAGCAAGCGGCGATCCTGCGTGCCGAGGGACAGAAACAGTCGGCCATCCTGGAGGCCGAAGGGCGCAAAGAAGCGGCCTTCCGGGACGCGGAGGCCCGCGAACGGGCCGCTGAGGCTGAAGCGCGTGCCACGGACATGGTGTCCAAAGCGATCGCTGAGGGCAATGTCCAGGCGATCAACTACTTCGTGGCCCAGAAATATGTCGATGCCTTTAAGGCACTTGCGACCGCGCCCAATCAGAAATTCGTTGTGGTTCCCATGGAAACAGCCGGTCTTTTGGGCTCTATCTCTGGCATTGGCGAATTAAGCAAAGTCCTGCAAGGCGGCGGTTCTGCAACTGGCGCTCGCGGGGGTGATCCCCATATAATGGGCGGGTCGGTGCCCACCACGCGGGGGTAGGGCCCAGACCTGCAAGAGGGACAAACGATGGTGCCGGACTTGATGACATTGCTTGCCACTTTGGGGCCGCTGCATTGGTGGGCCCTTGCGGCGATCTTGATCGGTCTTGAGATGGTCATGCCGACGCAATACATGCTGTGGCCGGGCTTGGCTGCGATTTTGACAGGCATCATCGTGCTGCTGTCGCCGAGTTTGGATTGGACGTGGCAGGCCTTGGCTTTCGCCCTCTTCACCGGCGCCTTCGTGTTGTCCGCCCGGTACTGGCCACGGGCGGCCGTTCAAGATGAGGGGCGCGCGCGTCTCAATCAGCGGGTCCATGCCTATGTTGGCCGCCAAGCCGTGGTCGCCGAGACCTTTGAGGGCGCGCGCGGGACGATTGTCCTCGACGACACGCGCTGGCAGGCGGAAAGCCTTGACGGCAAACCTTTGGCTGACCGCACTGTCGTTGAGATTGTGGGGTATGACGGCCCTTTGTTGAAGGTCAAGCCGATTGGCTAGCAGGAGCGCCCCAGGCCACGAAATGCGGGTTGCGATATCCCTCCGTGCGCTTGCCATAGTTTAATGGCGTCTTCCCGTCCAGAAGCGTGACGCGGCCACCCGCCGCGCGCAGGACCGCATCACCTGCGGCCGTGTCCCACTCCATCGTGTCGCCATGGCGGGGATAAATGTCCGCTTCTCCGGCCGCGATGAGGCAGAATTTGAGAGAGGAGCCCGCAACAATGGTTTCGCGAATCTTGTACCCCTGAAGATAGGCATCTTCCGCCGGCGCCCGGTGTGACCGGCTTGTGAGCGCTGTCAGCCCTTCCGGAGGTGGGCGGCGGGCAGTGATGGCGTGCGGCTGGCCATTGCGCCACTCAAAGGCATCCAGCCCTCGTGCGCCAGCAAACATCCGCTCCTTGGCGGGCGCGAACACCACGCCCGCAACGGGCACTCGATCAGCAATCAAAG
Source organism: Alphaproteobacteria bacterium (assembly GCA_003451645.1). Taxonomy (GTDB): domain Bacteria; phylum Pseudomonadota; class Alphaproteobacteria; order Micropepsales; family Micropepsaceae; genus DMER01. The sequence goes on along the minus strand of DMER01000168.1, from coordinate 40,661 downwards.
CGATGTTGACCGTGAACTCACCATTGCGGTCAAGAAACTCCCGGGTGCCGTCAAGCGGATCGACCAGGAAAAATGTATCGGAAGCTGGCGGGACGGCGCCGGCCGCGGCTTGCTCTTCTGCGACAATGGGGATGCTGGGCATCAACTTGCGCAAAGCGGCAATGATCAGCTTTTCTGCGTCTTCATCCGCATCCGTAACGGGGGAGCGGTCGTCCTTTCTGCGCACGGCGATGCTCTTCCCATAATGACGCATGATCACCGCGCCAGCCGCGCGTGCGATAGCGCAAAGCTCTGTAAGAGTGCCCTTGTCCATGGTGACCATCATTGCTCCGAAGTCTTGCATTGAGCGGTGCTCGAGAGAGGTGATCCACGTCCAAGCGCCGCCAGAGTTTTCCAAAAGCCCACTCCAAAGCGACGGCACCGTTGCGGCCCCATGCTTTGCATGCCAAACAATACGCTTCAAGCCTTGCCAGAGCCTGCTCAACTTCGCGTTCTGCGCGCCTTGGCCATCCAGGAGAACAGTGTGACGATGCCGGACCTCGATCTCGCCGCTTTGCTTGTCAGCCGCGTGTGCCATGACCTCATCAGTCCGGTGGGCGCCATTTCAAATGGGATGGAGATCCTGGAGGACGAGCAAGACCCCGAGATGCGCAAACATGCGCTGGCTCTGATCGACCACAGCGTTAAACAGGCGCGTTCTCGCCTCCTCTTTGCCCGCCTTGCATTTGGCGCCATGGGGTCAGCCGGTGCGGAGATCGCTTTGCGCGAGGCAGGCCAAATCGCGCGCGAGTTCTTTCACGGTGCCAAGTTCAAATTTGTCTGGGACGCGCCTGACATCGCGCTCGAGAAAGAATTGGTCAAGATCGCCTTGAACCTTGCCCAAATTGGCGGGGATTGTGTGCCGAGGGGCGGCGTTTTGACTTGCAAGATTTCACCTGCTGGCGCGAATGCAGAGATCTGCATTACGGCAGAGGGACCGCGCGCTAATCTGCCCCAGGACATCATCAGTGCGCTGAGCGCCGGGATGGCAATCGGTGACCTGACGGGACGAACCATCGCGCCCCACGTCATCGCGCTCCTGGTCAAGAGTATGCGCGGGCGCATCACGCATGCAACGGCGCCTGAGCGCGTGGTCTTGACCGCCGCCCTGCCTCAGAAGTTGCGGAGTGCTTGACGCTCCATCGGTTTACGATGATTTAACCGGACACTCGCGATAACGGGGGCGCCCTTTCCGTAAAGGATTCGGCGTGGCCACATGCCTTAACGCCCAGCGAGACCGTCCATGGATGATTTGTTGTCAGAGTTTCTGACGGAAACGGCTGAAAGCCTGACGGTCGTCGATGGCGAATTGGTCAAGCTTGAACGCGATCCAGGAAACAAGGACGTGCTCGGGCGGATCTTCCGTCTGGTTCACACCATCAAAGGCACCTGCGGGTTTATCGGCTTGCCGCGGCTTGAAAAGGTGGCGCATGCCTCGGAGAATATGCTGGGCAAGTTCCGTGACGGGGTTTTGGCCGTCTCGCCGGCGGCCGTCACGCTTATTCTGGAATCGCTTGATCTGATCAAATCGATATTGGCGCAACTGGAGGCAAGCGGCGCTGAACCGGCAGGCGACGACAGCGATATCATCGCGCGGCTCGAACTCGCGGCAGAGGGCGGGGAGATCGTCACCGCTGGCTGTACCTCAGCGGCGCCGCAAGAGGTGGCACCAATAGCCGCGAGTGCCCCTGTTGAATTGCCGCCTGCTGAACCTCCGCAAATGGACGACCAGCCGGACCCTGCCGCTCCCAAGGGGGCGGACGCCAAAGTTGCTGCGACGCCGGGTGCGAGCGTGGTGGCGCAATCGATTCGCGTCAATGTCGACGTGCTCGAAGACCTGATGACGATGGTCAGTGAACTCGTGCTGACGCGCAATCAGCTGATGGAGATGGTGCGCCACAGCAATGATAGCGAGTTCAAGGCCCCGCTGCAGCGTCTTTCGAATGTCACGGCCGAACTCCAAGAAAGCGTGATGAAGACGCGCATGCAGCCGATTGGCAATGCGTGGCAAAAGCTCCCGCGTATCGTGCGCGACTTGGCCAATGAGCTCGGCAAGAAAATCGATCTGCAAATGAAAGGCGCGGAAACCGAACTTGACCGCCAGGTGTTGGAGCTGATCAAGGACCCGCTGACCCATATGGTCCGCAATTCGGCTGACCATGGTTTGGAATTGCCTGCAGACCGCAAGCGCGCGGGCAAGGGCGACACAGGAACCATTACCCTGTCGGCCTATCACGAGGGTGGCCACATCCTCATCGAGGTAAGCGACGACGGCCGTGGGCTCGATATGGACAAAATAAAGGCCAAGGCACTGGCGAGCGGCCTTGCGAGCGAGGCAGAGCTTGCAGCCATGTCCGAGAACCAAGTGCACCGGTTCATCTTTCACGCTGGCTTCTCGACCGCAGCGAAAGTGACCAATGTCTCCGGCCGTGGCGTTGGCATGGATGTTGTCCGCTCAAACATTGAACTGATTGGCGGTTCGATCGATCTGAAATCGGCGAAAGGGCAGGGCACCAGGTTTATCATCAAGATCCCGCTGACGCTTGCGATCGTCTCGGCACTGATCTTTGGCGTTGGCGGCATGCGGTTTGCCATTCCGCAAATCTGCGTCCAGGAACTGGTTCGCTCCGTGCCAGGCAGCGATACCCAGGTTGAACGGATCAATGCGACGCCCGTTTTGCGGCTTCGCAATCGCCTCTTGCCACTCATTCCAATGCCTGACGTCTTGCGCCTCGACGGGCGGCCGGAGCGGGGTGAAGAATTCATCATTGTCGCGCAAGCCAATGGCCGCACCTTTGGCATAGTGGTCGATAGTGTCTTCGATACCGAGGAAATTGTGGTGAAGCCGGTGAGCTCGCTGTTGCGGGACATTCCGGTGTTCTCCGGCACGACCATCTTGGGCGATGGCTCCGTCATCATGATCATTGACCCCAATGGGCTCGCCGCGCAAACAGGGTCGGCGCTGCATGCCAAGACCGCTCAAGACGATGACACTATGAGCCGCACCGGCGCGATGGATGTCCGTTCGCTATTGCTCTTTACGGCGGGTTCGGACGAACCGAAGGCCGTGCCGCTTTCCCTCGTCACCCGGCTTGAGGAACTGAAAGCTGGGCGGATCGAGTTCCTGGGCGGGCGTCACGTGGTTCAGTACCGCGGCAAGCTCATGCCCATCGTGCCGGTCTGTGCGTCGCAGACCATTAAGCGCGATGCCGCGCAAGCCGTCCTCGTGTTTAGCGACGAGGACAAGACCATCGGTCTTGCGGTCGACAGCATCATCGACATCGTCGACGAGACAATGAGCATGGAATTGCACGCAAGCCGTCCTGGTCTGCTTGGCACCGCCGTGATCAAGGAGCGCGCAACCGATGTGATCGACATTTCCCACTATTTGGGCGAGGCGTTCCAGTACTGGTTCGCGGAAAAGGCGCCGGCACAAGCGGCGCGCAAGCGTCTGCTCCTGGTCGATGACAGCGCCTTTTTCCGCAATATGCTGGGGCCGCTCTTGAC
>DMER01000168.1:33636-36909 GCA_003451645.1 Alphaproteobacteria bacterium | reverse complement strand
ATATGCTGGGGCCGCTCTTGACCATGGCCGGATATGACGTGACCGAGGCGCCATCGGCGCGCGACGCGCTCAAGTACAAAGCTGACGGGCGCGCCTTCGATCTGATCGTCAGTGACATCGACATGCCAGAGATGGACGGCTTTGCGTTTGCCGAAACTGTCCGCAACGACCCCGCCTGGAAGGCGACGCCTATCCTTGGCTTGGGGCTTGAGCGTGACATTCACGGGCCGTCGCGCGCACAGCAGGTGTTCGACCGGTATGCTCTGAAGTTTGACCGCGACCGCGTGATCGCCCATGTGAAAGACGTCTTGAGCGCGCAAGGAAATGCGGCATGACCACGACAAATGAGACCGCGGAGTCAACGCAGCAGCAGGCGGACTTTGTCACCGTCTATGTTGGCGAGCAGATGTTCGGCATTCCGATTGGCCAGGTTCTTGACGTCTTCCGGCCGCAGCGCATTACAGCGGTCCCGCTGGCGCATCCCGATATTGCCGGCGTCTTGAACCTCCGCGGACGGATTGTCACCGCCATCAACTGCCGCTCGCGTTTGGGCCTTGGGCGTTCCGGTTCTGACGTGCCTCTGATGGCGGTGGGCATTGAGCGCAACGGCGAATCCTACGGACTGATCATCGATAAGGTTGGCGAAGTGTTAAGCCTGCCTGCCTCCGATTTTGAGGCCAATCCGGCAAACCTCGATTCCAGATGGCGCAGTGTTTCAATGGGTGTTTACCGGTTGGAGGGTAAGCTGTTGGTCGTTTTGGATGTCGCGGCTCTTCTGGAGCTTGATTTGGCGGCGGCATAACGGCCCGGCGGGGGGATCCGCACTAGAGATTTGAGGGGCACTGAGATGAAGCATTGCTTGATCGTGGATGACAGCCGGGTCATCCGCAAAGTTGCACGCCGGATCCTTGAAGAGCTCGCGTTCGAGATCGGCGAGGCCGAAGACGGCGCGCTTGCGCTCGACTACTGCCGCCAGCAAATGCCGGACGCCATCCTTTTGGACTGGAACATGCCGAACATGAATGGCCTCGAGTTCCTGCGGGCCTTGCGTGGCGGCGGAGCGGGCAGCGAAGGCGAGCGGCCCGTCGTTCTGTTCTGCACGACGGAGAATGACCTCGACCACATCACAGCGGCGATCGAGGCTGGGGCCAATGAGTACATCATGAAGCCCTTTGACAAGGAAATCCTGGAAGCGAAGTTTACCGAAACCGGTTTGCTCTGAGGGCGGAATGTCCGCAGACGCACTCTCAAAGCCGGGCGGCGCTCCGCATCTTGTTGCGCATCCCATCCGCGTGATGCTGGTCGACGACTCAGCAGTCGTGCGCGGCATGGTCGCGCGCTGGCTCTCAAGCGAGGCTGGGATCGTCATCGCCGCTAGCTGCATGAACGGCAAGATCGCGGTCGGCGCGGTTGAGCGTGCGCAGCCGGACGTGATTGTTCTCGACATCGAAATGCCAGAGATGGATGGGCTGACCGCGCTTCCGTTGCTGCTGGCCAAGGCGCCAGCCGCTAAGATCATCATGGCCTCGACCCTGACATTGGCGAGCGCGGAAGTTTCGCTGCGAGCCCTCACCATGGGCGCGACGGACACGATCGGAAAGCCCAGCAGCGTCGCCGCGGCCGATGCCGGCGAACAATACCGGCGCGAGCTGATCCAGAAAATCCGGGCGCTGGGCCAGCCAAAGCAGGTGAGCCATTCAGTGTCTGCGGTTGCGGGCAAAGAGCATGGACCCTCGGGACCAAGCACCGGCTCGCGCGTGTTGCGGCCCATCTCCGCCGTGCGGCCTAAGGTTCTGTGCATTGGGTCATCGACCGGTGGGCCACAAGCCCTCAACGCGCTCTTTGAGGCACTGCCGCGCAAGATCGGTCTGCCCATCCTGGTCACGCAGCACATGCCGCCGAAATTCACGACCATTCTGGCCGAACATTTGGGCAGAGCAGCCCAGCGGCCGTCGCAAGAGGCGCGGGATGGCGCGGTGCTGCAACCCGATCACATCTATGTGGCGCCAGGCGACAAGCACCTGCTCGTCCAGCGCAAAGGCGCGGACGGCGTGGCGCAGCTCAACGCCGGTCCGCCTGAGAATTACTGCAGGCCCGCAGTCGATCCGATGTTCCGCAGCGCAGCCGCCGTCTATGGCGCCGCCACGCTAGGCGTTGTCCTCACCGGCATGGGCCACGATGGCCGCAATGGCGCCCAGGCGATAGCGGCGGCAGCGGGCACCGTCATCGTGCAGGACGAGGCCAGCAGCATCGTGTGGGGGATGCCAGGCGCCGTTGCGCAGGCAGGTCTTGCGAGCGGCATCTATCCGCTCAAAGCGCTGGCTGGGGAAGCCGCCAAAATCATTTCAGGGGGCAAGCCATGACGCCGGCGGAGTTCGACTTTATCGCGCAATACCTCAAGCAGAAGTCAGGCCTCGTGCTCACGCCCGACAAGCAATATCTGCTCGACAGCCGCCTGACGCCCGTGGCGCGGCGCTTCAATCTGCCCGATCTGACGGCCTTGATCCTCAAGCTGCGCAGCGGCGGCGACGAGACGGTCAGCAAGGCGGTCGTCGAGGCGATGACGACGAATGAGTCGTTCTTCTTCCGCGACAAGACGCCCTTTGAACAGTTCGAGCGCATGATGCTGCCCGCGCTCATGAAGGCGCGCGCAGGCCAGAAGCGTCTGCGGATTTGGTGCGCCGCAGCCTCGACGGGCCAGGAGCCCTATTCGCTGGCTATGATCCTCAAGGACAAGGCCCTCAGCGCCCAGGGCTGGGCCGTGGAGATCGTCGGCACCGATCTGTCGACCGAGGTCCTCGCCAGGGCCACAGACGGCCTCTACAGCCAGTTTGAGGTCCAGCGCGGCCTGCCGATCCAGATGCTCGTCAAGCACTTCGAGAAGGAGGGCGAGCAGTGGCGGATCAAGCCGGACATCCGCAACGCGGTCAAATACCGTCAAGCCAACCTTTTGGAGCCCTTTCGGGGCCATTTGACCTATGATGTCATCTATTGCCGCAATGTTTTGATCTATTTCGATCAACCGGCCAAGAAAGACATCCTGGAGCGCATGGCGAAATTGCTCGCCCATGATGGCTACCTGGTCCTGGGCGCGGCGGAGACGGTCATCGGACTGACGACGGCCTTTGCACCCGTTGAGGGTGCGCGCGGCATCTATGCCAAGACGGCGGCCGCCTCGTCCTTGCAGGCGGCGATTTAGCCTGCTCAGCGTAACACAGCGTCACAGATCGAGCCGTTCTGGGCTGAAAATCAGGCCCGCAACGTAACAAAACG
>DMER01000168.1:20621-33395 GCA_003451645.1 Alphaproteobacteria bacterium | reverse complement strand
AAACAAAACGAAACAGAAATCAAAGACAAAAGTGGCTGATTTTCGCCATTTTTCGTCCGATTTGCGCGCGTTTTGCTCCGTTCTTTTTTGCCTCCACAGTCCCAATCACCCACGCAGCCTAAAGGAAGGCGTGAGGGGGGCGGAAAAAGAATGTATCGTCTATTACAATCATTCTAAAGTGTGGCGCGATCTTTCTCCTTCGGCTGAGCGCTTGAGGCCACCGTCGTTTGAGACCCGCCACAGTCCGAAGAGACCCGCACCAGTGTGGGTTAGGCCGCAACACCGCTGCTTTCCCCTCCACTGTGGCGCAATGTTAAGGTAGCATTCCGTTCGTGCTAAGGGGGGCTGTGATGAGCGGCGAGGGCGAGCAGAGAAAGAAGGCGCGGCGCGGAGGGTTTGTAAGGTTTCCTTGGGTGAACCATCCTCCGCAATTAGCAGGCGGCGACGCGCCTGGCCGTGGAACCGTCTTCGCCCGGAATGATGCAGAATTCGCCTTTGAGACCGCCCTTGATACCTTATCGGGCACGGCACAACGCATTCAATATTTGTGGATCGCTTTCATAACGGTGATGCTGACCTTTGCGGTCACCACTGCCAATGTCAGCCACAAGATGCTTCTGCTGCAAGAAGGCGTGAAGCTGCCGCTGGTTGACCTGACTATTCCTTTGATTGGCTATGCGGTTGTGGGTCCAGCACTTCTGCTGATCATGCATCTATACCTGTTGGCGATGCTCATCGCGCTGGCCCGCACAGTCCCGGCGTTTGACGCAGCGCTGACCGGCTTGAAGACTGAAGTGGGAGAGCCCTTATCGGAGGCCGAACGAGACAAGCTGCGCAGCCGGCTTGGCAATGCACTCTTTGCCTTATTGCTCGTAGGCCCCAAACGGGAGCGGGAAGGGGCCCTCGGGGTGCTCTATGCGATCATCGCGCTGACCACGGTGGCGCTTGCTCCGATCGCGGTGCTGTTCCTGTTTCAGCTGATGTTCCTGCCCTACCAGAGCGATGAGATCACCTGGTGGCACCGCGTCGCAGTGTGGATGGATGTCGCGATGGTGTTGATGCTGTGGCCATCCTACCGGTGGTATCGGGGGGAGAGGTTTTTGCGGCTGCCGCATTTCAGTCTCAAAACCCCAGGCGCAGCCGCAAAGGGCGTGTTGATCGGACCGGCTACGCTTTTGGTGGCGCTCCTCACACTATCTGCCAGTTTTCCATGTGATGGCATCGTTGAGTATGAGCGTTATGATGCAGACGATCCCGTGCGTGGCGCAAAGAAGGGAGAGTTTCGTACAGACCTATACGGCAAGAGGATCCCAGTCGCGGTCGAGCTGTCAACATGTTCTGACGGCGTGAACCAAACTCTCCGGTATTCGAGCAGGCAGGTTGAACTTTTACTTGGTCATTTATTTGGTTATTCGGCACAGGACGAACCCTATGGGCCATTCAAGGTCTGGAATTTCTTTGACAATAGACTGGTGTTGCGGAAGCAAGTTCTGGTCGATCAAGAATTGGTTAAACAGCTGAAATCTGCGCGTGCTCGAGAATATGAACGAATGAAGTCCAGGAGATCGCCGGTCAGCGTTACAAGCCGAAATGGTACCGCTGTTATGGCCGCAGAGAAGAATTTGAGCCCATCGGCAGCGCCAGAGCAAACGGACGCCGCTGGAGGCCGAGATAGTGCCTCTGAACGATTCTCGAGAGATTTCGAGGGCCGCCGACTGCGCGCCGCTGACTTTACAGAGACAGACTTGACCATGTCAGATTTTCGAGACGCAGACCTGACAGCCTCGAAACTAGATCAAACATGGCTGATTTCGGCGCGGTTCGACTCTGCGCAGTTGGCTTATTCAGACTTGTATCAGACAAAAATGCATGGCGCATCGTTCCGGGGCGCATCCCTTGAAGGCGCAAGCTTGTATGGTACCGAAATGCACGGGGCGAACCTTAATGAAGCAAACTTAAATTTCACCAGGATTACGTTGGCGAAGCTTCAAGGTGCGTCTATGATCGCTTCAAACCTCATTAGGGCACAGCTCAATGAAGTGGACATGCGATTAGTGAACCTAGATGCTATAATTGGGTATTCTATATTCAACAACGTAGCTCTGGATGGCGCACGCGTCTCTGAGCTTGGCAACAGTTCTATAGTCATTATTGATGGCGGATCGGCTTGGGAGACCCGTGGATCTCTCGATCTATCAAAGATGATTGTCCTGCGGACGCCCGTCGTCGATGCAAAGCGTGCATTAGAGGGGGAGTTGTCCTTTGTAGAGGATGATCTGGAGGATGTAATCAAGAACGTAGTCCCTGACGGACCTCGAAAACCTGAACTGCTAAGGGATCTGGACCGCTTATTGCTTTTACGAGCTGATGTAAGATCTTCCGCTGATGCGGCAGCAACAAAAGAGAAGGCGTCTACTGAAAAATTTAGTAGTCGCGACGATCGTGGTTTCGAGGAGCCACCTATACAGTGGGCACCAGTGTTTGACAACAAAAACAATGACGTAGTGCAAAATTTATACAAAATGATCTGTGATAAAGAGCAAGGAACATTCGGCTTATTCTCTTTGAAGCTTATTTCCTACAGAGTATACTCGTATCCGGGCGGACCAAGGGGGCAACCAGTCTTCGGCGTTCTGCCATCGAGCGTGAGGAAACAATGGTTACAAGAGTTCAAAACGGCTCGTGAAGCGCCGAAGGACAGTCTCGTCACATGTGAAGCAGCACGACAATTGAGCGATCGCCAATATGATTTTTTGTTGCGCGCAAGCGATGAAGCCGACGCCTGGGCAATCGAACAAAAGGAATTTGAAGAGCGAGCAATTACCGCAGAGTGGGAGTTTGCTGCAGAGGCCGCCAAGAAGCTTCAGGAGCGGCCAAAGCCCTAACCCATCATTAGCTTGAGTGCTTCCTGCGCTGTGTGATCGGCCTGCTTACCAGCGGGAACCGGGTCTGTGTGCCCTCCTCTATCGGTCGGAATTGCCGCTGCATCCCAAGCGCCCCCGCCCCGAAAAATTGTAGAACGCAATTTTTCGACCCGCCCGCGAGGGGCGGGTATAAATGTGGCGGTGCGAGCGGCGCGGGGATAGGGTCTGGCGCTCCGACACGCTGGCAACAGGGGATGTAACGATGGTCTTGGCGAGAATGGCTCTGACGCTGGTGCTGGGATTAAGCGTAGGCGCAAGCGCCCAGGCAGGGTTCGAGCGCCATGCACCGGTGCACGATCTGTCGCGCAGCGGGCTCTCGGCGATTTTCACCTCCATGGGCATGACGGTCAAAGACACGACCGAGCCCGGCGGGATTCCCTGGCTTTCGGTGACAACCAAGGAGGGCGAGCTGTTCAACGCCTTCCTTTATTCGTGTACGGATGAAGCCCGCGCGACCGCGCCCTGCACGCAGGTGCAGTTCCGCATTCTGTGGAAGAATAACAAAGGCCGCACCGCGGATGACCTGAACCGCTTTCATCTGGAGAAAGTCTTTGGCCGCGGCTACATCACCCCCGATAAAGGCATGGTGGGGCTGGAGCACCAGCTACACCTGACCGGCGGGATCAACGGGCGGAACCTGCGCGAGAACATCACCTATTTCCTGCGCGCGGCCGATGATTTCGAAGAGATCGTCAAGCCTTAAGGCAGGAGCACCTTTCAGCCCGCCGCGCTAAAACTCATACCGCACGCCAAGCATGACCGTGTGGGTGACGGCGCGCTCGAAATCCAGGCGGCTCGGGCCATCATCATGGCGGGTCACAATTGGCGTCAGGGTGTCTTCACCATAGCGGTAATTGGCAAAGAGGGTGGCGCTCTCACACACATCGGCCTCAAGGCCCGCACCAACACTCACGCCAAAGACGGTCTCGTTGCGGTCGAGGTCAAGCGTCTCGGTCGTGTTGTTGACGATGCGCCGGTCGGGCCCATCGGCATGGGCAAAGCCGCCCGCCAGGGTGACACCAGCGTTGACATGGAACCAGGGCGCGTCGTCGAAGGGCTCCAGCGTCACCCGTGCGCCAAGGATCGCGCGCGTGGCGTTGATGTCCAGATCGGTATCATAGCGGAAGGAAAAGGCTGCGCCGTAGCCCGGAATGTCGCCGGTCAGGCTTTGGGTTTGACTGCCTTGCGTAAAGCTGAGACCGCCATAAAGGGCAAAGGTCCCATCCGCTCCATCATAGGTCCGCACAAAGGCGCCATAGGCGGTGGTTTGATCCGCCTCGAAGCGATAGTGCAAATTGCGCACCACATTGAAGCCTCCTGCCGTCCCTTCGGCCACCCCTGAACCCAACGCCAGGCCCGGGGTCTCAACACCAGGCAGCAACAGGCGCTGGCCCAAAGGATCAAACTCCTCGCGTGCGGAGCCAAAAGAGACGGTGTTGTGCATGGCGCCCAGGATCACCGCGCTGCCCTCGTCGACGCCAAAGGCCACATGGCCGTCAAAGCCGTCGAAATTGTCGTCCGTCTCAAGACCCTCCACGCCGAAGAACTGAACTTGGAGATTGTTCTCGGTGCCAATATAGATCGGCCGCGGGCCCTGCCATTCGCCAAACATATACGCGCCGCTGAGGGAGATGTTGGAGGGGCGCACGCTCAGTTTGCGGCGCTTGGCCCTTTCCGCATCCTCCTCGGCCTGAAGCACCGCGTCGCCGGCGGCATCAGTGTCACGCGGCGTGTTGCGGGCGGCCTTCATCTGGTCGAGCTTTTGGCGCTCGGTTGCAAGCTGGCGGAAGTTGTCGCGGTCGCGCTCGCGCAGATCCTCCATCGCCTTCTTCTTGGCGATCAGATCGTTGGTTTGCTTGATGACGGCGCTCCACAAACCAATCAACTCGCGCCGGGTCGCGTCGTTGAGCTGCTCGTTTTCTTCGAGGCTGTTGACCGTGCGGCGGCGGTAGTAAAACTTGCCGCCATATTCCAGAACATCGAAAACAATACCTACGACACTGATGACCCTGCGGCTCACCGCGCCGACGACCTTGCCCGCGGCTTTCTCCAACGCCTTCTCTGCGCCCTCTTCGGCAACGTCTGAAGCACCAATGATCTCGCCGCTTTCGGCGCCCTCGCGCACGGCTTTGAGTTCATCCTGGGTGGCGCCAGCTTGTTTGACGGCCTCCTCGAGCTTGTCTGAGTCAACGCGCAGCTGATTGATGGTGTTGTTGGCCTCGTTGATTTTCTGAGTCAGATTGCGGGTCCCGGCAAGGTCTCGCGCCTCCTGGCCGATCTGCGCGCTTTCGCTTTCGAGCTGGTTCACCCGCGCTTGCTGGGCGTCGATCTCGGCGCGGCTGGGGGCGGGGGAATTGGCTGTTGCCTGGGGGGCGACGATACACGCGGTCGCAGCGATACCGAGGAGCATGGACAACGGAATACGCATAGGGGGCCTCCCTGATTTTTGATTCGGTATACTTCCGCGTGGAGCGTGATGGTTAAAGGTCTACAAACTACCCATAGGGGAATTGCGGCCGGTCTGTTGCTGCCAGACCGCGATTGGCCGGATGGCGCTCAAAAACTCATGGCAGAGTGCGACAATATTTGCGAGAAGGCCTCATATGACCGCATCCTCAGCGCGCGCACCCGGCCAGACATCGCCCTTAGGCTTCAAGTCCTGGGCGCGGGAGATGGCCGCGCTTGCGCAGTGCCGGATGGCGCCGCCTTGCTACCCCACCGAGGCCCTGCCGCGCGCGTCTGGGCAGATGGTCTTGGTGCTGCCAGGGTTTTTGACGGGCGACTGGGCGACGGAGCGCCACCGCAATTTCCTGCGCGCACGGGGCTTTCAGGTCGTCGCGAGCGGTTTGCGCTTCAATCCGGGCCCGACCAGACGGGTCATTGCGGATCTGGAAGCCCGGCTCTTGCGCTGGTCCGACCGGGCGGGCGCACCCATCGATCTGGTAGGCGCCAGTTTGGGAGGCGTCTTTGCCCGCGTGATGGCGCAGCGCCACCCTGAGCGCGTGCGGCGGATCGTGACGCTCTGCTCGCCGATCCGCTTTCCGGTCGAGACCTCGTTGGCGCCGTTCGTCTGGGCGCTGGAGCCATTCCACGATCCGGAGTTCTTAGGCCTGCGTGAGGAAGTGCAGCGCAACCCGCAAGCGCCCGTGACAGCGGTATACTCGCCCAAGGACGGGATTGTCGATTGGCGGTCCTGCCTGCAGGATGTGGATGCCACGCACACAAATGTCATGGTCGAAGCGCCGCACTGCATCATGGGCTCGGTGCCCGCGGCGCAAGTGATCACGGCGCGCGCGCTGTTGGCATGACGCAGGTTTAGGCGCGGGCCGCGATCGTCATGTGCCCAGGCTGGCGCGCGACCCGGTCAAGCCAGCGCAAGACCGCAGGGTAGGGCTTCAGGTCAAACCCGCCTTCATGAGCGACATGCGTGTAGGCATAGAGCGCGATGTCGGCGATGGTGAATTGGCCGGCCGCGAACCAATCCTGCGCCGCCAGATGCTGCTCCATCACGCCGAGGGCTGCATAACCGCCATCGAGCCAAGGCTGGAGCATGTGGTCTTTGGTCTTGCGCGCCTCAAGCGGGGCAAAAGCAACCCAATAGCGGCGCGTGGCGATATAGGGCTCGTGGCTATACTGCTCAAAGAACAGCCATTGCAGGATCTGCGCGCGGGCCCATTTGTCCGCAGGCAGAAGGGCGGTGTCCTCGGCGAGGAACCACATGATGGCGTTGGATTCGGGCAGAGCCCTGCCGTCCTCCAGCACCAGCGTGGGAACCCGGCCGTTGGGGTTGAGCTTGAGGAAGGCGTGCCCGCGGGTCTCGCCGCCGATGATGTCCACATCCTGCAGCGCAATGGGGATGCTGGCGTGGCGCGCGGTGAGGCGTACTTTGTAGCAGTTCCCCGAAAGGTGGAATTGGTAGAGGGTGTGCATCGCGTTGTCCTTTCACGTTGCAATTGTGCGCGCCACTTGCTTGGTTGGGCGCAATGGCTCAGTCACTACGACAAACCGTCCGGGAGCTATATCAAGGGGCGCGGGGGAGCGGGCGCATCTTTGTCTTCGGGCTCGTGGCATTCGATTTCCTGGTGCTCTTTTACATCGTGGCGTCGTCGTTTTTGCCACGAGAATCTTGGATGGAGGCTGTTGACGGGATCATCGGCGCGATTCTGATCGTGGAGTTCGGCTTGCGCATCTGGTCCGCCGAGCCGCGCAGCAAGGAATTGGTCCATCCGCAGAGCGCCATCGACATCATCGTGATCTTGTCGCTGATCTTGCCGCTGATCGGTCAGAACTTCGCGTTCCTGCGCGCCTTGCGCATCACGCGTGTGCTCACATCCTATCGTTTCCTGCGCCAGCTGCGGGCCGATATTTCGTTCTTCAGGGATAATCCGGCCGCACTCAATGCGGGCGTCAATCTGTTGGTCTTCTTGTTTCTGATGACGGCGCTCGTCTATGAGACACAGCACACGATCAATCCGAAAATCCAGAACTACAGCGATGCTCTGTACTTCACGGTCACGGCCCTGACCACGACCGGCTTTGGCGACATTACGCTTGTGGGATCACATGGCCAGCTGATCAGCGTTGTCATAATGCTGCTGGGTGTAACGCTGTTTTTGCAGCTGGCAAGCGCGCTGTTCCGGTCGCGCCGGGTGCATTGGCGGTGCAAGGAGTGCGGGCTTCTGGAACATGAAGCGGACGCGCTGCATTGCAGGCATTGCGGGACAGCGATGCACCGGCCGCACCGTGATTAGGCGCAGGCGTCAATCAAACGCGCGAACCTGATAATTGCCGCCAAATTGGCCATTTTGCAGGCGCGTTCGGGAGTCATGCAAATAAGCGAGGGCGCGCGTCAAGGCTTCTGGATCGCATAGGGCGACGGCTTGTCCCAGTGCCTTGCTCTGATGTGGCGCTCGGAGTGTTTTCAAGATGTCGTCTTCGCTGTAGCTGCCGATAAAATGTTCCAGCTCTTTGCGCAGTTGTCTCAACTCATGCGACAAAGACTTGTTGGGCGGGGCGTCGCCATTGCGGGGCTGCATCTCGGAGATGCGTTGCCGCACCGGCGCCGGATAGGGGATGTGGCAAGCGCTGACAGGCCCTGTGACCGTGCCATCCAAAGAGTTTCCGGTGGTGACAATACCATGGGCGTCCACCGCATGCGGTGGCACTGGTCCGGCGCGGGGAGGCCACCATTCCATGGCAAACATTTTGGCGGTCTCGGTGCGGTTGCCAACAAAGTTGATCGCGCGGTCGGGCTCAAGAAGCCGGCCTCGATAGATTTGCGACCGCTGCGCGGTGCTTCGGGCCGCTCCGGCCCCAAATCGGGCTCGCAATGTGAAGTGCGGCACGAGTGTCTGATGGCTGCGATAGACAATGGAGTTTTCGGGTCCTGCGCGTTCACTCATAAAGCGCAATGGATGAATGCTCAAAAGTGCCACGTTGAACATGGTGCCGACCATGTCAGGAGCATCCCCAGTTGAAAAACGGATCACGAACCAGAAGCCTTCAATCTGCTCAAGCAGGTGTCGCGGGTTCTTATGATCGCCCTTTATATGCAGCGCCCGCAAAAACTCCCGGTCAATGGGACGCAAGTCCAAAACGTCTTGGCGCTCGACAATCTGCAGGCCCGCAGCGTCCATGATCGGCGCAAGAGCAGGGAGGTCTGGTTCAATCGGGGCGCTTTCCTTGGTGCCCGGCGTAAGCCACCGGCGCAGCAGCTGCGCCATGGCCTCTGTGGCGGGAGCCGGCAAAGCTTCCGCTCCCTTTAGGAAGGGCGTGAGCTTTTTCTTGGGAAAGCCTCCTTCGCCTACAAAAAGAGCATCTAAGTCGTGGAGCATGCTCTTTTGGTTTGTGTCGCACCGGTTCAAAACAGCCATTGCGAGTAAGCCCAAGGCCCGCTGCCGCTCGTCTAGAATTGGCACGCTCTGGTTCCTTCTTGCCGTCGTTATTCCTTTTTGTCAGACCAACGCAGATTTCGGCTCTTCAGGAGCAGAATTCGTCTGAAAGCTCCAATACGGCAATTGGATACACCAAAGACGCGTATCAGGTCAAACACTGGCCTACATCGGGCAAAAAGTTCCGAGATCGGACAAAAAGTCTCCGAATGAGTGAAAAATGTCGTTCCACGCAAATCCCCGGTGCGCGATTCAGATTTTTGAACAGTCTGGTGTAGTTCGTCGAAGTTACGCGCAAAAAGAATGTGAAATAGCGCGGAAGTCACCGGGCGCGAAAATGGTCGCGCGTCAGTGGCGCAAGTTGTGTGATGAGCGATTCTTTACACCGGTCTAGGCATCGCAAAGCGAATTAGGCACCGGCCGGCGACAGGTGAGGCGCAAGATTCCCAAAAACAACGTTTGATAGTTAATGCGTAATCTTGCCATTTTGGTAACTTAGGCTGGCTGAACAAAGTATGTGATCAGAGTTGATGCAATGGAGCTCAGCAGTACAGAGTAACTCTAATTGTTAAATGGGGGTTTGACATGAGAGTCTTCTTGTTCACGATCCTGGCGATCTTCGGCCTTTTCATCTTTCAAACCAATGAGCGCGGTAGAATACTGATGTCACTCTCTGAATCGTTTCAGGACGTGGCGTCGAGTTACAAAGCTCCACTACGAAATATTTCTGAGAAAGACGACACGACAATTGTTCTGGTTGTTGTGGGTGGCGCATTGTTTTTTCTCCTAGTGATGCGCGGCATGTTCAGCAACTGGCATCACGAGCGGGAGTATAACGGCCTTCTGGCGGTCCTGGAGGAGAATAACCGCGACCACTTGTTCCGGGATGTGTCCAACTCCTTCCACTCCAGCTACGCAATCATCTTGCGGATCTTTGTAATTGGGCTCGTGCTGTTTGGCATGGGATGGCTGGCATTCGGGACGGATTTCATCAGCCAGTTCAGCTTGACCACCCTCATCATTGCTGGCGTGATTTTCTTCCTTGTGGCGGTCAGCCTTCTCGGCATCGTCAGCCGCGATATGCGCCACTTCTGGCCCAAGATCATCGGGCGGGTGGCGAAGTATGAGGCAGAGCGCAACTTCTTCTCGCGCAATCGTGGCCGCAATCCGGAGGAGGAGGGGTGATGCTCTGACCCTTCGTCAGGCGTGCGGACGGATGCCCCCTTGCGCTGGCACGCAAGGGGGTATTGTTTTGCTCAAGATCGCGCGGCTACAGGATGTTTGGCCAAAACCCGGTCGTTCGTGACCAGCCGCATCCCGTCCACTTGTGCGACTGCAAGAAGCAGGCGGTCAAAGGGGTCGCGAACGGTTGGTTCGGGTTGCAGCAGATGCGTCACATGCCGCTCCTCAATAGGAATGACGCCCACACCGTTCGCTGAAGCAACGCGACCCAAATCTGTCAAGGCAACGCCTATCTCAAGCTTGCCCAAGCGAACCTTGATGGCAATCTCCCAGAAGCTTGCGACACTGACGTCAATGTTCTCGGATAGGCTGAGTATGGCGGATTGAACAGGATAGGCCTTGTCCAAGGTCTTCCTGCCCAAAGCGATGAAGATGTGCGTATCGACCAAGAGGCGCATTAGCGGGCTTTAGTTTTCCGCCGCGCAGTCCGCGCAGATTCCTTTGGTGAGACCCGCTTTGTCTTGAGCCTTGAGGCGCTTTCGGATTTGGCCGGTACGGGCTTGATAAGGAAATCCTCCGGCAACGGATCATCAAAATCCGGAGCAATGTAGGGAAAGGGGTCGGAAATGCCATGCTCCTGCAGCCAGCGCTGACCGGCCTCCATGTCGAGCCCCTTCTTGCGCGGCGGCACCAGTTCCAAGACTTCCTTGCCATGACGGGTGACGACCACGCGCTCCCCACGCTCGACCAAGCGCGCGAGCTCAGTCAGACGGTTCTTCGCATCCTTCATTGTAAAGACTGGCATCGCTAGATTGTAGCTACGCGTAGCCAAATCGTCAAGGCGCGAGGGGCTAACGCCGCTTGCCGCGCCAGCTTTTGGCGGGGCCAGATTTTTTGGCGGGCTTGGCAAACGGATCGTCGCGGCCATGGCGGTCGGGATCGATGTTGCGGACGTAAGGCTCGCGCGGCGCAACGGGCTCCGCCTTTGCTTGCTTGCGGTAATTCGGTTTGACGGCCGCCGACTTCGCTTCGTCGACATCGGACTGGCGCGCGAACGGATCGTCAGCGACCGCGAGCTCGGCCGCTTCGAGCTTTTTGATTTCATCGCGGATGCGGGCGGCGGCTTCGAATTCCAGGTTGGCGGCTTTCTCCGCCATCTTTTTCTTCAGCGCATCGAGATGCGCACGCAGATTATGCCCGATCAGGGGCGCGTCCTTCTCGGTGCCCGTCTTGACCAAGACATGATCGCGCTCATAAGGCGAGTTCATAATGTCGGCGATCGATTTGCGCACGCTGGAGGGCGTGATGCCGTGCTCCTTATTATAGGCCTGCTGCTTCTCGCGGCGGCGGTTGGTTTCCGCCATGGCGCGTTCCATGCTGCCGGTAACATGATCAGCATAGAGAATAACCCGGCCGTCGATATTGCGGGCGGCGCGGCCGATGGTTTGGATCAGCGAGGTTTCCGAACGCAAGAACCCTTCCTTGTCGGCGTCCAGAATGGCCACCAGCGCGCATTCCGGAATATCGAGACCTTCGCGCAGCAGGTTGATACCGACCAGCACATCGAAGGTGCCAAGGCGCAAATCGCGGATGATTTCTATGCGCTCCAGCGTATCGACGTCGGAGTGCATATAGCGCACCTTGATGCCTTGCTCGTGGAGGTATTCGGTCAGGTCCTCCGCCATCTTTTTAGTCAAGACCGTGACGAGTGAGCGGTAGCCCTTGGCGGCAGTCTCGCGCGCTTCGGCCACCAGATCGTCAACCTGGCTGTCGACGGGGCGGATGATCACCGGCGGGTCGATAAGGCCCGTCGGGCGGATCACTTGTTCCGCGAACACACCGCCCGCGCGCTCCATCTCCCAACTGCCGGGTGTCGCCGACACGCAGACGGTATTGGTGCGCATCGCGTCCCACTCTTCGAATTTGAGCGGGCGGTTATCGACGCAGGAGGGCAAGCGGAAGCCATATTCGGCCAAGGTCTCCTTGCGCCGCCGGTCGCCGCGATACATGCCGCCCAATTGCGGGATGGTGACATGGCTCTCGTCCACGAAGACCAGGGCATTGTCGGGCAGATATTCGAACAGGGTTGGCGGCGGCTCACCAGGCTGGCGGCCAGTGAGCCAGCGGGAGTAATTCTCAATGCCAGGGCAGGAGCCGGTCGCCTCCATCATCTCTAGATCCAAGGTCGTGCGCTGTTCGATGCGCTGGGCCTCAAGCAATTTGCCTTGCTGCACATAGCGGTCGACCGTATGGCGCAACTCATCCTTGATGCCCTTCATGGCTTGCTGGAGGGTCGGCTTGGGCGTCACATAGTGGGAGTTCGCATAGACTTTGACCTGGGGCATCTCGGCGGTCTTCTTGCCCGTCAGAGGATCGAACTCGGTGATGCTCTCCACATCATTGCCAAACAAGGCGATGCGCCAGGCGCGGTCCTCCAAGTGGGCGGGGAACAGTTCGACCGTATCGCCGCGCACACGGAAGGTGCCGCGCACAAAGCTCGCATCATTGCGGCGGTATTGCAGAGCCACCAGATTGGCGAGCAACTCGTTACGGCTGATCTGGCTGCCCGCTTTGATGGTGAAGGTCATCGCGGTATAGGTCTCGACCGAGCCGATACCATAGATGCAGCTCACGCTCGCCACGATCACCACATCATCGCGCTCAAGGATCGCACGTGTCGCCGCGTGGCGCATGCGGTCGATCTGTTCGTTGATGGAGGACTCTTTCTCGATATAGGTGTCCGTACGCGGAACATAGGCCTCGGGCTGGTAGTAGTC
>DMER01000168.1:15057-20363 GCA_003451645.1 Alphaproteobacteria bacterium | reverse complement strand
CGGGGAAGAAGCTCTTGAACTCCTGATAGAGCTGGGCTGCGAGCGTCTTGTTCGGCGCCAGGATCAGCGCGGGGCGCTGTGTTGCCTGGATCACTTGGGCCATGGTGAAGGTCTTGCCGGAGCCTGTGACGCCCAGCAGAACCTGATCGCGCTCATTGCGCTGGACCAGGCCTTCAACCAGCTCGGCAATGGCCGCAGGCTGATCACCCTTTGGCGTCAAGTCGGATTTGATGGTGAGAGCGCGGCCGCCCTCGGACTTCTCCGGCCGCTCCGGGCGGTGCGGTGCGAACATGGGAAGCTGCGTGGCGATAAACGCCTCGGCGGCGGCAGCGTGCTCAAAGGTGGCGGGGGCCTCGGAGAGACCTTTTTGGCGGCGTGGGGGCATGGCGGGAATTTAGCCTGGTGCAAGGCGGAGCGCCAGCGATCGTGTCCTTGGTTGCAGGTGACGGGGATTGATTGTGTCGTGAGCCGGCAACCTGAACCACGCAAATGTCAACTCCCGGACGCAGTATTCGACGCAGAATGTTCAATTCTTGTATTTACGCCAAGCGCAGTTTCGGGAGACCTTATCAGTGCTCTTCGCATTAGAGAGGTGCCTCATGCAGTTAAGCGCAATAGCATTCAACCCAAAAGTCATCAGATCAAATGAAAAGGCGCGCGTTGAGAGCGCCTACCACATGTGGTTGGAGGTCTGGCAAGATGCCTATCGAAAATATGGTTGGGACCCGCGCACTGTGCGTGGCGATCAATGGTCAAGGCAGGATCAAATATTGACATTGTTTGATAGAGATCACCCGGTTGGATGTGTTTTATTTCATATCAAGGACTTAAGGGCTCCCTGGGTACGCGATGACAGTTACTTCAGGATGTGGCCTGCGGCGGAATATCAGAAACTGCTGGCAATGCCTGACCCTGAGCACACCTTGATCGGCTCCTATTTGACGGTGGCGCATGCCTACCGGCGCAGCGAGCACGGGGTGAACGCGAAGGCCGCGATGATTGCCTTGTCGATGCGTTACTTTCAGCAGACGGGCTTCCATCACCTCATCGGCACCATGGTGCACAATGCACGGGTCAACGATGTGAGCAAGCAATTGGGCGCCAATGTCTTGAAGTCGGGCGTCGAGGAAGCAGGCGTCATGACAGATTTGGTCGTTTGGTACGCCCGTGAATTGGCTCAGCTCTCCTTTGGAGAGATCGACAAGGTCCTCGACACCGTGACGGGGACCTGGAAGGCCGACGGCGCGCATCTCAAAACGCAAGTAAAGGAGATTTTCCAATGAGCATGGTCACCGATGTCCTGGGTCAGCATCGCGCATTTATGGCCAAAGGGCGCGAGCTCTGCATGGCGCAGCCTTGGCGGGAGCGGGCGTTCTACGAGAACTGGCTGGGGCAGATGTATTACTTCGTGGCGCAGTCGACGCGCCTGATCCCCTTTGCCGCCGCACATTTTGACACGGACCACGAGGCGA
Source organism: Alphaproteobacteria bacterium (assembly GCA_003451645.1). Lineage (GTDB taxonomy): Bacteria > Pseudomonadota > Alphaproteobacteria > Micropepsales > Micropepsaceae > DMER01. The sequence goes on along the minus strand of DMER01000168.1, from coordinate 18,891 downwards.
GTTTCCGGCGTTGCCTCGATCACGCCAAAGAGGAAGCAGGCCACGAACAGCAAGTGATCAACGATCTGCGCGCGCTGGGGCGGCGGATCGAGGAGTTCGAGGAACTGCCCTCGACCTATTTGATGCATCAGGGCCAGTTTCACCTGATCTCACGGGTGCACCCTGCATCCTTCTTTGGCATCAGCCTTTATATGGAGGGTTTGTCGCTGGCCGCGGGTCAGGAGATTTGCGACGCGGTGCTGCCCGCGCATGGCCGGGCGGCGGCGTCTTTCCTCATCTGCCATACGCAAGAGGACGAGCAGCACACGGCGCAGGCAATCAGCCAGGTGAAGCAGCTTCCCGCCGACGCGCAAGTGGCCGTCGTACGCAGCATGCGGCTCGCGCATTTCTGCTTTTCGGGGATGTTCGATGGTGTGCGCCAAATGGCGGCGCCAATTCCGGTGGCGGCGTGAGCTTGCGCTTTGCGCGCACGCCTTGTGATTAGGGTGCCTCGATCTCAAGACCGGGGAAGGCGGCGCGGAAGCCCTTGGGGTCACGCGTAATCAGACGGGCGCCCAACGCTAAGGCATGGGCGCCGATGAAGAAGTCGGGCAATATCGAGGTCTTGGGGCCTCCACGGCGCCGGTATTCCATGTAGGCCTTAGCGGCATCGAACAATGCGGACCTAGGCGTGTCTATCAGTACAGCGCCCACGCGGTGCAAAGCGTCATCAGTCTCTTCGATACGGTTGAAGCCATAACAAAGCTCTGCGTAGACGATGCTATTCACCCAAACAGGTCCTCGCGCGCCCGCCAGGACTGTTTGGCTCGACGACCACTCCGCCCAATCGGGATTGCCCGTCACGATGTCAAGAATGACATTGCTGTCCAGAAATGCGCCGCTCAAATCTTCCGGCCCCGGGTGAGTAGCATGATTTCCTCGGTCGTCATGCCGGATGTCGCGGTGCCAATCATGCTCTCGATGCGCTTCTTGTAGGCCTTCATCCGGCGCTCGCTGTCGCCCTCCTTCTCGACAGTCACCAGACCGGTGTCGAGAACGGTGAAGGCAACCTTTGAGCCCGGTTTCAGTTTCAGCTTGTCGCGAATAGCCTTGGGGATGGTCACTTGCCCCTTGGCGGTGACGGTCGATGCCATGATGCGCTCCGAAGGTCGAACTTTCTTCTTGAAAGTAAACCCGTTGTAGCGCTGCAGCAAGGTGCGGGGCTATTCTACTGACAAGTCGTTTTCGTAAGGGCGGTCAAACTGTTCTGGTGTTTCCATCCTGCGCGCCACGTCCTTGAAGACGCCTTCCATGCACTTGCTCGTGGTGCCTTGCGGATCGCGGATCACCTGCATGGTATTGGTCTTGCAAGATGAGGTGTCGATGCCCGCCTCGTCCATCGCCGCGACATAGGACGGCAAGAAGAACAAGATGGCGGCCGACGAGCCGAACCAGGCTGTCCCAATCGACATCAGCAGAAAGGCAATTACACAAAGCCGGATCATCAGCGCGCTCCCTGTTGGGTGCGCCAATGTTATGCGAACCGGGTTAAGGGGCCCCCAAGGCACACGGTTGCCAAAGGGTTAGGGTGCTGGCCGCAAACTGCCGAAAAGGCCGTGCGTCTCATCATCGGGCCCGGCCGCGAAGTAGAGCGCATTGGTGTCGCCCAGGCTGGCGCCATTGCCAAATTGCAGGCCCCAAATCTTGTCGATCTTGACCGGCTTGCCATCCGTGCCGCGGACATAATCCGTAAAATGAGGGTGACCCTTCAGATCAAAGGCCGCTATCGTGCCATCGCCGAAATTCGAGACAAGCAAGTGTCCCGACAGTGCGCCAAAATTCTTCGGTGCGCTGGCCAGACCCCAGGGCGCCGAGAGTTTGCCCGCATCCGGCCAAACCATAAACAGGCGGCCATCCTCGGTAAATTCCACGAGGGCGCCTTGTCCCGGCTTGGAAATGTCTTCCTCACCCGGCCAAATCTCCCCCTTGGCGCAAGATTTCTTGGCAATCGCCTCTGGCGGGCAGGGTTGCGTTTGGGCATAGGCGACAAAAATGTGGTTGCGGCCGTCTGGCATCGTCAGGGCCTGGACATTGAAGGGCGCAAGCTCGCCCGCATCCACCCGGCCATTGCGGTTGGTGTCATAAGGCATATCGAATACGATGGGCAGCGGCTTGAAGTCCGGGCCATAGACACGAATGCCGGGCTCCCGGCCGAAATCCGCCGCATACAGACGATCATAGGCAGCATTGATGGCAAGGCCCAAGAACTGAGCACCACGCGCGGACTCATCGATGACGGGGACCGCATGATCGGGCCAGTCAAAGCCGCCATCCGCGCGCTTCCTCTCGGTCCAGGCGGAGATGATGCCGCCATCGCTGGCGAAGAGGAATTTTGCAGGCGCTGTAATGCTGGCGGCCCCTTTGACCTTTTGCGTGATGGAGAAGGCGGTCTTGCTGCCAGAAAAAACCGTGCCGGTCGCAAAGTTTTCCGGTCCGCCGACGGGCAAGGTGATCGTCTCCAGCGCGTCGGTGTGAAGCCGGCGCAGGATCGGGTCTGGGCTCGCTGTCACGTCGCCCACATACTCAAAGCTCTTGTCCTTGGCGGTGACCCAGAAATGCCCGCCCAGCCCGGCGGGCCGGATCGCGATGCCCCAGGCGTTGACGAGGCGCGGGTCGGTCTTGAATTCCGCCTTATCGGCCGCCCGTGTCGCGACGAGGTTGGTCTGGATGTAGCGGTTCTTTTCAGATTTGGCCTGAGCCGGGGTAATCGCACAGATCGCGAATAGGAGGATCGTAACAAGCGCGGCCAAGTGGGAAAGGGGCATGGAACTACTCCGTGTTTCTTGCACGATATTGCGACGCACTTGCACGAACAAGGCATTTGTCGCGCCGGCCGATTGTGACGCCGGCCGTCACGGTGTTGCGCTGCAGCAACGATTGTTGTTGCAGGGATGCAAATAAGCCCCCAGTCTTTATGCAGTCTTTTATGCACAAAGGCATTAACCATGGCAGCCATTGACTTTGACGAGAGCATTTTTGGGATGGATGCCAAGGCGCTAAAGCCGCCACCTTTGCGCTATTTGCTCACAGAGGGCCGGGCGGTTGCGGAACTGGGCGCGATGGTCGCGGCGGCGCCGTTCTTGCGCCTGTGCCCCAAGGGCGATGGGCACCCAGTCATGTGCCTGCCAGGACTGGGCGGTCCGGAGGCGAGCACGCGGCCTTTGCGCGGATTTCTGCGCCGTCGTGGTTATGAGGCGACAGGCTGGGGGCAGGGGACCAATCTGGGTCTTCGGCCAGGCGTGTGGGATCGGATGCTCGACCGGCTCGACACCATTTATGCACGCTCGCGGCGCAAGGTGAGCCTTGTGGGCTGGAGCCTGGGCGGCATTTTTGCCCGTGAGATCGCCAAGCAGCGGCCGCATATGGTGCGCCAAGTGATCACACTGGGCAGCCCCTTTGCGGGCCATCCGCGCTCGACCCATGCGTGGCGCGTCTATGAGCTGACCTCCGGCCATCGCGCGGAGCATCCGCCGATGGTCACCAATCTGGCCGTGGCGCCGCCTGTTCCCACCACCTCGATCTATTCGCGGTCGGATGGCGTGGTCGCCTGGCAGGGATGCCTGAACAAGCCCCACGCGCAGGCCGAGAATGTGGAGGTCGAAGGCGCGCATTGCGGGCTAGGCCATAATCCTCTGGCCTTGGCGGTGATCGCCGACCGGCTGGCGCAGGCTGATGGGTTCTGGTCCCCCTGGGAGCGGACAGGCTGGCGGCGCATGGCCTATCCCAATCCAAACCGGGCTTGAATTCCGAGCAACGCTGGTCCAATTGAGCACGTATTGAGCAGGTGGTCTTGCG
>DMER01000168.1:8860-14868 GCA_003451645.1 Alphaproteobacteria bacterium | reverse complement strand
TTATTGAGCAGGTGGTCTTGCGCGTTCTGCGGGCCGTCATGCGGTCACGCTGGTCCTGACACTTCGCCGAACCTCAAAGGGCACCCTCATGCACAGACTGTCTGGCCTTGATGCGATGTTCCTCTACCTCGAAACGGCGCAGACGCCGATGCATATCGCAGGGCTCGCCATATGCGAGCCGCCGCGTGGCTATCACGGCCACCCTTTCGAGGAGTTCAAAGCGCAGGTCATTAGCCGCCTGCACGAGGTGCCGTCCTTTAAGCGGGTGCTCAAACCAACGCCGCTCCGGCTTGACCATCCCGTCTGGGTCGAGGCGGAGGCGCTCGACCTCGATTATCACTTCCGCAAGGCGGCATTGCCCAAGCCTGGATCGTGGAAACAATTGATGACCATGGTCGAGCATCTGCATATGCAGCTCCTCGATCGCAAACGCCCGTTGTGGCAGTACCATGTGATCGAGGGTCTGGAGGGCGGGCGGTTTGCGCTCTACCTCAAGACGCACCACGCTTGCCTCGATGGCGGCGGCGGTGTCCTGGCGCTCGACATTGTGAGCGACCGCGAGCCCAAGCCGCGCGATCCCTACCCCAAGCCTGAAATCCGCTTGGGCGCGCCACGCAAACCCGGCTTCTTCGAGCTATTGGGCTTGTCCTTTGGCAGCATCATCCAGCAGCAATTCGATGCGGTGGCCTCGGTTCCCGCGGGCGTCAGAGCGCTGCGCAACGTGGTGCGCTCGGCCATCAAGGACCGCACCTGGGACCTCAACGCGATCAAGCCCGCGCCGCGCTCGATCTTCAATGACCGCGTGGGGCGCCGTAGAGCCTTTGCGACGGGGACATTCCCGGTCGCGGAGATGAAATTGATGGGCAAGGCCGCAGGCGCCACGCTCAACGACATCGTGCTGTCGATCTGTGCAGGCGCCTTGCGCCGGTATCTGGACGAGCGCAATCAGGCGCCCACAGAGTCGCTGGTGGCGGCGGTGCCCGTCTCCATGCGTGAGGTTGGCGACACCAATCAGTCGAACCAAGTGGCCTCGATCTTCCCCCGCATCGGCTCACACATCACCGATCCGCTCGAGCGGCTGGCCTATGTGGCGCAATCGACCAAGCGGGCGAAGAGCCAGATGGCGGATGTGCGCGAGATCGTGCCGCGCGATTTCTCCATTGTGGGGGCGCCCGCGCTGGCGCCACTGATCTGGCAGATCGTGGAGTGGACCGGCGTCAACACGATGGTGCCCTCGATCATGAATGTGGCGATCTCCAACGTGCCGGGTTCGCGCCGGCCAATGTATTTCGCAGGCATCGAGGTGAAGGAGTTCTATCCGGTCTCGATCGCGACGCATGGCGTAGCGCTGAACATTACGGTGCAGTCTTATGTCGACCGCATGGACTTTGGCATTACCACATGCCGTGACATTTGCCCGGACGTGCAAAAGCTCGCCGATCTGATGATGGAGGAGTTCAACGCGCTGAAGGCGGCCCTCATGAAGCAAGTGGCAAAAGCCGAGCGTGAAAAGCCGCAGCCTGACGCGCCAAAGAAAAAGGCCAAGGCAACCGCTGCCGCCAAGCCGCGTAAGGCCGCGAAGCCGCGTGCCACCAAGGCGCCTGTGGAGGTCCCGGCAGAGGCTGAGGCTGTGGCGCCTGCACTCAATGGCTCTGCCAATGGGGTGGCCTCATGAGCAGAATAGAGAGCGACGGAACGGCTACTCCTTGCGCTCGATCAGCCCTGTCATACCGGCAATGATCACCGTTGTGAGATACCAACCAGCGGCGATCTGGAACCAATAGGCGAGCCACAGCCAGGTCACATGCGTCTTGCGCGCCGCCGATGCCGCTTGCGGAGCTGCAGGGGCACTGCTGCCCGCATCCCCGGGGATCCAATAAGTGCCTTGGGCGAAGTCGATAACCGGGATGAAGACGTCCAAACTATAGGCCAACGCATTGAAGTCCGGGTAGTCATCGCCAGTCACCGATGGGGCCTGAACAGAGCCCTTACCCGTGTCCTCTCCCACGCGCGGCGTTACTGCAACGACGCTCGCATCAGGGTCCTTGATGAAATAACCCGCCTGAAAAGCAGCCGCATAAAGGGGTGCGAAGGCCAGAACAATCACAATGCAGGCAACAAAGGTACGCCATTGGCGGTAGCCATAGCCGGGCAGCGCGGCGAGGCCTGTCCATGCCGCCCAAGCGGCCCAGCGGCCATTCAGCCTATTTGCCCGGTTGGCGAGGCGCTCGCGCTCATAAAGGACCTCGTTTGCCGCCCAATACGTGCCTTGTGCCCGCAGCACGCTGGCAAATTGCGTCCAGGGCTGCGCCTTGAAATGACCGTCCAAATCTTGGTTCGGCTGTAATTTCAGAAGCGCGATGGTCAATTTCGGATCCGTGGTCCAGTGCGGCTCTTCAGCTTCGTCGGCCGAAGACACCACGTCCGCACGCAAACCAATCTTGCCGTGGGCGCGGTCCCTGGCGTTGCCAATATACTGAGCGTCGCGGGTGTCGGCGATGTCGATCCTCGCCCGCATCTCGCCGAATTGCTCGAACCGGAAGCCATCCAGTCCAATGCGAAAAGTGACGGAAGCAGGCGCCTGCCCGATGGCCTTCTCCTCTGGCTTCTCTGCGATCGACGGATTGCGGATACCGGCGGACGCAAGGGGCGACTTCGCGCTGGCCTCAGAACGGGCGGAGATCGACAGAATACGGGTTCGGGCCAGCGACAAATTTATAAAGCCGCGCACGCCGGAATGGGTTGGCTTCCAGGCCTTCAAGCCCAGAAACTGAAACTCTTCACCCAAATGGGCCGCACGAAAATCCAACGCAAAAACTTCCGCATTCCGCCGGGGGTAATCGGCGAACTCGCAATCCGAAATCTTGGTCAAGTTCTGGACCCGGCCATGGCGCAGGGAGCAACACCCATAGCTCATCAAGGTCATCAAATGCAGAGAGTGGACCGAGCACTCATCCAAGGTGATCACATTGGAATAGAGCTGAACGATGCCCTGCGGCGTATCGAGGTCCTTTTGCTTTTGCCGCCACTCCACATAATGGCCGCCCACGAAAGGTCCTGAGAGCAAGACGTCGTTTGCCCGCAGGCCCCAAAGATAGGCGAGCGCGAAAATGCTTTGGTTTTTCGCTTGGCCGGTCAGGATCAGGTCATGCTCAAGCCGCAAATCCGGCGCCCACAGGATCACGCCAGGCTGGTACACAGACTTGCAATTTTGCAAGGTCAGGCTCAGCAAGTGTCCCTTCGCCAGATAAAGGGCATCCAATTCGCAATCCATGAATTCAAGCGATAGCCAGGGTGCACTGATGGCGAGGTAAAGATCATGGTCGGTCGTCTCGCTGCCGCCCATGTGCGCTTTCGTTTCAAAGCGGATGCCTGTCAAGCAAAGCTTGGCGCTGGAATAGTCTGTGCGCGGGATCAATTGGATATGGCGGTGCTGTGCGTCTTTCGGCGTCGCTTCGGACTCGGCCAGGGCGAACCGCGCAAGAATGCCCTCAACGGCCTTTGTCAGGACCGAGGCCTCGCTGGCGCTTGGTATTTCGCTCAAATAAGCGATCAGCGCGATCACCTCCCATTCGGAAAGCGTGGGCCGCGCGGGCATGTCCGTTACGGGGGCCTCCGTGGGCTCAGGCGGCGCCATTGCTTCTAAATGATTGCCAAAGAAGCGCCGCAAAAGAGGGCGGGAGGCAGACCGCATGCGTGGCATTCCGGCGGCGGGTTGTCCCAACAGCGTGGCCGTGAGGTCTTGGGCGAAGCTTGCGGCGGTGTCTCGCAGATCGGGCAAGGCCTTGAAGGAATTCGGTGGGCCTGCGGTCCCGGCATGCCCTGCTTCTAAGCGCCCGGCGCTCCGGAAACTGTGGACGAAGGGCGTGCCGGTTCTCGCCGGCATCGCGTGTGTTGGGCTTTCCGGGCTCGGTACCAAGGGGCGCCTCGCAAGATTGTCGAAATGCCCCGATCCAAACGTAACTCCATGACACTGGCATGCAGGCCCGCGGTGCGGCTTCCGATTTTCCGCGGACAGTTCTCTCCGCGCAACAGCGTGCAGGCACACAAAAGAACGGCGCGAGGTTACCCACCCTCGCGCCGTACACTCGATTTTAGCGCTGTTCCTGAGACCCTAGAACAGGCTCGATTTGTTCCCGATCACGCAGCACGAGTCGTCCGACTTGGGCCCGCGGATCGACTTGAGGTAACAGACCGGTGCCCGGTTGCGCGTGCCCGGCCGGGCATAGACCCAAGCTCTGCACATGAACTCGCTGTTGCAGGCGCGACGGCAGAGCTCCGGATCGGCGGCAGGCAAAGCGAAGGGCGGCCGCAGGTCAAAGCCTGGCAGGTCATAGCCGTCGCGCATGCCGGGCAGGATCACCTCGGTCCGGCCGCCGCCTGCCTCTGGGTCTTCGTCATCGACGCTGGAGATGCAGCAGGCATTACGGTCAGCGCTTGAGCCACGGCGCAGCAGGTAGCAACGGCCGCGCGGTCCTTCATAGCCCGGACGGACATAGGTCCAGCCGCCGCAACGCCGGTCGCTCGTGCATGCTTCCTGGCAAACCTCAGCCCCCTCATCGGTGCGGAAGTTCGAAAGAACCGTACCCAAACGGCGCAGATTATTGACAGCGCCTGGCGGGACCTCGTCACCGCCCGCCGAGCCGCCGGTTACCCCGGACACGCAGCAGCTATCGCGCTGCGCGGAGGGTGCTGGCGATGACAACACACACTGAGCGGAACGGGCCGCGCTGCCCGGACGGAAGTAGGTCCAAGCGCGGCACCGGCGGTCGCCGTCGCAGGCTTCCTGGCAGCGGCGCGGATTGGCCTCTGTCAGATTGAAGGTGCGGTAGCTGTTGTCGGAGCGGTCAGCACCGTCATCCATGCGCGGGCCAATCGCTTCCCGGCTGGTGGACACCCCACTGATGAAGCGCGCGTCGCGCCGCTCAGCGGTCGCGACACCCTTCAGATAGCATTTGGGCGCCACGCCGAACCGGGCAGGCCGCATGAATGACCAAGCGCGGCAGGCAGAATCGCGGTTGCAGGTGTCGGCACACACGGCCGGGCCACCACGCGACACGTCAAAGTCGCGGTAATCGCCACCGGGGCGGTCGAAGCCGTCGCGCATGCCGGGGCCAACGGACCAGTCATCCTCGCCATCGCCGGGTCGCGAGCCGCCAACCGGACGCAAGGAGGAGATGCGGTCATTCCAGCCGAGCGACACGAGATTATCGACATCCGCGTTGAAGATGCGGCAACGGCCGCGGAAATTGGTGTCTTGGCAAACCTCCCACGAGCCGCCCCGGATCCGGAAGGACGAGATCACGTCGTTCCAGCCTTCCGGCACCAGATTGGATATGGCGGCCGCAAAAGTTTGCGAGTTCCCGCGATACCCGACATCTTCAAAGACGGTGATCCCAGCGCGGCCAGGTCCAGGCCCTGGGCCCGGGCGGCCCCCGCTCAGGCGGCGCATTGAGCTGATCCGGTCGTTCAACCCGGCACCGAACAAATTGGCTGTGTCCGAATTGGCCGAGACGCAACGGCCCGTGTAGTTGATGGATTCGCAGAACTGCCAGGTTTCACCGGACGGGATGCGGAATGACGAAATCTGATCATTCCAGCCTTCCGGGACGAGGTTGGGCACATCGCGGTTGAAGGTCTCCCGGTCGCCGCCAAAGTTGACGTCCTGGAAGACTGTCACACCGCGCCCGCCGCCGCCACCACCGATGGTCTTCAAGCCCGAGACGCAGCAATCATTCGGTGTCGGCGGGGAAACGCGGTCCTTGAGATAACATTGGCCGCCCGTCGGCGGAAAAGTGTCCGACCGCAAATAGGTCCAAGCGCGGCACCGGCCATCGCTGTTGCAGGCCGATTCGCATGAGCGGTAGTCACCGCCAAACGGAACAGAAAACTCGCGGTAATCGCCGCCAGGCCGATCGGTGTCTTCCTCAGCGGCACGGGCGATGCCCGTTCCGAGACTGACCACAGCGATCATTAGGACAGCCCATAGTGTCATTATCCGGCGCATC
>DMER01000168.1:6630-8644 GCA_003451645.1 Alphaproteobacteria bacterium | reverse complement strand
TCACTCCCTCATGGCGCGAAATGAACAGCGTCAATCCTTTGGCGAAGCACCGGTAAAGCACCGGTCCTGACGGCGCAACGCTTACGCGCAGCCCCGGATTTGGCGGCACCATAGTCTGGCGCGCAGCCCAACTCAATGACAGAAAATTTAGCAGCGACACCCCTTGACGCCACGATTTTGCCGTTATTCCACGGGCCTTACAGATCGATGCGTTCCGACTTGGCGAAGCCCAACACAAAGTCCGCACCAAAAGCCAGGCTCGGTGTTTGAAACCCGGGCTTGAACTGGCCCGAAAGGACGCGTGCGGCGATGGCCACCGCAGTCTCGCGCGTCAGTGAATAGCCCTCCATGGTACGCAAGCGGCTAGTCACCGTCCGGCCGCTGGCATTTGACGCCTCCGCCACGATAATATGAGTGGTGTTTGCGCGCTCCTCAGGGGTAGGACCCTCGGGCATCCGGTCGATTTGCCGCTTGAGCAGGCTCTGCACCCATCTCTGCCGGCCAAGCCAGCGCATCAACGCGCCCATGGACGCGAGCCGCTTTACCGGACCTTGGGCCTCGAAATAGACCTCAATGTCGGGGATGGCGGTGGCATGCCAGGCTGTGGCGACGTCGCCCCAGCTGACACCGACGCAGGGCTTGGGGCCATCGCCGAAATCGACGTTGCGCATGGGGGCGCGGGGAAGTGCCACAATCTGACCGCCGCGCCGCACCTTGGTCCCCTGGCCCAAGCTCTCGACCATGGTCTTGGCGGTCCCGCGCGAGGCCTTGCCCATGCCAGAGATCGCCAAGGTCAAGCGGCGCGCATCGGGCAGGCGCGTGCGCATATGCTGAGCCATGCAGTCGGACGGGACGACGTCGAAGCCAACGCCCGGCATAAGCATGATGCCCTTGGCGCGTGCCTCCGCGCCCCGAGAGGCGCAGTATTCGAACACGTCAATCTCGCCCGTAATGTCCAGATAATGCCGCCCGTGGCGCAAGCAGGCTTCAACCATAGGCTGAGCGGTCGCCGAAAATGGGCCAGCCAGGTGCAGGACCGTGTGGGCGGCCGCAACGGCCGCATCCAGACGCTGGGTATCGGTCAGGGCAAACGCTGCCCAAGGCAACCCAAGTTTTTCGGCCAAGCTCTTCGTTTTCCCGAGGTTGCGGCCCGCAATGACCACCGGAAGGCCCAGATCTTTGGCATGAGCCGCGACCAGCTGGCCTGTATAGCCTGTTGCGCCGTAAATCAGAACAGAAGGCGAAGTCATAGACGGAACACTCCAGATTGAGCGGTGGCTAGTCTCTCGACCGGCGGCGAAGGTGAGGCGTAACAGTCGTGGCACGCTGGGCCAAATGTGTAACATCTCCCACAGCGGAAGGTCTCGCCCAAGGCGAAAACCATGCTATAAGACATGGGAGGACCATGGGGTGTCCAGCGCTACACTGGGCGGCCTTGTGTGCAACAGGGGTGCTCTAACATTGGCGAAACCAGAGAAGAAACATGAAGATACCGGCGCTGTTGCCTGGGTGCGCAATGCTATTCTTGTCGCCTTCCTAGCAGTCGCTGCGGTAGTTGGATTTGCCTATGTTCTTGAGCCCACCGCCTCGGGCGAGGGCAAGCAAGTCATTAAGGGCACACCGGAAGAAATTTTTGCCGAGTTCAATGATTTTCGTCGGTATAATATTTGGTCACCCTGGGTTGCCAAGGACCCGTCCATGAGGATCGAGTATGCGGGGCCGGAGCGCGGCCTTGACGCGCGCATGTCATGGTCAAGCAGCATCCATGGCTCTGGTTCGCAAATCATCGAAAAAACCGAGGCGCCACGCCTCATTCAATATCGCATCGATATGGGTGGCGGCCGCAAGGCGACATCGCGGGTAGAGTTGACCGCGCAAGGGCCTGAAGAGACACTGGTCGTTTGGACCCTGAAGGCGGAGCTGGGCGACCTTCCGAATAATCGTTACATGGGTTTGATTTATCCAAGCTGGATCAAGGCTGATCACACGCTGGGTCTGAACCGCCTGAAGAGCC
>DMER01000168.1:0-6429 GCA_003451645.1 Alphaproteobacteria bacterium | reverse complement strand
GTCTGAACCGCCTGAAGAGCCTGGTCGAAACGGGCAAAGTCGACGGTGCTGCGGCCGTGCAGGTTGCGGAGACGGCTAAATCTGAGCCCGCCACGCCGTCCGAGAAGGCTCCGCCGCAAAGCGCCCCCGGCAAGACCCCTGAAGGTAAAGACGGCGATTTGGATGTCAGTGGCCTGCCGGAGCCTGTTCAGAAGGCGCTCACCGACAAGGAATCTCAACCCACGCCGCTGCCCTCGGCTGAGGATTTGGCGCGCGATCCCGATGTCGCGCAGCGTCAAGCGCAAGCCATCATCTATGTCTCAACCACTGCCAAGTCTGGCGACCAAGCCGCGACGAACGCGGCTCTCGCGGACGCCAACAACGAATTGATCGCTTACATCCAAAAGCATGGCTTGGATGTCTCTGGCGCGCCTTTGGCGATTTGGGACAATGATGAGGAGGGTGATCAGCGCCGTTTTGATGCGGCCATCCCGCTGTTGAGCGTTCCTCCCGGCTTGCCGGAAGAGGGGCGGGTCAAGGTTGGCGAGCTGGAGGCGGGCCTCGTGATCATGGGCGTTCACCGCGGCGCCTACTCTAGTATTGGCGACACGCTGACCAAGCTGCGGGGCAAACTCCGCGACAAAGGGATGAAACCGGGCAAGCGCTATTGGGAAGAATATGTCTCTGATCCCGGTGAGACCAATGACGACGAGCTGCTCACCAATGTCTATGTGCAGGTGCAGTGACCCCTGAGGCTCCTATGCGCTGAGGCGGCACGCCGCGGCGCATTGCTCAACGAATCGCCGCTATCTTGCCTCCTGCGTTGTCACTTCCGCAGGGGAAACAGATGTTTCAAGCGCTGATGGGGCCGGCCGTTCTGCCGGTCATTCTACTCGCAATATCGAATGTCTTTATGACCATGGCCTGGTATGGCCATCTGAAGTTCAAGGATCAGCCCTTGCTCTGGGTCATCGTGATCAGTTGGGGCATTGCCTTCATCGAATATTGTTTTGCTGTGCCAGCAAACCGGATTGGGCATCAGGTCTATTCGGCGGCTGAACTCAAAACGATACAAGAGATCATCACCTTGATCGTCTTCGCTGCCTTCTCGGTGCTGTACCTCGGAGAGGCGATCCGGTGGAACCACTTGGCTGGCTTTGCCTGCTTGGTCGCCGCAGCTTTTTTTGTGTTTCAGAAGTGACGCCTTGATGCCGCGAATAAGCGCGCGGCGTTATTGGACGGAAAGGCCCAGCGACTGGCGGATCTGCGCAATGTCGGCACAATATTTGTTGGCGTCATTGGTCTTTGAGTAGAACGCCCCGGCCTCGCTCATTTGGCTGCTGGCGGAACGCATTTGCGCTGGCGTGAGTGCGCCCGATTGATGCGCTTGCTTTAGGGCTTTGGCAAAATCTTCCACCGCTTGCGCAGCCTCTTCAGCCCCACATCCGGCCTTCGGCGGCGCGTTGCAGGCTTGCAGGCCGATTGACATGGCCAGACACACAATACCAAGGCGGATCATTCTCAATTGCTCCTGCGCGGGCGAGGACAGCCGCGGATGCCGCCCAAGCGCCTAATCAAGCTCTACCGCGCGAAGGAATCAACTGGGCGCAACGTCACCTTCTCAGTCAATTTGCCGCCCGCATAAAAGTGAAACACCATGGCGCGCGAAGCAGGCTCGTAGACAAATACGGGCGCGAAGCCATTGGTGCGTGTCACCGTGTTGCCCTTAAACTCGATTTGGCCCTTAGGGACCGCAAGCCATTGGGCGCGCATTGCGGTGCGAACCTCATTCTCCAGCGCGACTTTTCGAGGCAAGTCTTCGCCGGTGAGCGCGGCCGACAGCGCGCTGGCCCGCATGACATTGCCTTTGGCCATTTCCAAGCGCACCGCAATCACCCAGTCAGGGCTGACCGAAAAGCCCTCCCATCGGCCGGGCGGGGCTTGCGGCTCCGAACAGGCCGCGAGCAGAAGCACGGCCATAACAGCGGCGGAGAGTTTTTGCAGAACTGCGCTCAAATCTATCCCCTTGTGCGGCCTCAGGGGTGGTCCCTGCCGACGAGCGTCGCACGTTACAGGATCGCAGGCGCTTAAAGAGTGTGTACACATTTGTGCGTAGGGTGAATAATCCTTGAAGACACGCGTCGCGACCGGCGGCGTGGCGGCCTCATCCCCTCAACGCAGAGCTTGATCATGACGTCCAGCCCCTTCTTGTCCCACGCCCTCGGCCGCATCAAACCTTCCGCAACCATTGCCGTCACGCAGAAGGCGCGCGAGCTGACGGCCGCAGGCCGCGACATCATCGGGCTCGGCGCGGGTGAGCCTGATTTTCCGACCCCGGACAATATCAAGCAGGCAGCCTTCCGCGCTATCGACCGCAATGAGACGCGCTATACCGCCGTTGAGGGCATCCCGGAACTGCGCACCGCAATCGCGCAGAAATTCAAGCGCGAGAATGGGCTCGACTACAAGCCATCGCAGACAATCGTGACACCGGGCGGCAAGGCGGTCATTTTCAATGCGTTTCTGGCAACGCTCAATCCGGGAGATGAGGTCATTGTGCCGGCACCCTATTGGGTGAGCTATTACGACATCCCGCTTGTCTGCGGCGGTGACAGCGTCGTCGTCCAAACGCTGGCTCAAGATGGGTTCCGGTTAAGCCCTGCGGCCTTGGAGGCCGCGATCACGCCGCGAACCAAATGGCTGATCTTGAATGCACCCTCCAACCCGACTGGCGCGGCCTATACGGCGCAGCATTTGCGCGGCATCGCGGACGTGTTGCTGCGGCACCCCCATGTCTGGGTGCTGACCGACGATATGTATGAACATATCCTGTATGATGGGTTTGAATTTGCGACCATCGCGGCCGTGGAGCCAAAGCTCTATGACCGTACACTGACGATGAATGGCTGCTCCAAGGCCTATTCGATGACCGGCTGGCGGATCGGCTATGCCGCGGGGCCTGACGCCTTGATCAAGGCGATGGCGACGATCCAGTCGCAGTCCGTGTCGATGGCAACCTCCATCAGTCAATGGGCGGCGGTCGAAGCACTCACCGGCCCGCAAGATTTTCTGGTCCCCAGGGCCAAGGCCTTTCAGGCGCGGCGCGATTTGGTTGTTTCCATGCTCAATCAGGCCTCTGGCCTCCAGTGCCCCAAACCAGAGGGCGCCTTCTACGTCTATCCCTCCTGCGCGGGCGTGATCGGCAAGCACACAGCCAACGGCGCCGAAATCAAGACTGATGAGGACTTCGCCCGCGAATTGTTGGAAGCCGAAGGGGTGGCGGTCGTACATGGTGCGGCCTTTGGCACGTCGCCTGCGTTCCGCATTTCCTATGCGACCTCTGATGCCATCCTTGAGGAGGCGTGCCAGCGCATCCAGCGGTTCTGTGCCAGCTTGCGCTAGCACGGTATTATGTATATACATAATGCAGTATGAATGGGACGAGCGCAAGCGCCGGTCGAACCTGCTCAAACATGGGCTCGATTTTGCCGATACGGACAAGATCGACTGGTTGAACAGTGCCACAGAGGAGGACCAGTCAGAGCGCTACGGGGAGGCCCGATATCGGACCATTGCTCCGATGGGTTCCGTCCTCACAGTCATGGTTTGGACAGAGACAGATAGCGGCTGGGTGCGGGTAATCAGCCTGAGAAAGGCAAACAAGCGTGAAATCAGGCAGTACTACGACGACCCAAAATTCTAGACAAAGGAAAGGCCGGGCGGTGGACGATGAGAACCCGCCGATTACGGCTGCGCAATGGAAACGGTTCCGGCCGTCTTCCGAAGTCGTCCCCCATATTGTGGAGGCTTATCGCCGCTCTTTGGGCCGCCCGCCCGCTGATGAGGAGCCCAAGATTGCGGTCTCGATCCGCCTCAATCGCGATGCGGTCGCAACGCTGAAGGCCGCAGGGCCCGGCTGGCAAACCCGCATCAACGAGTTGGTCGTCAAGGCTGCAGAAAAACTCAAGGCCAAGCCGGCCGGCGCGCGCAAATAGCCAGGTGCACATTGTGCATCGCCGCAACGATTTCCCCTTGCCAGGTCCCCTGAACGGCGCGACGCTTTGCAAACGCCCGCGAGGGGCCGTCTCCTAAAACCTCAACCGCCCCCGGGCGATGGAGGTTGACCCAATGACACAATCCAACATGAACGGACACGCAAACGGCACTCACGCCGCGGGGCGGCGCGGGCCCCGCACCATTGCCTTCCTGGGCCCGCAAGGCTCAGGCAAGACCGCGCTTCTGGAAAGCTTGCTGTTTGTAACGGGCGCCATCACGCGCAAAGGATCGGCGCAAGCGCAGAACACGGTTGGCGATGCAAGCCCCGAAGCGCGTAACGCCCTCATGTCGGTGGAGGTGAACACGGCCATCACACGCTTCATGGATGAGAGTTTCACGTTTCTTGATTGTCCGGGTTCGGTCGAATTTCTGGGTGATACGCTCAACGCCTTGCAAGGGGCCGATGCTGCGGTGATCGTGGCAGAGCCAGACGCCGCCAAAGCTGCGATGTTGCAACCGGTGCTGAAGCGGGTTGCCGATCTGGGCATCCCTCATATGATTTTCATTAATAAGATCGACAAGGCGCAAGGCCTCATCCGGGATTTATTGTCGGCGTTCCAAGCATCGAGCGCCAAGCCGCTGGTCCTGCGGCAAGTGCCGATTTGGGCCGATGGCACGGTCACGGGCTATGTCGACCTGGCGCATGAGCGCGCTTATGTTTACCGCGAGAACGCGCCCTCCGAAATCATCCCCATGCCCAAACATGTTCAGCCGCGCGAGCAGGAAGCGCGTTTCCAGATGCTCGAGAAGCTTGCGGATTATGATGACCATTTGATGGAGGAGCTGCTGAGCGATATTACGCCGCCTAAGGATGAAATCTTTGCGGACCTCCGGCGCGAATTGGCGGAAGGCCTGATCGTCCCGGTGCTGATCGGTTCGGCGGCCAAGGATTACGGCGTGCGGCGGTTGCTCAAATCCTTCCGCCATGATGTGCCGGGCGTGGAGGCCCTCGCGGCCCGCTTGGGGGTCAAAGCGGGCGAGGAGGCGGTCATCCAGGTGCTCAAGACCATGCACGGCGCGGCTGGCAAGCAAAGCCTGGTGCGCGTTCTGCGCGGCACGGTCAAGGATGGCGCAACACTCTATCGCAGTGATGGACGGGAGGAGCGGGTGGGCGGCATCGTGCAGCTCCACGGCGATAAGCAGACCAAGGTCGTCCACGCTGGTGCGGGTGAGACGGTCGCTCTTGGCCGCCTGGAGCATGTGGTCACGGGTGACACGCTTGCGACGGCGAAGGGGCAAGCGGCCCTGACCCGAGCGGCGGGACTTAAGCCGGTCTATCGCTTGTCCATCCGGACCGCCGACCGCAAGGATGATGTGAAGGTCTCGGCCGCCATGGCCAAGCTGCATGAGGAGGACCCCTCGATCATTTACGAGTCGCGCGCCGACACGCATGAATTCGTTCTCGCGGGCCAAGGTGAAATGCATTTGCGCACGGCGATTGCAAAACTGGCTCGCAAGTATCAATTGGCGCTGGAGACGCGCGTGCCTTTGGTCGGCTACAAGGAAACCATCCGCAAGAGTGCGACCGAACGCGGCCGGCACAAAAAGCAAACCGGCGGGCACGGACAATTCGGCGACGTGGTCTTGGAGATCAAGCCGCTGCCGCGCGGCGAGGGCTTTGTGTTCGAGGACCGGATTACGGGCGGCGTCGTGCCGCGCAACTTCATACCCTCGGTCGAGAAGGGCGTGCGCGATTATCTGCAGCGCGGGCCCTTGGGCTTTCCGGTCGTGGACGTGCATGTGGCGCTCACGGACGGGTCCTATCATTCTGTCGATAGTTCGGATGCGGCCTTTCAGCAGGCGGCGCGGATCGGCATGACGGATGGCATGGCCAAGTGCTCGCCTGTCTTGCTTGAGCCCATCATGGCGGTTGCCATCCACACGCCTTCGGATGCAACGGCGCGGATCAATCAGATCGTGACTGGTCATCGCGGTCAGATCTTAGGGTTCGATGGGCGGGCGGGCTGGCCAGGCTGGGATACCGTCTCGGCCCATATTCCGGAGGCGGAGCTTCAGACGATGATCGTTGAGTTGCGCTCAGCGACGCAAGGGGCCGCGACCTTTACCGCCACCCTCGATCATCTGAGCGAGTTGACAGGCAAACTCGCCGATCATGTGCTCAGCCATGGCCCGCATGCGGCGTGATGATCGTCACGTTGGCATCGCTGCGCTCTGGAGAACGGGCGCATCGGTGCACCTTCGAATGCGAGGGCGATTGCCACCGCAATTCAATCTATGGTAACAGCCCGCGTCTTGTTTTCATTGCTGTTCAAACAGAGGCGTCGCATGCGGTCTTGGTCTCTCGCGCTCGTGTTGGTCCCACTTCTCGCCGGTCTTTCGCCAGTCTTCGCACAACCCGCTGAGCCCGACCTGGTGGTTGCGGAGGTCTTGGCC
>DMER01000116.1:13206-13427 GCA_003451645.1 Alphaproteobacteria bacterium | reverse complement strand
AAATGCTGGGCCCAGGTTTCAACCGCCGAGCGGCTCTCGGCCCGCAAGCCAAAATGAAGTAAATTGCCCGCAGGCAAAGGTTCGCCGCGCGAGAAGGCAATCGTGATGCCCGGCGCATAGGCGATGTTGTCTTGCGCCCGCAGACCCAGCTTGGTCGCGTACCAAGCACACAGCCGCTCAGGATCGCGCGCGGGCAGATTGATATGGTCAAGCCAAATGGA
>DMER01000116.1:4760-13006 GCA_003451645.1 Alphaproteobacteria bacterium | reverse complement strand
ATGGTCAAGCCAAATGGCGGGCAAAGTGGTCATCGGCGCGGTCCGTTCATTGTGAGACGCATCGCCCGGCTAAAGCGCTCGCGCTGGTGATTCACGCGTGTCCTGACGGAGAACCGGTCTCCACTTTTCCTGGACACTTGCTAAAGACCTTGCGGCGGGGGGAGCCCTGCGTTGCGACAGGCCGCTATCATAGTGTTCCGCAGCAAGCATGCAATGGTCATGGGGCCGACGCCTTTGGGCACCGGTGTGATGGCGCGCGCATGGGCCCTCGCGGCCTCAAAGTCGACGTCGCCAGTCAGCTTTGGCTTGCCGTCCGGGCACTCGATACGATTGATGCCAACGTCAATCACCAATGCGCCGGGCTTGATCCAGTCGCCCCCGACAAAGTGGGGCTTGCCGATCGCCGCCACCACAATGTCCGCGCGGCGGCAGAGGCTAGGCAGTTGCTGCGTCTTGGAGTGCGCGATGGTGACGGTGCAACTCTGGGCGAGCAAGAGTTGCGCCATCGGCTTGCCTACCAAGATGGAGCGGCCAATCACCAGTGCGTCGAGCCCTGCGAGGGGGACCTTCTGATCGAGGAGGAGGAGCAGCGCGCCTTGCGGGGTGCAACTGACCAAACCCTCACGCCCGCTGGCAAGGAGACCTGCATTGGTGGGGGTGAGCCCGTCCACATCCTTGCGCGGGTCGATGGTGTCGAGCACCGCCTCTTGCGCGATATGCGAGGGGAGCGGGAATTGCACCAGGATGCCATCGACCGATGAGTCCGTGTTCAGCCTCTGCAGCAAAGCGATGAGGTCTGCCTGCGGCGTTGTCGCGGGCAGGCGGAGTTCCTCGCCCGTGAAGCCTGCCTCCTTGGCGGCAATGCCTTTGTTGCGGACATAGACTTGGGAGGCGGGGTCCTCGCCAACCAACACAACGGTCAGGCCGGGAGCGCGGCCGGTTTGCGCCTTGAAGGTGAGCGCGCTGTCGCGGATGCGGGCGCGCAGGCCTGCGGCATAGGCGGCGCCGTCAATGATGGTGGCGGTCATGATGTGAGCTCCTCTAACCATGTCTCTGCACGCGCTTGCAGTGTATTGGGGTCGCCTTGGATGAGGATAGTCTTGTCGCGGTTTTGTTGACCGGCACTGACCGAGAGGCTGGAGGGTTTGAGGTCCAGGGCCCCTGCAATCAACTGCAGAATGGCGGCATTGGCCTTGCCATCCTCTGGGGCCACGCGGACCTTAACCGCGAGGCGCACGCCATCGGGCCGCTCGCTCAGGCCTATGATCTCATCGCGGCTGGCCTTAGGCGTGGCGCGTACAAACAGCAGAAGGCCATCAGCACAAGGTTGGAAGGGGCGCTCCCTCAAATCAGCGAGCGGGCGAAGATGGCGAGGTATTCCTGCGCCATGTAGACAAGAAGCAGCAAGATCAGGGGTGACAAATCGAGGCCACCCATGTTGGGCAAGATGCGCCGGATCGGCCGCATCGCGGGCTCCGTCAGCCGCTCAGCAATGTCCTCAAGGCCTGCGACGAGAGCGTTGCGGCGGTTGGCCACGTCAAAGGCGACCAGCCAACTCAAAATGACGCGGGCAAAAATGACAAAGATGTAGAACGTCAGCAGGGCGCTCACAAAGTTCAAGATCGGCAGCAGCAACACGGACATGGGCGCCCTACAGAGATATAGGGCCAATGAGATGGCCCTTCTTCACGGATTCGGTTTAGTGCCTTGGTGTCTAGCCCAAGGGGCTCCAAGGGGCAAGTCTAGTAGTCCTTTGGCCTATTTGGGATGATGCGGCTTGGCGAGGTAGTCGGCAGATTGCATCTCCTCCAAGCGGGAGACTGCGCGCGCAAAGCCCGTCTCTGAACTGCGCAACTGAAAGAGGCCCGAGGGCGGGGTCGCCGCGGAGCAGATTAGTTTGACATGGGCCTCGTACGCCGCATCGATGAAGGTCACCAGCCGCCTGGCCGCGTCGCGTGCATCGTCGCCCATTTGCGGAATGCCATCGACCAGGATCGCGTGATAGGCCCTTGCGAGGGCCAGATAGTCTTGCGGCGACAAGGGCGCCTCGCACAAGGCCTTGAAGCGCCAGCGGGCGACCCCTTTGGCCTGTTCGGGGACCGTCAGCATCCGCCCTACGACGGGAAGCTCGGCAGGACCGCCACGGTGCATGCCGGTCAGATCGCGCCACTGGCGGTTCATGGCCGCATCGGCCTTGGCATCTGCGGGCCAGAAGTAGACTTGCGCCCCCTTGAGGCGCGCCAAGCGGTAGTCGATCGGGCCATCCAGACTGAGGACGTCGAGGTGTTGTTTCAGGATCGCTATGAAGGGCAGGAACAGCTGGCGGTTGATGCCGTTCTCGTAGAGATCATCAGGTGCGCGGTTTGAGGTAGCCACAATCACAACACCACGGGCGAACAGGGCCTCAAACAAGCGCCCTAGGATCAGCGCGTCAGCGATGTCGATCACCTCGAACTCATCGAAGCAGAAAAGCGTTGCTTGTGCTGCTATGGCCTTAGCGGCGGGCAGGATCGGGTCATCACCTGCACCTGGAACATGATTGGGCCGGCGCGCACGTTCGCTATCGGTCAGGCCGCGCCATTCGTGCAGAGCCGCCTGCACCTCGGCCATGAAGGCGTGGAAGTGCACGCGGCGTTTGGCTTTGACTGGGCTCGTGTCAAAAAACAGGTCCATCAGCATGGACTTGCCGCGCCCAACGGGCCCATGGATGTAGAGACCGCGCGGGGCGGGCTTTACGGGGCCCAGGCCCAAGAACCCCCGCGCGCCAGGTGTGTAGCGGGCCAATGCGGTGTGCAGGGTCTGCAGCGCTTTGACGGCGCGTTCCTGATGCGGATCGCCCTTGATCGAACCGCGCGCGATCAAGGCGCGATAGGCGCTCTCAGGACCCTCACTCATCCGCTAACCCCATCCCCCGCTTGCAATACTCTGGGGATAACAGCATAGCGGCGTGGTGTCACCAATTGGTAACCCGAATTTTCCGTGAGGGCAGTGCGCTTAGCGGCCCATCATGGCCTGACGGATTGGGGCAAAGGTCATCTCGTCATAGCCGACCATGGCCATGGTGCGGTTGCCATCTTTCCAGACAAGCACGGGCACTCCCATGTCCATGTTGTTGGCCATAATGACTTCGGCGAAGCCCTCGATGAAGTCATGGGATTTGCGCAAATTGGCGGTGCGTCCAGCATGCCCATCCGCAGGCGGCGGCGCATCGGTGCTGCGGTAGAACGCGCGCAAATCCTCAGCCTCCCACCAGCGCCAGAGAAGCTTGGCGTCCCGATGCTCCCACAGGGCGGCCACTACGGAACGCTCGCCCGCATCGGAGCGGGGCCTGCCATTGCGGTCCTTGCGGGCATACATCACCCAGCGCACCTCGACGCCCGCCTTGAGCAGGCGCTTTTGCTCCATTGCCTTGAGCGCACCGCAATTGGGGCAATTGCGGAAAGCGACCGCGTAGAGAACCTTGCCATTCGGTTTGACGTCCGGGTCGCGAAAGCCGATCCACGCCGCCTTGTCCAAGAGGGACCACAGATCATTGGCGCCCCGGCGAATCTGCGTGGGCTGCTCGACGAACTCGCCGCCCATCTGATCTTGATAATAGGGGTTGGCGGCGCTCACGCCGGACAGACTCAGGAATAGACCGGCGAAGATCCAAAGGCGCGACAGATGTTGGCGCATAGCCTGCTCCGATGATTGAGCATGGTTCAAGGCAATGATCGCCGTTTAGCCGGAGCGGCTGGCGTTGGCAAGTCAACTTCCGGTGTCGCCGTGCGTTTGCTATTTCATGGTTGGGATCACGAAGCTTGAGCCTTCGCGCACGCCGCCTTTGGGCCAACGGGTGGTCACCGTCTTGATGCGGGTGTAAAAGCGCACCCCCTCAGGCCCGTGTTGATTGACGTCGCCAAAGGCCGAGCGCTTCCAGCCACCGAAGGTGTGGTACGCCAAGGGCACGGGGATGGGCACGTTAATGCCAACCATGCCGACCTTGACGCGCGAGGCGAACTCCCGCGCCGCATCACCGTCGCGGGTGTAGATTGCCACTCCGTTGCCGTAGATGTGATTGGTAGGGAGGGCCACCGCCGCATCGAAGTCCTTGGCGCGGGCAATCTGAAGCACGGGGCCAAAGATCTCATCCTTGTAGGATTGCATCTCCGGCTTGACGTGATCGAATAGCGAGCCGCCGAGGAAGTATCCGTTCTCATAGCCTTGCATCTTGAAGGCGCGTCCATCGACCACCAGTTCGGCGCCCTCACGCACACCCATGTCGATGTAGCTGATTACCTTTTGGCGATGCTCGCGGGTGACCAGCGGACCGTAATTGGCCTCAGAATCTGTGGGCAGGCCGATCTTCAACGCCTCCACGCGCGGCTTCAAGCGCTGGACCAGCGCATCGCCGATCTTGTCCGTCACGGGCACTGCCACCGCGATAGCCATACAGCGCTCACCCGCCGAGCCATAGCCCGCACCGATGAGATCGTCCGTGACCTGATCAAGATCGGCGTCCGGCATGATGATTGCGTGGTTCTTGGCACCACCCATTGCTTGGACGCGCTTACCCGCCGCCGTGCCGGTGCGGTAGACATACTCAGCGATGGCGGTCGAGCCGACAAAGCTCACTGCTTGGATGGTGGGGTCGTGAAGGATCGCGTCCACCGCTTCCTTGTCACCGATTACGACATTGAGGACGCCTGCAGGCGCGCCCGCCTCCATCATCAGTTCCGCCAAGCGCAAGGGCACGCTCGGGTCCTTCTCCGAAGGCTTACACACAAAGGTGTTGCCGCAGGCGATCGCGACGCCAAACATCCACATCGGGATCATGGCCGGGAAGTTGAAAGGCGTAATCCCCGCAACAACGCCCAAAGGCTGACGCATGGAGTACATGTCGATGCCGGGACCTGCACCTTCCGTATACTCACCTTTGCTCAGATGGGGGATGCCGCAGGCGAACTCGATCACCTCAAGGCCGCGCTGAATGTCGCCGCGCGCATCGGGCAGGGTCTTGCCATGCTCGGCCGAGAGCATGCGGGCGAGGCTGTCCATCTCGCGCTCCACCAGCGCCTTGAAGTTGAACATCACGCGCGCGCGCTTTTGCGGATTTTGGGCGGACCATTCCGGGAAGGCCTTTGCAGCCGCTGCTACGGCAACGGCCACTTCGCTAGCGCTCGCGAAGGGTGCGCGTGCCTGGACCTCGCCTGTTGCCGGATCGAAGACATCGCCGAACCGGCCGCTTGTGCCTTTCACATGCGCGCCATTGATGAAATGGGTCAGTTCGCGGGTCATGGGCGAAGAGCTCCTGTGTTTTGCAGTAGGGCGGGGTCGCGGCTGCTCGTGCGCTTTGCTTTATCAGCCGCTGACGCTGCAGTTCAAGCGAGGCCGTATCGGATTAGCTGCGCGCCAGAACCCAATCCTGCGCATCCGGGCTGGCGCCGCCGCGCCACGTCTGGCCATCGCTGGTGCGGAACCGGGCGAGGACGCCGCCATTGGGGGCGATGAACCTCAGCTCGCCATTGTCCAACACCCAGGCCTGAGCTCTGGCGATACGGGCGTCGCAGCCGCGGCCTTTGACACGCACCGCACGTGCGCGTCCGCGCAGGCGCAGATCGAGCTCGCAGCGGCCTGCACGTGCGCCCCGCAACCGCCACTGGCCGGCCAAGGAGGGCGGGGGCGGCGTGCGTTCAATGTTGACGATTGGCTGGTCCCTTTGGCTCAGGATGATCTCGCCGCCGCGCCGCCACTTTGCGCGATAGACCTGATCACCCGACGGGAAGAATTGGAAATAGACCCGGCCGCCTTGGTCCAGGAACCGGATGATCCGGCCGTCTTGCCGCCAGCGCGCGACCGAGGCCATGGAGGCAAGGCGCCTGCATTCTGGGCCGAGCATCACGGATTGGGCCGTTGCGCCTGTTTCTGGATCTAGGCGCACGGTACACCGTTGGCCTGTAGCGGACTCTGTGACGGTCCATACAGGCCTTTCCTGCGCTGGGGGGGCATGTTCTTGCGGCGCAGCAGGCTCAGCCAGCGCGATGTGTGTTGGAACGAAGGGCGGCCAGGCATGAGCCAGGGGAGCGGGGACAAACACAGATGCTGAGACTGGCGTTATGGGCAGCGATTGCGGTGGGCTGTCCAATCTGGCGATGGGTGCCGCGACCAAGCCCATGCGGATGACCTCTAGTTTACGGGAGGCGAGGCTTGCAAAGCACAAGCCGCCCGACAGGCCATGCATGACGCAGCGTCCAGCGGCTACTTCTGTAAAGCCCAGGCGCACCGGTTCGCTCCAGCCCTCGCGGCTGGCAGTGAGGAGCGCTAGCGATCGATCCGCCGTGCGGTAGACACAATCAATGCGGCCGCCAGGCCTGCGCGCGCAATCGGGATCGCCTGCCGTATCCATCGCCAGGACTTGGACGCGGACTGCATCTGCTGAGACCCGGGACAAGGGGGCGCTGATCTCGATCAGGGCGCCGCCCTGACCGCGCGCCAAACAGACGAAACGCTCCCGCTCAAGGCTTTGGCAGCTGGGTGTCCCGACTATGGTTTGACTGGCGATCGGTGCAAATTGGCCGCCAGGGCGCTTGCGGTTGCTATGCCACAGCACGGGCTTGCCACTGGGTGCGCGTGCCAAACAGGCGACTTGGTCGAGCGGCAGTGCCACGCAGCTGGGGTCTGACGCCAGGGACCCGCCATGGATGCGCCAAGGCTGCCATGTGGCATCGCCGAGCCAGGCCTTCTCGGCTAGGCGGCCCGCGGCATCGCGGGCAAAGCAGATGATCCAATCCCTTTGCGGGGTGAGGCAGCTCACACGGCCGCGGCCCAGATCACCTCCCAGGTTCTGCCACCGGCTCCACGCGCCAGCATTGTAGGCGATGTGCGCCAGGGTGCCATCGGTTTGAACCCCCAGACAGTTGAAGCCATTAGGACCGCGCATCACGCAGTCGGGCGCTTGCGCCAGTTTGCCGCCCAGGGCCTTAGCTGGGCGCCAGCGGCCGCGCTCCTCGCCGATCCATTGCGTCTGGCCGTCAGCGGTCCGGACCAGGCAGTCGGTGCGCTCAGCCTCAAGGCCAAAGCACTCCGGTGCATCAGGAGATACCGATGAAAGGATGGCGCGCGGCGATCCGGTCTGCGCGGCGGCGGTGAGCGGCCACGCAATTGCCAAGACCATCCATGCCAAGACTAAACCACGCATAGGCCTTAGTGGCGGGCCATCGCAGCCCAATAGTCAAGATCGAGGATAACATATGGTGGATAGGTGCCGCTGGCACCCGGGCCCGGAAACTCGCTGCAAGGGTGGTCCTTGGTCGCGATGGTTCGCAGCCGCAGCAAGCCGGTGCCTGGACTTGCCGGATGGGTGTGGGTCTCCAGCACCTGTGTCCAGGCGTAGACGGTGTCGCCCGCGAAGCAGGGGTTCACATGCCTGCCGCCATTGATGCCTGCGATGAACCAGGCCGTCGCCAGGCCATTGAAGCTCAGCGCGCGGGCGATCGAGATGACATGGCCGCCATAGACGATGCGCTTGCCGAAGCGGCCCTTTGCTTCGGCGTGTTGATTGAAGTGCACCCGGGCGGTGTTGTGATAGAGCCGGGTGGCGAGCATGTGCTCAGCCTCCTCCACTGTCATGCCATCGCCATGGTCGATCCGGCCGCCCGCCTTGAGGTCCGCAAAGGCCGGGCCTTCGCCGCCCAATGCAGCTGGCAGGCGGACGATATCGGGTGCAGGAACCTTGAGATCGGCTGGGGCGACGTTCGCCGCCAGGTCTGGCACCGTGGCAGGCGAGACCACGCTTTCGGGATCGCGTTTGCGCACCATGACCCAGCGGACATAAGTCAAGATCGCCTCGCCCGTGTCATCGCGCCCGGTGGTCTCAACGTAGACGACGCCGGTCTGCCGGTTGGCGTTTTCCTTGAGGCCAATGACCTTGGAGGCCGCAGCGATCGTGACGCCCGGATAGACAGGCTTCAGGAACCGGCCTTGCGCATAGCCTAGATTGGCGACCGCGTTGAGCGAGATGTCTGGCACCGACTTGCCGAACACCATATGGAAGACCAGAAGGTCATCGAGCGGTGCTCTGTGAAGCCCTAGAGCTTTGGCCGCAGTGTCGGCGCACTGCGGTGCAAAACGGCTGCCATAGAGGGCGGTGTAAAGGGCAGCGTCGCCGGTCGTGATTGTACGCGGGGGCCCGTGCTCCAGGACTTGGCCCAGGCGGAAGTCCTCGAAGAAATTACCGCCTGCGGCCATCGCGTCTTGCGTCCGTGCCG
>DMER01000116.1:4402-4574 GCA_003451645.1 Alphaproteobacteria bacterium | reverse complement strand
CATCGCGTCTTGCGTCCGTGCCGTGCCTAGTTGGCTTTCAAGAAGTCGATGCCCGCCCGGGCGCTCTTGTTGCTCGGATCGAGCGCCAAGACCCTGTTATAGGTCTCAATCGCCTTGGCCTTGCGCTTGGTGTCCTCATAGACGCGACCCAAGGCGGTCAGCGCCGGAATAT
>DMER01000116.1:3950-4181 GCA_003451645.1 Alphaproteobacteria bacterium | reverse complement strand
CGCCTTGTTGCAATCGGCCTCAGCCTCTTTGAACTTGTTGATGAACAGCCGTGCCTCGCAGCGGCCATACCAATAGAGGTGGTTGTCGGTTTTGAGGTCGAGAGCCTTGGAATAGGCATCGATCGCCTTGTTGAAGCTATCCTGATCGCGGTGGGTCAAAGCAAGCTCATACCAGGCGGCGTCGTTCTTGGGGTCCTTCTCGACCGCTTTCTCGTAGTCGGCGATCGCCTT
>DMER01000116.1:3502-3743 GCA_003451645.1 Alphaproteobacteria bacterium | reverse complement strand
CGTAGTCGGCGATCGCCTTGGCGTTCTGCCGGGAGAGGCGGTAGCTCTTGCCGCGCAGGAAGTAGGTGGGGGAGAGCCAGTTGTCAGCCAATTTGCCCGAGTCGAGCACTTCGGTGAAAATCTTGATGGCGGTCTTGTAGTCCCGCGCATTCATCGCGGCCTGGCCCTTGGCGTGTTCCTTGTAGACATTGTAGCGCGGCGCAGGGGCAGGAGCAGCAGCGGCGGGCGCACCTGCTGCCGG
>DMER01000116.1:1122-3292 GCA_003451645.1 Alphaproteobacteria bacterium | reverse complement strand
CGCACCTGCTGCCGGTGCGGCAGGCGGCTTGGCCGGCTGGGCTTGGGCGAGGGCTGCCGAAGCGCCAGCCATGGCGAGAAGGAAGACGGTTACGCGAGAGATCATTACCATTGGCAATCCTTAAAAAGTGCGGGCCTGTTCTAGCGCCGATGCAGTGTCGTCGTGGCGGTCCTTATTTGGCAGTGCGGGCCAAACCATCCTTTGCGCCCTGGCTGTCGGGTTTGAGGGCGAGCAGTTTCTCATAGGCGCCGCGTGCTTTGACCTTGTCGTTGGTGAGTTCGGCACTTTGACCGATGGCGAGCCAGATGTCGGCGTCGTCCGGTGTTAGCGAGACCGTCTTCTCGCAGTCCGGCAAAGCGCCCGTAAAGTCCTTGGCGTTGAAGCGGTCGATACATTTGAAGCGGTAATATTCCGGCTTCTCTGGCGCGATAGCGATCGCCTTGTCGACCGAAGCGTAAGCGCCAGGTTTGTCGCCCGCCTGGACCAAGCAGAGCGCGCGCACAAAGTGGAACTGCGCGTCGGTGGCCCTTTGCTCGACGATCTGGTCGAAGTCCTTCATCGCGTTGGGGCAGTCTTTTTTCTGGAAATAGGCGAGGCCGCGGCCATAGAGCGCGACCGCCTTGTTGTCGCCCGAAATGCCACGGTCAAGCGCGCCGGAGAACTTCTCGATGGCCAGATCAAAATTGCCATCCTTGAGCGCGGTATTACCGGCATTGGCCATATCGACGACTTCTTTCGCGCGCCGCTCACGCGCCTGACTGGCGGATTCCACGGCCAGGACGCCCGGTGCCGCTGCAAAGGAGGCCAGTGCACAGGCCAGAATCATCAGCCTCTTTGTTGTATCCATCTTTTGATCCCCTTCTTGGGCGGAGCACGCGTGCGGCCCCGCCAAACGCCTCGCGCTACGGCCCTGAGCCCCCTCAGCGCCGCAGCCGGATTAACAAGCCGCAATGAGGCCAAGATGTGACCGAAAAAGCAAGCCCCGCCTGACCAGAAAGTCAGGATTAACGCTCATTGCTGCGCCGCGATGGCATTGGCCAAGGCGACGGTGCGGCTGGCGATCTCCGCATGCAGGCGCTCGACCATGCGGCCATCGAGCGAGATGGCGCCCCTGCCGTGGTTCTCGGGCAAGGCGAAGGCTGCGAGGATCTTTGTGGCGGCCGCGACCTCTTGAGGGGAGGGGGCAAAGACCCGGTTGCAGGTCTCAAGTTGGGAGGGGTGGATCAGGGTCTTGCCGTCAAAGCCCATGGCGCGGCCTTGCGCGCAGACCGCCTCAAAGCCCGCAGCGTCATCGATGTCGTTATAGACCCCATCGAGGATCGCGAGACCACCGGCGCGCGCGGCTAGGACGCTGAGGCCCAAGGCGGTCATCACCGCCTCCCGCCCTGGCGTGTGCAGGCCATGGACTTCCTTGACCAGATCGTTCGTGCCCATCACCAGACAGGCGAGCCGTCCGCCCGAGGTCGCGATCTCCAACGCCCGGAAAATCGCTCTTGGCGTTTCCATCATTGCCCAAAGAGCTAAGGAGGCTGGCGCGCCGCAATCGCTGAGAAGACCGTGCACAAAGGCGAGGTCCTGGGGGCTGGCGATCTTGGGGACCAGGATCGCGTCAGGGCCTGCTGCCACTGCGGCGCGGATGTCGTCTGCAAACCAGGGTGTCTCAAGGCCATTAACGCGGATGACCACCTCGCGCCGGCCAAAACCGCGTGCCGCCACGGCTGCGCAGACCTGTGTGCGCGCCATCGCCTTAGCGTCCGGGGCGACCGCGTCCTCCAGGTCCAGGATCAGGCCGTCGCTGTTTAGGCTGGCGGCCTTTTCCAAGGCGCGGGCGTTGGAGCCTGGCATGTAGAGGACACTGCGGCGGGGGCGGAGATTGGCGTGGGGCATTGGGGGCTCCGAGGCGGTCGAGATGTTGCGCATGCTGCGCGACGGTATACGCTCGCGATTTCTCCCGCAAAGCCAAAAGGTCCCATGCCCGCGCCCTTTGTCCTCTCCATCCAGTCCGAAGTCGTCTATGGCCATGTGGGCCAAGGGGCGGCGCGCTTTGCACTGCAACGCCTGGGGTTTGAGGTCTTGGCGCTGCCGACGGTCTTGTTCTCCAATCATCCAGGCCATGGCGGCATGACCGGCGAGGCGATCCCGGCGGGCCGCTTGCGCGATCTCTTGCAGA
>DMER01000116.1:769-936 GCA_003451645.1 Alphaproteobacteria bacterium | reverse complement strand
GGGCTCACGGCGCGCGGGCTGATGGGGCAGATCGCGGGCGTCCTCTCCGGCTATCTGGGCGTGGCCGATCAGGCTGAGGTCGTCGCAGAGGCCGTTGCGGCCGTCAAAGCGGCGAACCGCGCGGCCCTTTACCTTTGCGACCCGGTCTTTGGGGATGAGGGCGGCGC
>DMER01000116.1:0-550 GCA_003451645.1 Alphaproteobacteria bacterium | reverse complement strand
GGGCGGCGCCTATGCCAAGCTGGGCGTTGCCGAGGCGATGGCACGCAGCCTCGTGCCCGTGGCGGACATCATCACGCCCAACCGGTTTGAGCTGACCAGCCTGACGGCGCGCCCGGTCAAGGGGCCTGAGGATGCCAGGGCGGCCCTGCACAGCCTGGGGCGGCCTGAGGGGCTCGTGACCTCGGTGCCCATGCCAGGCGGCGCCATTGGGACACTGGCGGTCCAGGGACCTGCGGTGTGGCTCAGTGAGGCGCCAAGGGTAGAGCGGCCGCCGCATGGCACTGGGGATCTGCTGGCGGCCCTGTACCTGGGGCACCGGCTCAAGGGCCTGGGCGTGCCTGAGGCGCTGGGGCGGGCCAGCGGAGCGGTCGACCGCCTGATCCGGGAGGCGGTGGCGGCGGGCAGCCCGGAATTGGGACTGATCGAGGGCCAGACAGCGTTAACGGACGGCCCCGCCCTTGCGGTTTTAGGACTGAGTTCCTAGATAGGATTGGCGCGGTTTAGAGCCAAAAAATGAACGTAACAGGACGAAACACAACGTAACACAGCG
>DMER01000111.1:19954-28140 GCA_003451645.1 Alphaproteobacteria bacterium | reverse complement strand
TCTCGGTTGTTGGAGGTGTCCAGCTGGGGCTTTTCATGCATAACATCCTCACAATCTCCCACGACGATGCGCGGCCCAGATTCGCAATCCGGCTCGGCATCACTGGCCATCGGACTTTCGACGCTAAACAGACCGCCGACCTGGAGGCGGCCGTTCGCCGCATCTTCGCGGATCTCAAGACGCAGATGGCCGCCGTATTAGCCCAGGAGGGCGCCGCCAGGACTTACCGGCCAGAGCCATTGATCCACCTTACCTCACCGCTGGCCGAGGGAGCCGATCGCATCGCGGCGCGTGCCGCAATCGCGGAGGGCGCCATCCTGAGCGCGGCGCTTCCTATGCCCGCCACCGAGTACAAACGGGATTTCGCGCCCGGGGACACGGAGTTTGAGAGATTGCGCTCCGTCGCCGCGGAGAATGGCGCGGTTACAGAACTGTATTTGGCGGCTATTCACACAAAGGAGGAACGCGACGCATCATATGCCCATGTCGGGTCATATATTCGGCGCCATAGCGACATCCTCATCGCGATCTGGGATGGACAACCGGCTCGAGGAACAGGCGGAACCGCGAACGTAATCGTGGAGGCCATCGAAATGGGTCTGCCGGTCATCCACATTCAGTCCGACCGGCCCGAGACAGTCACGATCCTGAAGGGTGAGAGCAAATCTCAGTATGCGCCGGATCTACTTGCGTCTTTCGTCACTGCGTTCGCGTTCCCAAGGGGCGCTGCCACCGAGCGCGTCGAGAACAAAGGCCATAACGAGTTAGATCAAATTGCGGCCGCAGATGCCTACTACCGCGACACCGTAGCCGCCCCCAGCGGGGAACCAGATAGTTTTCTCTATCAGGGGCCGTTCAAAGCGGCGCCGAATTGGTTTGGCTCGACCGCCGCAGGCATCTACCCGTTATGGATTTCATTGTTCAAGAAACCTACCGACACAAAGGACAAGCCGCCCTTCACATTCGTGTCGCCGCAGACGACCTATTTGTTCCGGCATTTTCAGCGCGCCGACGTACTGGCGACGTATTATTCAGACCTTCATCGCAGCGTGTTTTTCCTTGCCTATCTCCTGGCCGGCGTCGCGCTATTTGGCGCCTTCGCGTCGCTCGGCGTCAAGGCGTATGGGCATGCAATGGAGATCGAGCATTCGGCGGCCGTGTTTGTCGGACTCGAATTGGCCTTGCTGTTTGCGATCCTGATTATCGTCGGCTTGGAGCAATGGTTTGGCTGGCGCGACAAGTGGTTGAATTACCGTTGGCTGGCCGAGTTGTTGCGGCAAACAGATATCCTGGCCGTCGCGGGGCGGCCTATGCCGTTTCGGATCCTCCACGAATTGGGGGCCGACCTGCCGGGCCGACGTTGGGTGCCGCACGTCTATTGCGCCATCGTGCGCTCCGCGGGAATCGCCCCCTCGACTGTGACGCCCGCGCATTTGCAAGCGCTGAGCGCCTATGTGTCCCACACGCGGCTGCAAGACCAGATCGAGTACCATAGCAAAACGGAGGCGAAGAACGACGCGGCCGGACGGTTCATGAAGACGGCGAGCCTTTGGTTCTTCGGCTTGACCATCGCCGCCGTCGCCGCAAAGACCGCGGTCATGCATTGGGACAAGAGCGCCTATGATTGGCTGCTGGTCCTGTCCATCGCGGCGAGCGTGTTTCCTGCCGCCGCTTATATCTTCTTCGCCATCCGCAGCCAAGCGGAGTTCGAAATGGTGGGCCGCCGCTCGGCGCGTATGCTCCGGCGGCTCAAGGCTGTGAAGGCGGAGATAGATGGCGCGCGCGCCAACAACTTGACACTTGACGATCTCGGCGAAGACATTCTCAAGAGCGCCGCAATCATGCGCCACGACGCCGCCGATTGGGCGAGCATTTTTGAGGTCAAGGAGACCGAACGCGGTTAAACTACAAAGAAGTTAGGGATGCGCCGCCCCATGATCTTTATCAGTCACTCTTCCGCCAATAATGCCGCCGCAATCCGCATCCGGGACTGGTTGATCTCGGAGGGTTGGGGGCCGGGTCAGATCTTTCTCGATCTCGAGAACATCAATCCCGGCGAGCGCTGGCGCCAGGCATTGGATAATCGCGCCGCCAATTGCGAAGGCGTGATTGCGTGCCTGTCTGACGAATGGATTTCGTCGCCGGAGTGCAACAATGAGTATTCCACCGCGCGCGCATTGGGGAAACCAACTTTCCCGGTCATCGTCAGTCCCCTGACGAAAGCCATCCCGAGATACATAACCGACGTGCAGTTTGCCAACCTTTCGGATACCGCCGCGTCCATTGACGGTTTTACAAAACTCAAGGCTGGCCTGGTCGCTCAACGCATCGCGCCGGAGTTTTTTCCCTGGCCGCCGCAGAGCAACCCACAGCGCGCGCCCTATCGCGGGTTCAGCGCGCTGGATATCGAGGATGCGGGGATATTCTTCGCCCGCGACGGCGCGATCGCGCGCGGCATGGATGCAATGCGCCGGATCGCCGATGGCGCGGCGGAGCGCATGCTGGTGATCCTGGGCGCGTCGGGCGCGGGCAAGTCGTCGTTTCTACGTGCAGGGCTGCTCGCCCGGATGAAGCGCGACACGGCGCGGTTCGTGGCCTTGCCGCCGGTCCGGCCGGAGCGCGCGGCGCTGACAGGGCCGCGCGGTCTCTTCGCCGCCGCCGGAATTGCGGGCGGCACGGTTTCGGATCTCGCCGCCGCGTTCGACCAGATGCGCAAGGAGGCGCATGCCAGGCTCTGCGCGCTGGCGGGGTTGGACCCGGCGGCGCAACCCCCGCCCCGCATCGTCATCGCCATCGACCAAATGGAGGAACTGTTCAATCCCGACAATACGGAGGGCCCGGAAGCGCTGAGCCTGATTGCGGGCGTGTTAGCGCAAGACCCCTTGTGCCTCGCGGTCGCGACGATCCGGTCGGACGCCTATGAACGCGTCCAAAACGCCCCGGAACTAACGGCGATCGCGCGACAGCTTTTCGATCTGGACCGGTTGGGGCCCGATGCCTTCCGCGCGGCGATTGAGGGGCCGGCGAAATTGACCCAGCCGCCGTTGAAGATCGAGCCTGAATTGACGGATCGGATCGTCAAGGATTTGGCGGGCCGCGATTCCCTGCCCCTTTTGGCGTTCGTGATGCAGCGCCTCTACGATCTGCGGACGGATCGCGGCGCGCTCACGCTGGCTGATTACATTGACAAGGACAGGTTGGGCGGCGTCGAGGGTGCGATCAAAGGTGCGGTCGCGGTGGCGTTGGAGGGACTGAAGGCCGAGGGCGCGAAGCCCGAAGACCTGCTGGAGAAACTGCGCTGGATCTTCTTGCCCGCTCTGGTGCGCTTGCCGGATTCAAGCGCGAAGCCACAGCGCCGAGTGGCGCGGCTCGATCGGTTCACGCCGGAGCAACAGGACTTGGTCAAACGCCTGGCCGATCAACGCCTGTTGGCGATCGGTGATGGCGTCGTGGACGGCGAACCGGCGATCACCGTCGAAATCGCGCATGAGGACATTTTGCGCTTGTGGCTCGATCTGCAGAAATGGATCGAGGGCGAACGAGAAAATCTGCTGCTGCTCGAAACGGTCGAAACGGCCGCGACCGGCTGGGCGGATCATGGCCACACGCGAGACTGGATTGCCCATTCGGGCGAGCGCTTGGCCCGGGCGCGGAGCCTCGCGACGCATAAGATTGGGGCGTATAGACTTTCTGAGATCCAGACGGCGTATCTGTCGGCCTGTGCCGCCGCGCAGAGACTGCGGGCGTGGCGGATCGCGGGGGCAGTTGCCGCTGTCCCAATTGCCGTTGGTCTGGCCTACGCTGCCTACGAGGGCTTTATTGCGATCCGGTCGGAGTATCTGCAACGGCAGGCAATCGATAGGTACGAGGGTCATCGGTTGACAGCAGAGGCAGTCTCGCAACTTGAGCCCGGCCAGACATTCCAAGAGTGCGCCGCAAACAGTGCCGATTGCCCCGTCATGGTGGTATTGCCATCCGGGTCATTCATGATGGGAAGCCCCGCAAGCGATGATAGTGCGGATAACTTGGAAAGACCGCAACGCGAAGTTAACACCTTACGGTTCGCCGTCGGGAAGTTTGAAGTTACCTGGGAAGAGTGGATAACCTGCGTTAATGCAGGAGGATGCAATCGCTACCGTCGCGCCCACGAGAGCCAACGCTATGACGGTCGTTATCCGGTCTTCAATATCGATTGGTATGATGCGCAGGACTATGCAGCGTGGATATCTCGAATGACTGGTGCCAAGTATAGACTTCTGACAGAAGCGGAATGGGAGTTTTCAGCCAGAGCGGTCACCAGAGTTGAAGCGGAATACACAGCTTATTCTTGGGGCAACTCCATCCCAGAGTGCGATCCAACATCGGATCGCGGGGCGCAATTTGTGGATTGCAGCGATCCCGCTGGGCCTATGGAAGTTGGCACATTCATACCTAATGCGTTTGGACTGCATGACTTGCATGGCAACATATTGGAATGGGTGCAGGACTGCATCGGGATTTACGGGCAAGCGGCCAACGACGGATCGGCCGCTGAAACAGCAAACTGTTCTAGACGCGTTTTGCGTGGCGGCTCTTGGGACAGTAACCATCAGGATATTCGTTCCGCGGATCGGTACCAAAACCCGCCAGATATGCGGTTCATCACAATTGGCTTCCGACTAGCCAGAACACTCTAACTATTGACTAACTTTCTTATCGCGTAGAGTTTAAGCGGGGTGATTTTTCTACCGAGGCGAAACCCGCTTGGCGGGCGGCTTACCATCGTCAGGCAGAGAACTATTGCTCCATTAAAGCATGCAAAATTTCCTTTGTGCTGTCTGGGCGGCCCGCTGCGGCATTGGCCAGTGCCCTAAGGAGCGCAGCCCATTCCATTTTCGGTATTGTCGGCTCCGCCGCCGCTAGGGCCTGCTCCCAATGCCCCTGGCCGTTGCTAAACCAACCGCCTCGCACGGCACCCGGCATTTCCCCAGTAATCATCTCAAACGCCAGCACCCCCAGCGCATAGATGTCCGCGCTGTGGTCCACGGGTTCGCCCGCAATTTGTTCCGGCGCGGCGTAGCCCGCCGTATAGGCAATGGGGCGCGAACCGCTGCGCGCGGTCGCGTCGAAGTCGATGAGCACGGGCCAATCCTCCGCCTTCATCACGACATTCTCCGGCTTCAGATCGCAGAACACCAACCCCGCCTCGTGAAACGCCGCAAGCCCCTGCGCCAGCGGTCCGACGATGGCCCGCCAATTGGCGCGCGCCGAACCGCTCGCTATCGCGGCCCGCAAGGTCGGCCCCTCCACCAATTCGCTGGCGATATAGAGATCGCCGCCGGGCTCCAGAAAAAGCCCGCAGGACCGCGCGACGCAAGGATGCACGATCCGCGCGGCAGCCAATGCCTCGCGCTGGGCCCAGCCTGGCGTTTGGGAGCGGACAAGCGCAACGAATACCTCATGCTCGACAGCACGCTGGTGCGCGCCCATCAGCAAGCGGCGAGCGGAAAAGGGGGGCCAAAGATCAGGCTCTGGGGCGTTCCCGAGGAGGCCTGACGACCAAAATCCACCTGCTGTGCGACGCGTTGGGACGGCCGTTGCGAGCGATGCTTTCGCCAGGTCAGGCGCACGATCTCCTGCACGCGGCGGCCCTGATCGACGGCGAGCGGACAAAGGCCGTGATCGCCGACACGGCTTTCGACGCGCGGGCCTTCCGGGAGAAAGTCTGGAGCATGGGCGCGCGATGCGTCATCCCCTCGAACCCGACCCGCAAAAGGCCCCGGCGCCTGAACAAACGCGACTATAAATTGCGTAACCGCATCGAGCGATGCATCAACAAACTCAAGCATTTCCGCCACATCGCCACCCGGTACGACCGGCGCGCCGAATACTTCCTCGCCTTCATCCACCTCGCCTGCGCTATGATCTGGATGCGCTGAATGTCGATTCAGCCTAGTTCGCCGCCCTCGCCTCGATGCGGCTCCCCATGGGCGTCTTGGAACAAAACTGCCCGGCTTTGGGATGCCGAAACGGGCAAAGAACTCGCAAGCCTCATAGGTCATAGGAGCGCGGGGTTGAGCGCCCAGTTTTCGCCCGATGGCAAGACCGTTGTGACCGCGTCTGGGAACAAAACCGCCCGGCTTTGGGATGTGTCGCTGTTCATGAAACCAAGGGACGAGCGTATCTGGCTGGCGTGTACGCGGCTCAAAGAAGCAGGCGTGGCGGAGTTCACGGACGCGGAAATCGCACTGGAGATCGTCAAGGCCACGCGCGGGCCCGATCAGCGCGATCCCTGCAATCGGGCAGGTTTGCTCTCCTGGTCCTGGTGGCAGAAGGCGGTGGGGTGGTAAAGGGGCCCACTGGCATCGCAAGCGCCCTGCTCACCCCAACACATAGAGGGAGTTCGGCCCGGCCGCCAAGATTGACTTCGTCTCCCAACAAAACCAGAGTGCCGGCACAGGGAGAACAGTCATGCCATTGCGCGTTACACATCTAACGATTGCCGATCCTGACCCCAAGACTGGACAGGCGCGCATCTATCACTTTGATGACAATATCGGGATCATCACTTTTGGCCGTCAAGTGGACCGCGCGATTGGCTTCCCCGAAGACGACACACGGGTCAGCGCCGTGCACTTCGCCATCCGCCGCCTCGAAGGCAGCGGCACCTATGTCTATGAGGTCGCGACCGGAAAGCCGGTCTATCTCAAGGGCAAGGCGATCTATGAGGGCACGCAAGTGGGGCCCCAAGACATCGTCAATGTCGGCAAGCCGAACGGCCCGAGCTTGCGCATCGAGGCGGCGAAAGCGGGCGTGACCAACATGAAGGAAACGGACGATCTGGCGCGCGATCGCGGCGGCGCGGTCGCCGGCGCCGTGGCCCGCTCTGAGCGCAGCATCGGCATGATCGCGGGCGTCTTGGGCGCCATGGCGCTCACGACCTTTGGCCTGTTCTATTTCGTCCGCACACTGACCGTAGAGCAGAAATCCCTGCAGACTGGGTTGCAGCGCATGGCGCAGGGCCTGACGGCAGCGGAAAAGGGCATCGCCGAGACGCGCGACGCGGTGCCCGGCCTGACAGAGGAGAAGTACAAATCTTTGGCGGCCTTGCAGCGGCAAGTGGTCTATCAGGTCTTTGTCCGTCAACGCGCCGGGGATATCCGGGCGACCGCGACGGCCTTTGCCATCATGGGGCGGGACGGCAAGCCCGTCCTGGCGACCAATGCGCATGTAGCCGAGTTGAAGGAGGTTGCAGACAGGATCGGGGCGGAGTTTGTTGTCGTGCCATCCGGCGGCGGCACTGCGATCCCTATCGACAGTGTCAGGGTGCACCCGGGCTATGAGATCGCCAAGGACTTCGCCGCGTCGGCGGCGCGCTTAGCGAGTGCCGGCCTGTCGCGGCCGATGGCGCTAGCGCCCTCTTATGATGTGGCGCTCATGATGCCGAAAGACCCGTCACGCATCACGATCACGGCGCAACTGGCTCCCCAGGGGGACCTCGATGGCATGCGGGCCGGGCAGTCGCTCACCTATGCAGGCTTCCCGGCGGAGAACCTGGTCGGTACTGACCC
Organism: Alphaproteobacteria bacterium; assembly: GCA_003451645.1. GTDB lineage: Bacteria > Pseudomonadota > Alphaproteobacteria > Micropepsales > Micropepsaceae > DMER01. Next base: position 20,590 of record DMER01000111.1, on the reverse strand, counting down.
CGACAAGCCTGAGCCGACACAGCAGCGAGGGGCGGTCACCGCCATGACGGGGTTCTTCATGTCGAGCAATCCGGGCGAGGCGGCCTATCTCATCCAAACATCGCTGCCCTTGGCGGGCGGCGCGAGCGGCGGCCCGATCTTCAATCTCGCAGGTCAGGTCGTGGGTATCGCGAATGCGGTGAACATGAATTTCCTGCAGGTGTCCAGCGACGAGACCTTGCGCATGCCGTCGGCGGCACTGGTCAATTACGGACAGCGCGCGGACCTGATCAACCACTTGCTGGATGGGACGGCGGACGAGGCCTGGATCGCCACGTTGAAGGAAAGCATGGCGGCGTTTCAGGGCAATTTGATGAAATCAGCCTCCGACGATCTGCTCTACCGCGAGGCGACGTGGAAGGAGACGGATACCGGCAAGGCGGCAAAGCTGGTGGCTGAGCGGTCCAATGTGCGCATGTCGGAGTCCCTGTCGGTTAAGAACGGCGCACGCCCTGCGGCCAAGATCGCCTTTGACGCCGAACCCGGTCACACCTATGCGGTCTTTGCAGCGTCGCCAAGCCAGACGTTGAGCCTCGTGGTTTTCGATGACACCACGGCGATCTCGGCCAATGCGGCCGCGGCGCAGGTGCTCGCCGG
>DMER01000111.1:19358-19736 GCA_003451645.1 Alphaproteobacteria bacterium | reverse complement strand
CGCGGCGCAGGTGCTCGCCGGGTATATGGACACAGGCGCCAAGGGCGCCAATGCGACGCGGACGCTGGAGGTTTGGCTGTTCGCCGATCCGGCCCCCGATGCGAACGAGCCCGCGCAAAGGGCGCCAACCTTGTCGCGCGTCGCCATCTACGCCGTCCCCCTATGAGCGGCGCGCTGGACGCGATCTTTGCGCGTCTGAGCGCAAATGCGCGTGCGGCGGAGATCTTGGCGGACCTCGACCGGTTGCCGCCAGAGATCGCGTCGCGTGGGCGCGCCCTCCTCGCCCGCGGCATTGCCTTGAACCGCGCCAGCGAGCCCATGGCCGCGCTCAGCGCGCTGACCAGGGCGGCGGACCAGTTCCAGGAGGCAGGCGATGCC
>DMER01000111.1:18272-19163 GCA_003451645.1 Alphaproteobacteria bacterium | reverse complement strand
GGGCGGCGGACCAGTCCCAGGAGGCAGGCGATGCCGCCAGCCTCGCCACCGCCTATCAGCAGATCGGCATCGTGTGGTACTGGCGCGGCGACATTGCGCAAGCCCATCGCTGGTTCGCGCTGGCCCAGGCACAGGCGTTGCAAGCGGGCGACACGGGCACCGCCGCCCTGACCATGCTCGACACCGCGCGGCTGATGCTGGAGACCGGCCATCCGGGCTATGCCGCACAGATGCTGCGCGCGGGGCTCTCCTTCGGCGCCGGTGTGTTGCCCGAACTCCAGGTGCAGCGGGCGCAAATCGCGCTGCTGCAATGCCATGTGCGCCTGGGCGATCATCCGTTGGCGGAGCAAGTCCTGGCGGCGCTGGCGGGGCAGACCCTGCCCCCGCGCCTAGCGTGTCTGCGCGATTTGGAGCGGGCGCGGCTGGCGGCGGCTACCTATGATCTGGACCACGCGGACAGTCTTCTCGCGCAATGCCCCGGCAAATGGCAAAACCCAGATAGTTTCGAGGCGGCCGAGCATGGCCATGTGCGGGCCGAAGTGGCCTTGGCGCGCCAGAACTGGGCGGCGGCCCGCGGGGCGCTGGCGCCCGTCTTGGCGCGCTATGCGGCCGATGATCTGGCTGCGCGCGAGATCGATGCGCGTCTGCTGATGGCGCGCGCCTGGGATGGCGAGGGCGACTTGGAAGCGCGCACCGCCACGCTCATGGCGGCCTTGCGCCGGGCGCTGGCGCGCAATCTCAGCGGCTATGCGGACGCGGTGCGTAAGGCGCTCATCGGCTATGGCGATTTGGCGCAGGGCATGGCGGGCCCCGAGGGGCGGCTGGAGGCGCGCTTTGTGCGGCGCGGGGTGGTAGCGCAAGGGCGGCGGGGCACGGTGTTCCGTGCCTATG
>DMER01000111.1:17284-18010 GCA_003451645.1 Alphaproteobacteria bacterium | reverse complement strand
GTGGCGCTCAAGCAAATGCGGCTGGCGGCGGAATACGACCCCGCGCGGCGCGCGGCGGTCCTGGACGCCGCACAGCGTGAGGCCGCGACCGCCATGCGCGTCAACCACCCCGGTGTCGCGCGCATTCTGGGCCTGTTCATCGAGCCGGACGGAGATGCCTTTATCGCCAGCGACTTGATCGAAGGGCCGACCTTGCGCGCCGCTATGGGCAGCGCGCAGACCCGCACCCAATGGCGCGACATCGTCCAACGGATCGCGCAAGCCGCCGCGGCCTTTCATCAGGCGGGGCTGGTCTATTGCGACCTGAAGCCGGAAAACATAATCCTGCGCAATGGCGCCTGGCCCGTGCTTATCGATTTTGACGCCGCCGCGCGGGTGAGCCTTGAGGGCCGCGCCCGGCCGGTCGCCTTCACGCAAGGCTATGCGGCGCCGGAGCTGGTGGAGGGACGGGCGGTGACGGCGGCCGCCGATGCCTTTGCCATTGGCGTCATCGCGGTCGAGCTTCTGACCGGGCAGATGCCCCCGCGCCTGACGCGGCCCGGCCTGTTCAGCGATGGCGGCGCTGGCGCACTGATCCGCACGCTGACGGCGCGCGGCGCGGATGCGGGAACGGCCACAGCGATTGCCGGCTGCCTCAACCCCGATGCGGAGGCACGTATGGCGCATCTGGCGGCGTTGTGAGGGGGCCTGGGGGCTAGGCTCCACCCACTGTTTGTCATCCCGGCC
>DMER01000111.1:15474-17090 GCA_003451645.1 Alphaproteobacteria bacterium | reverse complement strand
ACCCGGGGGCCGCGAGCCGGGACCCATCGGGAGCCAAGTCACGTCTTCGAGATGTGAGTTTGTAGGAGAAATGGATCCCGGGTCTCCCCCGGAGCAAGGTCCGGGGTCGCCCGGGAAGACACCGGAATTTGAGTGGTCAAGACTCAATGCCGCCGGCATTGAGCCCCGCCTTCGCGGGGCGTAAAAGAAAAGACACCAAGGGTTACTGCCGCGCGGCCCACGGCCGCTTGGCGTGATCTCGGGCCATCGGTCCACCGGACCGCTGGCTAGTCCTCGATCACCCTGGCCAAACGGAACCCGCCGATGACGTCCCGGAGGATGGGTACGTCCCAGATCCGGCTCGCCGAGCGCAGATTCTGCGGATCGCCGTTCCAAGAGCCGCCGCGCAAGACGCGAACGGAGCAGTTCGCTTTTTCAGTCACCGATCCATCATTTGAGGCTTCTGCGTACGGCCCGTGGCAATCTTGCACCCACTCCCACACATTGCCGTGCATATCGTGTAAGCCAAAGGCGTTGGCCTTGAACGACCCTGCCTCCGCCGAGTCGATTTGGCCATCTTCGCAAGGTGCTGGATCACCTTGGAAACTTGGATACCTTTGCTTCGTTTTTTCCGTCATGACATTGGCATAGGAACAAATGTCCTTCGCATCGTCGCCGAATGAGTACGCCGTCGTCGTGGCCGCCCGCGCCGCATATTCCCACTCCGCCTCGCTAAGCAGGCGATAGGGCCCATCCACACGCCCCTGCAGCGTCTGATTCAACCACCGGACATAGCCTTGCGCCTCGTGCCACGACACATTGATCACCGGGCGCTTGCCCTTGCCAAAACCGCTGTCACTGACCGTCGCACAGCCAATGCGGGGCGCCGTTTCGTCCGCAGGTAAGCTGCCCAGCTTGGTTCCCGCGACGCAGGCCTCCCAATCCGCAAAGGTCACCTCAAACTTCGAGACCGCAAAGGCCCTTGCGATCGTCACCTCCCTTTGCGGGCCCTCGTCCTCGTCCCGGCCCGCCTCCGTCGCTGGACTGCCCATCAGAAACTTGCCAGCCGGTATGACCACCATTTCCGGGCACACAATCGGCCCCTTGCATTCCTTGAACGCCGCCAGCGGCTTTAGCGCCGTGATCTCAGCCGCAGATTTTGGGTACGCACCGTTCCAACGCGCCCACGCATAGTCGATTTCGAATTTGTAGGCCGACCACAGACTGCCCACCACCACGGCCACCGACGCCACGCCCGCCACCGCCATCAGCCCGCGCCGCACCAAAGTGCTGCGCCGCTCCGCATTTTCCGCCGTGCCCAGATATGCAGTCTGTACGCTATCCAATTGCCGGGCATAGCGCGGATTGCCGGTCAGTGCCGCCGCATCCTGCAACCGCTTGCCCGTATGGGTGAGGAAGTCGCCCGAGCGGCCCTTGCGCTCCCACGCCGCCGCGGCGAGTTTGAGCCCGCGCAACGCCTCCAGCCGCCCGCGCTCAGGTTCCAGCCAGGTTTTTAGCCGCGTCCATTCGCGGAACAGCGCCTCATGCGCCACCTCAACCGTCCCGGCACCCGTCTCCGCGCCTTTGCGCACCACCAAACGCCAGCGGTCGAAACGGTCCAGCATCGCCTGCTGCTC
>DMER01000111.1:12916-15308 GCA_003451645.1 Alphaproteobacteria bacterium | reverse complement strand
TCGCGTTGCTCCGGCTCGATCCCCGTCAAGGCCCGCTCCGCCGCATCCTCGATCAGGCCGCTGAGGCCGCCCATCGCCCGATAGTCGGCGAGGCGCAACGCGCCATCCGCCGCGAATTGATNNCGGTCCAGCATCGCCTGCTGCTCCGGATCGAACGCCGCCCACTCCGCCACGCGCCGGATCGCCGCTCCGTCATCGTTGACATCGGCCAAAGGCGGCACAAAGGTTCGCGCGCCCATACTGTCATAAAGTTTACGCCGGTCCTCTGACGCCAGCGGCGTGTCGCGCTGCTCCGGCTCGATCCCTGTCAAGGCCCGCTCCGCCGCGTCCTCGATCAAGCCGGACAGGCCGCCCATCGCGCGGTAATCGGCGACGCGCAGCGCGCCATCCGCCGCGAATTGATCCCACAAGCGTTGCAGGGCGAAGGCCAGCAAGGGCAAGGCGTCGTCCTTGGGCGAATCCTCCATCAACGCATCGACCAGCGCCGGGTCGATCTCGACCCCATAGCGCTTGGCCGGAGCCTCCACCACGTCGGAGAACCGGAACACCGGCAGCGCGCGCAGATCGTAGCCCCGCGCCTCCAAATTCCGGAAACGGCGATGGTTTTGCAGTTCCGGGAAACTATCCGTGCGGATGGTGAAGACCAAACGCCAGGCGCCCTCCGCATCCATCGCGGCGCGGAGATAATCCGCCAGCGCCTCGCCATTTTCGCCGTCCGACCGCGCCAATTCCTCCGCCTGATCGATGGCGAGAAGCAAGGTCGCCTCCGGCCGCGCCGCCGCCGCACGCAGACGCTCCCCCTGCGCGCCCAGGGCTTGCGCCAATGCCGCGCGGCCTTCCCCGGTCAAGGCGCCCGTTTCGTTGCGCGCCGCCGCCCGCCAGGCCTCCAGCAAATCCCGCTTCAGCGCGCCATGGGCCTGCGTCACGCCGAAATCCGCCAGGGTGCGGGTGACCCCCTCAGCGAAGTTCAGCATCGGGTCCGCGCCGGGCCGGAAGGCGCGCAAGGGGATCCAGGCGGGCGCCTCCCGCCTAAGCCTGGGGATGATCCCCGCCTTCAAGAGCGACGACTTGCCCGCCCCCGAGGCGCCCAGAATGACCAGGGGTTCACGTTTGTTGTTCGCGCGCATCTCGCGCAGGATTTCCAAGGCCGCCGCGATCTCGCGCGAGCGGCCAAAGAACAATGCGGCGTCCGCATCGTCGTCGCCGAAGGAGCGCAGGCCCGGAAACGGCATCGGATGCGTCTTGCGGTCGGTCTCGAACACATGCGGATCGAGGCCAACCGTGCTGAGCGCGCCCGCCGCCCGCAAGCCCCGGCGCAGGACATCCGCCCGCCCTTCGTCGCGCGCGAAGTCCAGCCGCCCCTCCGCATCGATCAAGGGGCGCAAATCGATGCCCTGATCCTCCGCCTGAACCCGTCGCAACAGCGTCCGTTGCGCGTCGTTGAGTGAGACTATCTCTGGCAAATAAAAGAGCGGTATGATCCGCTTGCCAAGGTACCAGGCGGCCATGAACTCCGCCTCGCAATCCCGGGAGCCCAGCCAATTGGGCGTGACGAGGCACACCACGACACGGGCCGCGCCCGTTTGCGCCCGCAAGGCCTCCGCCCATTTAGCGCCGCCCGCGATGGAACTGTGGTCCACGAACAGATCGGTAAAGCCATGCGCCTTTAGCCACGCCTCCAGCGCATCGGCCAAGGCATCATCTTTGCTGGCATGGGAAACGAAAAGAACGGACATGATTGGGGCAATAGCATGGTGGCGTGAACCAATAAAGACAAAGACTTCCCCTACCCCGCCTCGGTCTCCTTGACATCAAAGATGCTCGCCCAATCGGCCGCGTCGTGGCGCATGATTTCGGCCGCGCTCAAGATCGCCGTGCCCAGGGCGTCGCTCGTCACGGCCGCCCCGCGCGTCCGGTTGAGGCGGAGCAGCACGCGCTTGAGCCGCACAATCATCCGGCGCGAGCGCTGCCCCACGATCTCAAACTCCGCCTGCGCGCGGATCGCGAACAGGATGTAGGCAAGCGCCGGGGCGACGCCAGCCGTCAGCGACAACCAAAATGTCCAATCCAGCGTCTCCCGCCCTGTACTCCAGAGAATGATCTTAATGAGAACCGCGGCAATGGTCAGACCAAAGAAGCCCAGGCCCAAGACGCGCATCCATGATGCCGCATGCTCGCTGCGCCGCATGGTCTTGACGTGGTATTCGATCTGATCGACCAGCCGCGCCTGGCCCACATAGGTCTGCAAGGTGGCGAGGCTGTCGCCCGTTACGGTCACGGGCGCAATCCCGGCATCGCGGATGACGGCCTTGTAAACCAGCGGCACCCAACCGCGCGCGGGCAGATCCGCCCCAAGTTCATTGACGGTCTCAAAGGGCATGGAGCGGCCCGC
>DMER01000111.1:11677-12660 GCA_003451645.1 Alphaproteobacteria bacterium | reverse complement strand
GCGCCGCCACATCCGCCTGGCGCAGCAACTCCGCCAAGAGCCGGTAGTTCAGCCATTTGTCCCCCCAGCCATGCCAGCGGTCCAGCCGCCACAAGATCAAGATGAGCGCAAGGATGACGAACTCCGTGATGGTCGCCGTGGCAGCGAGGTCAAGCTTGACCCCCTGCACTACACAGGGAGAAGACGTCGCGCTCTTGGCGCAGTAATAATAGGTGGCCATCTTGAGCAGCACAGCCGTGAAGGCGGCCACGATCGCGAACCCGCCCAAGACATACACCGCCATGAAGACACTGCGGTGCAGGTCTGAATAATACGTCGCCAGAGCATCCGTACGCTGAAAATAATCGAAGAGGAATTGCGCGGTCTTGTTGTCTTCAGCCGGAAAGGATGGCTTGCGGGCGGCCTTGAATTCACGGTCACGGAATGAACGAATGAAATTGGGATAGAGGCGCGAGGCCAGATGGGCGGCGGCGCCGGGCGCCTTTTCGTACGGCCCCTCAAAGAGGAAGTCGCGCGCCTTGACCGACGCCTTGACCCGGGGCGAGCGCAAGAGGCCGAGCGCCTCATGGCTTTGATGGCGCGGGGTGGAGGGTCGCACGCCCGTGACGGCGCGCACAATGGCGCGGATGTGGCGGGGCGAATACGCCGATTGCCGCCCGCGGCTGCGCAGGATGGTGAGCCTGTCCGTATGGGGATGAATGTGCAGCACCGGCAGGCCCGCCGCGCGAGCGCGCGCCACCACCTCCGCCGTGCCGCCGGGGCCACGGGGCGGCTGCCCGTCCCAGATCGCGATCAGGATGTCGCAATTGCGCAAGGTGAAAGCGCCCACCTGGGCATAGGTTTCGGTGCGCTCGTCCGGCGTGAACCCCGGTTTCAGGTGCAGGCGCGTTACCCCGCCCATGCTCTCGGCCGCCGCGCGAAGGGTGCGGAACTGAGCCACACTTCCCGGGAAGTCGCGCTCATACTCGGCCTCTGGCATGGGC
>DMER01000111.1:844-11662 GCA_003451645.1 Alphaproteobacteria bacterium | reverse complement strand
TCCCGGTTACAGCCTGCACATGGCGGATTCCGGCACGGACAATTTCGATCGTGATTTCGCGCTCAGCCTGCTCTCGTCGGATCAAGACGCCGTCTATGAGATTGAAGAAGCACTGAAGCGCATCGAGCGCGGCACCTACGGTGTTTGCGAACTGACGAGCAAACCCATTCCTCGGGCCCGGCTGGAAGCCATCCCGTGGACCCGGTTCACCGTTGAGGCGCAAGCCCAATTGGAGCGCGAAGGCGCCCTGCGCCAGCGCCGCCTCCGCGACCAGGCGGTCGGCGCCCTCGGCCAGGGGCGACAAGACGGCCAGGCGGGGGGGCTGCTGATCGGAATAGATCTGCGCCGCCGCTTTCAGGTTTTCGGCCGCCTGGATCAGGCGCCTCTCTTCGTCCGTGGGCGAATTTTTCACCGGGCGGGGGATGGCGCTGCGCGCAAGCGCGTGGGTGGCGGTTAGCGCGGCCCGCAAATCCGCAAGGATGCGCTTTATGGTCTTCTGGATACGCTCGGGTGCGGCGGGGTCGGCAAAGCTGCGATGGCCGGAGACGCCAACGCGGATGGTCATTTGCGGCCGGGCGTCAGTGGGGGTGATGGCGGGCATGGGTTGGCCTTAGTTGGTGAGCTGGCTGGGTTGTTGGGTTCAATTGCACTTTGCGCGGCGGACAAGCGTTTCGAGATAATCGGAGGTCGTTTTCGCTCCCGGCGTGCCGCTGCGGTCAGGTTCGATTTTGGCGCGGGCGCGCGCCTTTGCCAAAACTGAGCAAGCAACAGCCAGGTTGTTCTCCTCTAGCGCCGACTCCGCCCGTCTCGCGAGCGCTAGCGCGAGATCTTCCTCGGCCATCGACGCTGTTTGCATGGCCTGTATTTTTCGGAGTGTGCCATCGACCTCGGCAGAGGCCTTCTCAAGCGCCTTTAGGTCGAGATGGGCCCGCTCGATGCGTGCGACAGCGTCAAGTGCGATGGAAACGCGGCGTTCGCTTTCAGTTGTGCCAAGGGATTTGGCGCTTTGGCGCGCAATTCTAAGGTTTTCTGAGACCCGTGCTCGTAATGCGTCGAGGTAAACTTTTTCCTTACGAATCTCGAAATTGAAGAATGCAATTTGTTTCATCAGCCTAATCATTTCGTCCTTATTTCTCAGCGCAATATCGAGACTGTATAGGTAATCTTTTATGCCATCCTCCAGGTCTCCTTGCGCGATTTTTACGCTGCTAAAGCGCAGCCTTTCTTCAGTATTCCGAACCTCTTCTATTACTCTTTGCAATGTATAAGTTTGCTTTTTGAGATTGTATGCCAAATCCCGGACTGACCTTTCTCGCAAGATTAGGAGTCCTTGAATTTCTTCAAGTTCCCGCTTAGACCCGCTAGGTGTGGATAAAGTGCCAGGGTCTGCCATTTCCCTTAGCGAGTTTGAGCGATTCGAATACGCTTCAATATCGTCCACGACTCGTCTCGCCATTTGCGCGACGGGCAGCCCATAAGGCCGCCAGAGGTCGCGATAGGCGCTGTCTGCCAGGCGCTCCGCCCAGCTCATGTCAAACCAGGCGATGGCCGTGGTGCTGGTCCAGCGGACCGAGCCATCCTGCGCGGAGGTAATTACCCCGCCCGCCGCCACGGCCTGATCGGCGGAGACCAGCGGCGCGTCATGGCCCGCCACGGCTGCGCCCGCAATCGCGGGCAAGGGGCGCGGCGCGCGCGGCATCTCCTCCCAGCGCGCCAGAAGCGCCAAGCCATAAACCGCCAGCCCCAAACCGGCATAAATGCCCAACACGGGCATGAGCACGCGGCCGGTCCAGTGGGCGGCTGCCGAATTCGCGAAGAAGGCCCGAATCGATGATGCGACCGACTTAGCGCTGCGCAATCCGGTGTTTTGGCGGGAAGTCAGCGCCATCCAAGCAGACGAGATCGTTTCCCTAGTGTTTCCCAGGACGGCGCGAATACGATCCAGCCGGCCTGGCCGAATTAGCACCACTGACCCAAGTGCGATCAACGCTGAGATAACAGCGACCCAGAACTCAGTTTTACTTATGGAATACTGATCAAATAAATTAGATGCGTTTGTCACGATCTCTTCAGTTGTCTTCAAAACATCGTACAACACTTGCGCTACGAATATTAATGAAGTCAGGCCGATAATTGCCGAAATAATTAAGACATAGTAAGCTAAACGTTGAACCCTTCTGTTCGTATCATTTTCTATTTCTCTCCTAGTATCCATCGCCTCGGGGTGTGCGAGGCGATGCGCCTCACATTTCTGTCGGATACCTTCAACCAAATTGAACAGGTCGCGTGGATCGCGAACATCGTAAACATGATAGCTCTGTATTGCCGACGGCAAGTCCTCGATGCGAAGGTCGTCAAAAGCACAAAGGAAGAGTTTTCCTTTATCAGCACCCATTCTCCATTCGGCTTCGAAGAAGCGCGAGCTTTGGGAGCGGCTTGAGAGGCAGGCGAGGACACACGCTGAGTCTTCAATTGCTTCCGACACCTGGTGCCGCCAGTCGGAGCCCGCGCGGATGGGCACGAAATGGCGCGCGACCTCCGCATCGGAATAACCCAGGTCCTGGGGCCGGTCGAGATAGACCTTCAATCCCGCGGCAATGAGCGCGTCGACAACGGGACGCAAACGATCCGAATCTTTGCGGCCGTATGAAACAAAAACATAAGACACGGCTAGGCCACTCCCGCTCGCGGTGTCCGCCTGGATTGGAGAGGGCCAGAAAATCTTGGGCCCAAGGCAAATGCAAGGCCTAGTCAGCGCAACTGTGGTTGCGCTATGGTCGCTTGCATCCCGCCATTGCCCAGGCCTTCCGCATGTCCTTTGTCTTTGTTAGCCACGCCAATGCCGACAAGGCAAAGATCAAACCCATCGTCGATGCGCTGATCAAGGCGGGCATGAAGGTTTGGCTCGATAAGCCCCAACACATGGGCTATTCAAAAAAGGAGATCGACGCGCAGTTTTATCGTCTGCGCGCTGGCGAAGACTGGGAGAAGAATATCCATCTGGGCCTTCAGCAAGCGGCGGCGGTCGTCGTGTGCTGGTCACAGCATGCGCTCGAGGCCAACCGCGGTGTCTGGCATTCCGAAGCGGCCATCGCGGCATATCAAGGAAAGATTGCGCCCTGCCGGATCGATGACATCGACCTCAATCTGCTGCCACTCTACCAACGCAATCATGCAGAGGATTTGCGGTCGGACCAGGCGGCCACATACGCCACAAACCTAGCGTGCTTCATTGACGACGTCCGAGACATCATCAAGCGCCAAACCGAGACTCAAGCAAGAGATCGGACTGAGCAGCCGAATTCCATCGACCCCTTCATTCCCTATCTCGTCAATCGCGACGAGCAGGAAAATCCCGTTATCAGAGCGCTGCAGACCGTTCGAGACAAACCCGGCGTTAAGCCGATTATGATAATGGGACCTGAAAATGAGTGCCTGAATGAATTTTTGGAACGCTTGGAAAACTACACTATTCCGAAACATGCTGGGAAGACAAGATGGGAGGTCTTTCGGCCGAACTGGCCTGGCACAACTCCGGTAAGCAAATTCAAGGAAACCTTTCAGGAGTCCGTTGGAGAAAAGATTGATGCGTTCGACATAGGGACCATCGACAGTATTCGCGAAAAGCTGGCGTCCTTTAAAGCACCAGTGGCCCTCTTCACCTGCTTTGGGATGACTGGTTGGTGTCCGCAGAATGTCAACCGCATTCGCGCATGGTCCAGCTTTTGGGTGGAGCTTGCCAAAAGCGGTACGCACGAGTTAAGGGCGGTACCAGTCCTATGCATCCAAATGCCGGCCGCCGATCCTGGTTGGCAAGATTGCCCAGACATTGTCATCCCAGAAACAAGGTTGAAATGCCGCGACGTTTTCCGGGAAATCAAGAGGTTGTCGGTTCAGAAGCCAGGATTCTTCCCATGGCTAAGCGCACGAAATGCCCCTAGTGCAACGCAGGAGCCGGTGAGGATAACACCCATTCTGCATCCAATCCTGCCCAATCATGGGTGGGACTGGTTAATCGAGCACAAGCCAAAATTGGGCGCGCCTTTGTCCAAGCGGGCAGACGCAGCGCTCAAGGAAATGTTTGCGGCCAATGAGCGGAAGATGGGAGTATCCATGAAGCTCTTTGCGGCCGAAATGGCGGGCGTTCTGACGCAAGCGAACGGCCTCACAGCAGCCCAGTCATGACCTATCCCTATTTCACCAAAGGATTGTCGGACCGGCCCTCCACGCCTGCGCGGGAGATCGCGACGCTCGACCGCGCGCAGATGGACGATGCGGCCAATTATGTTGTGCCGGAGGGCCTGAGCCATGCGGTCAATGTGGCGCTGACGCTCGGCATGCCCTTGCTGGTGACGGGAGAGCCCGGTTGCGGCAAAACGCAGCTCGCCTTTGCGCTCGCGCATGAACTGCAAGCCGAGCCGGTCCTGAAGTTCGAGACCAAATCGACTAGCGCGGCGCGCGATCTGTTCTATACGTTTGACGCGCTTACCGCCTTTAAGGTGCGCGAGGCGTACGACCCCAGGCACTTCATCGAATATGGGCCGCTGGGCCGCGCCATTTTGGAGGCCTTTGCAGCGGATCATCCGGGCATCCGCGCCTTTCTGCCGGGCGGGGACGCGCCCGCCTTCAAGCACAACGGGCCGCGGCGCTCCGTCGTGTTGATCGACGAGGTCGACAAGGCGCCGCGCGACTTTCCCAATGATCTGCTGAACGAGATCGAGCGGCTCTACTTTCGGGTGCCAGAGCTGCGCAACATCGGCACGCCGGGCGCGGACAGCGGCAGGATCGAAATCCCGCCGAAGCTGCGGCCCATTATTATCGTCACGTCGAATTCGGAAAAGAACTTGCCCGAGCCGTTCCTGCGCCGGTGCATTTATTACCACATCGACTTTCCTGCACAGGCCGATATGGAGCGGATCGTGGCCATGCGTGTGGCGGGGCTGGCCGAAGGCTCAACGCTGCTGGCGAGCGCGGTCCGGTTTTTCTATGATCTCAGATCGCAAACGGCGAGCGGTATCCAATTCGACCGGATGCCCAGCACGGCCGAGTTCATCAACTGGCTGCAGATTTTGATGATCCGCGACGCCAAACCCGGTGACGATCTGCAGGCGTTGGCGCCGCTTGTTCTGGAAACCATCACCACTTTGGGCAAGACCAGCGACGACCAAAAGGCCATCCTGACCTTTGCCACCAACACTCTGAAAGGCAAATGAGCACGCCTGTGGCCGCAGAGGAGCCGTGGGGCCGGCACCTCGGCCACTTGCTGGACCTGCTCGCGGTCAAGGGCCTGAAGATCGGGATGCGGGAGCGCATCCTCGCCACGACATTGGTATTTGAACTCGCCGAGCGCGGCGGCTTGACGCGCTTTGCGGATTTGCGGCCGGTGCTGGCGCCATTGCTGGCGCGCAGTCCGGACGACCGGGCGCTCTATTTTCGCGCCTTCGATGACGTCCAGCGGCCTGCAGGTTTGCAGGGTCCCGGCGGCGAGGTCGATCCACCGCAGCCACCGCTGGCGAAGCCGCCGCTGTGGCCCTGGCTGGTTGCTAGTGCAGTTGTCATCGTGATCACCGTGGCGCTGTTGTGGACGCAGCACACACAGCAGCCAGCCGCGCCTGTACCTGAGGCGCCCGCTGAGAGCGGCGCGGCACCGGCGTCCAGACAAACAGGGCCTGCAGCTCTGGCCACCCCTCAATCCGAAGCCAAGACAAATTACCCATCCCTCGACCGCATCCGCACCGCAGCGGACAAGTATTACGGCGCGCCGACGATCCTCGAGCTCGCTCGAGAGTTGGCCAAGGCCTCGCCCATTGCATGGGATGCGCGCGGCTATGCGGTGCGCTTGAACGAGCTCTCCGCCTTGCCCAAGACGTGGCCCTTGGACCTTTACGGCATCCAAACGCCCTCTGGCGCGACCTGGGCCCGCCTTGCGCTGGCACTGGAGCGGATCGAACGGCCGGGGCGGGAAAGCAGCTATAGTGATCTTCTGCGCGCCGCTAACACAGCATTAGGAACCGCCGGCGAACCGCGCGGTCCGGCTGCCCGGATCGCGAAGCAATTGCCCCAATGGTTTCCAGGCGCCCTGCCCGGCAGCGACGCGGATCTATTCGCTCAGACCCGTGCGCGATTGACAGCCGGGGTTGGGGCACCAACAGACGCGCAAATCGCCCGCGCCTTTGCCATGTCGGATGACCCGCGCATCCGGCGCTATCCCAAAGACCCTCCCTGGGCCGAGGCTGATCCCGCCCCGCGCGCGCCGTGGTGGGCCGCGTGGCTCGGTGCGCTCTTGCCGCTCCTGGCCGCGCTCTATGCCTTCCGGCATCGTCTCTCAATCCGCAAAGCGTTCCTGCGGCAACGCCCGCCGCGCTATCAGCCCAACTATCAGCACGTCAAAGCGCCTGAGGCCATGCGGGCGATCGAAACCAACAGCGCCATTCAGGCCTTGGGCCGAAAACTCCGTCTGCGGACCATCACCGCGACCCAGCGCGTCGATGTTCACGCGACCATTCGCGAGACGATCGCCAAGGGCGGGGAGTTGGTGATCCCGGTCTATGAGACCGCACGCCGCGCGCCGGACTATCTCGTGCTCATCGAGCGCCGCAATGCGCTGGACCAGGAGGCGCAGGGCTTGCGCCAACTTCTGCGCAGTTTGCGCAATTATCTCCCGGCGCCGCAGGTCTTCTACTTCCGGCTCGATCCCTCGCATCTGCAGCCCGAGGACGGCAAGAAGCCGCTGGCCATCCAGGACCTCGCCGCCCGGTATCCGGAGCACAGGCTGATCATCCTGGGCGCTGGCGACGGGCTTCTCGATCCGCTGACGCAGCGCCCCCGGCCCGCAACCGAATGGGTCAAGACCTGGACCCGCCGGACCATGCTGACCCCTCGCCCGCTGGCCGAATGGGGGCGCACCGAATTCGCCATCGCCAACCATCTCAACATGGCCATCGGCCGCGCGACGCCGGAGGGCCTGCAATCCTTGGGCCGCAATCTGGGCCTGGAGAATGAGGAGATGGGGCGCCGCCTGGACATGGGCGGGGATGGCCTTGCACGCCCTGTCCCCGCGATCCTGCGCGTCACGCCGCAGAAATGGCTCTATGCCGCGCCGCCTTCCGACACCCCAGCCGAAGAGGTCATCCGTGAGCTGAGGAACTATCTCGATGGCCCCACTTTTGATTGGCTGTGCGCGCTGGCCGTTTATCCGGCGGTGCAGTGGGATTTGACGCTCTATCTGGGCGTCAGTCTGGCGGCCGAGCCGGGCGGCGATCCGGCGCGCGCACCGCTCTACCGGGAGGATCGCGTGGCGGCCCTCACGCGCCTGCCCTGGCTGCGCGAAGGGACCATGCCCAATTGGCTGCGTGTCGCGCTGATCGCGGAGATGGAGCCCGAATTTGCGGCTCGCGTCCAAACCCATTTGAACAAATTGTTCGAGGAACGGCGCGGTCCCGCCGCAGCGGCGCCGGCGGCTGGGATCGATCTGCGCATCGGGCTTGAGGCAATCGGCGACCGGATGATGGCCGATCATGTGGCGCGCGATGAGGTGATGCTGGATTTTCTGGCGCGCGGTCAAGCGGGCGATTTCAAGGTTCCCTGGCTGAACCGCATCCTGCCAGAGGGCTGGACACGCTGGCTCAGCAAGCCGGAGGCGGCGGCCCTGGCCCTCGCCCTCCTCTATGCGGCGACGGCTTATTGGGTCATTCCAAAACCTAGTGACGGCGCCTTGCTGACCGGCGCATGGTTGCCCGTGATCGCACTCATCTTTGGTGTGGGGCTGCTCGGTCCCTTGGCGCTGTGGCCCGCGATGCAGCGCATGGCGCGCCGCGTGCTGCCGGCGGGTGCGGTTCTGCCCTTGCGCGCCATCGCCGCTGTGATCCCGGCCGCTGCCGCGATCGGGCTGGCAGTCATCGTGGCGCGCTCCAGCATCCGCCTGCCCGACATTCCTGGGGGCGTGACGGCGATGGCCGAGAGCGCGGATGGGCGGTGGATTGCCTTGGGCGGCGGGGATGGACGGGTTAGACTGCTCGATACGAGAAATTTGCATGTGGAGCCATTGCTCACGCCCCCTGTAAACGGGGCAATCATGCAAGTCTCAATCTCGTCCGCTTCAAACGAGCAAACCGGCGGCACCCCTCGCCCCAACCTCAGTCTTATCACCAGCGCACCTGGCCTCATGGTGCTAAGCTCTACGCAAGATGGATGGAAGGTGTTTGGGCCAGCGATACCCGGACAGTTCACGGCTGGCAGAATTGTCCGGCAAGCGAGCGATGGCTCAAAATTCGACGTTGAGGTCTTGGAGACAGATCCAGGCAATCAATTGGTTACCGCAGGCGAAGGCGACAAAGGACTGGAAATCCGGAACTCCGGCCCCGTGACCGCCTTGTTGGCCTTGCCGCAAAGGCGGGCGGCGGTGGCGACGCTCGATGGCCGTGTCCGGATCGTCGAGTTTCCGGCAAGTGGCGAACCTAAATTCGTCGAGGACAGCGACATCCGCTTGCCCGGCCGGGCGCGGGAGTTGAAGCTCAACGGGGATGGAACGATCACGGCCATTGGCGACGACGGCACGGTAATGAGAGCAGTCACAAAGAGAGAATCCCCCAATGGTTCATTGGTGATGAATGTGGAAAATTCTCCGCTTCTCCGGCTTGGACCAGCGGTAGCCGTCAATCTGATCCGGGTTGTCAAGCAGGGGGGACCTTTGGAGCAACGTTCGGCCGCTCGTGGGCAGAAACTTCTATCACCTGACGGTCGAAAGCTTGTCACTGTATCGGCCGCCTATTCATCCCGAGTTTGGGATACGCAAACTGGCGCCATGATAGCTGACCTCAAAGGACATTCGCGGCGCGTGACCAGTGCCCAATTCTCCCCTGATGGTCAATTGATCGCAACAACATCAGAGGACGGCACCGTCGGCATTTGGGACTCCGTTACCGGCAAGTTGCGCAAAAAACTTTCATTGAGCTATTTTGAGTACGAAAATCTATTAAGTTCATTCCTCGGTGATATTGATGCTGCACGATTTGCAGAATTCTCTCCAACAAAGGACACTCTTATAGCGTACACTTATAGTAGGACGGCATTCGCTCTATTGAACGCGGTAACCGGGGAGATGGTGCCTCTCTCTGGACCGCAAACGACTTGGTCCATAGGTCCGAGTGCCGCACGTGATGCCGAGTTTTCTCCTGACGGACGCTCGCTGACGACAGTCCATTCAGATGGGACGGGCGTGATCTGGAGTTTATTCTCGGCCAATCCAAAGGTTTGGCTTAAGGGGCACACCGAAAGCGTCCTGACCGTGGCTTACTCTCCAGATGGTCTCTCCCTCGTGACCGGTTCCCGGGATGGGACCGCAAGAATTTGGAATGCGGGAACGGGCGCCCTGCAGACTACCCTCGAGGGTCACAGAGGGGCTGTCCTCCAAGCTCACTATTCCCCGGACGGGAAAACCATCCTCAGCGCCTCGACCGACAGCACAGCAAAGGTCTGGGATGTGTCGACCGGCCAGGTCAAAGCTCACCTTTCCGCCCATGTTGACGCGGTTTTGTCAGCCCGCTTTTCCGGAGACGGTCGCTATATCGGGACGGCGTCTCGCGACAAGACAGTGAAGATTTGGCGTACAGGGACTTACGAACCCGTCGCAACTTTGAACCATGATAGTGCGGTGTATGGTCTGGAATTCTCCTCCGATGGCAAACGCTTGGTGACGACCTCCTACGGTGGAAAGGCTCAGATTTGGGTGCTCGACTGAAACATTCGTCCCTGATCGCGTCATTCTCAGTTTGTCCGGACTGACATGAACCGCCTCACCGATCCACGCATTGGCAGAGCCATTGCATGATGGTGCTGAGCAATTGCCGAGTTTATCAGCACGGCATACCCCGAATGCTCCGGCCGTCCGCGCGTCCTCCCCTAGCGCCATTGGCTACGAACGGACCTCATCATACGCACGCAACGAACAGGTTCTCCCCCGCTCTGCGATCCGGTTGTCTCGTTACGGCGTATATCCACATCAACAATGTTCACCGGAGCCACGCGCCTGACCAAACCACTCCCCTCGCATACCCTTGCGGCACGCACAGTCCTGAAACTGCTCGACCGTGTCGGGCCGGGCCATGTCACCACAGTGGGCGATCTTGCCGCCGCCGCCCGGATGCCCGCCGAGAGCGTCTTGCGCCTTGCGAGCGCCAAGACCGTCTATCGCCCGTCCTGCACGCCCTGGCATCGCGTGGTGCCCGACAATGGCCTGATCCGGCCAGCGCAGACGGATCGCGATGGTTACTCGCAAGTCTCCCTTCTGGCGGCCGAGGGAGTGCCGGTCTCCCACTATGGCGAGGTGATGCTCGATCTGTGCCGCGCTGATTTGACGGCGCCGGGGCCCTGAGCCCCCATGGTTCAGGTCGTCTGGTTCAAGCGCGACCTGCGGGTCGAGGATCATGCGGCCCTCACCGCCGCCTGCGCGGGCGATCGCGCCGTCCTGCCCCTTTACATCTTTGAGCCGGACCTCTGGCGGCAGCCGGAGATGGCGGGTCGGCATTTCGCCTTTCTCATCGAGTCGCTCACATCGCTCGACGCTGCATTGCGGGCGCGCGGGCCGGCGCTGACGGTCGAGACCGGCGACGCCGTCGAGGTCTTTGCACGGTTGCACCGGACCCATGCGATCTCGGAGATCCATGCGCATGAGGAAACCGGCCTGTTGTGGACCTATGCGCGGGACCGGCGCGTCCGGGCTTGGGCGCGCCGCACCGGTGTGCCGGTTCAGGAGTATCGCCAGCATGGTGTGTGGCGCGCCTCCAAGGGGCGGGATGGCTGGGCGACGCGCTGGGACCG
>DMER01000111.1:411-602 GCA_003451645.1 Alphaproteobacteria bacterium | reverse complement strand
GGCGACGCGCTGGGACCGGATGATGGAGGCGCCTGCCTTGCCCGCCCCCGCCCGGCTGCGGGGGCCCGCCACTCCGTATACGGATTGGCCCGATGCGGCGGCGATAGGGCTCGACCCCGATCCATGCCCCGAACGGCAACGGGGCGGGCGCGAGGAGGGATTGCGCCTGCTCCAGTCGTTCCTGGAGGTAC
>DMER01000111.1:0-223 GCA_003451645.1 Alphaproteobacteria bacterium | reverse complement strand
GAACCTGCTCCAGTCTTTCCTGGAGGTACGCGGACGGCATTACCGCAAGGACATGTCGGCGCCCGCGGCCGGTGCCGTGTCGTGTTCACGCATTTCGGCGCATGTGGCGCTGGGGTGTTTGTCGATGCGAGAGGCCTTTCAGGCCGCGCTCATGGCGCGCAGCACCTGGCGCAGCGCGGGCGATGGACCCTATACGCAATCGATCGACAGCTTCATCGCGCGG
>DMER01000210.1:7969-8289 GCA_003451645.1 Alphaproteobacteria bacterium | reverse complement strand
ATCCACTTCGTCGGAAAGCGCTCGAGAGCCGGGACGCACCGGAGAAATAGATCGCGGCGATGGGCCGGGGAATAAGTTGGTAACCGTGCCGTTGTTGGAGTGGCCGCACGTTTAGCGGTCTCACAACAGGAGTATCAACATGTCTAAGACCATGACCATCACGACGCTCGCAGGCGTGGCGCTTCTGACGGCTGGCACGGCGCAAGCCGCGTTCAAGACCGTTGACCAAGAAGCCAAGGCGGTGGCGAAGGTTGAAGGGCAACAATTTGCGCAAAGCCGCAATTCGTCCTCCAACACCTCGTCCAACAGCTCTTCGAACA
>DMER01000210.1:7620-7773 GCA_003451645.1 Alphaproteobacteria bacterium | reverse complement strand
TCGTCCAACAGCTCTTCGAACACCTCTTCGAACACGTCGTCGAACAGCTCTTCGAACTCGTCGTCGAATTCCAGCTCCAACACGAGCAGCAATTCTTCGTCGAATTCGAGCAGCAACACCTCTTCGAACACGAGCTCGAACAGCTCGTCCAAC
>DMER01000210.1:6577-7421 GCA_003451645.1 Alphaproteobacteria bacterium | reverse complement strand
CGAGCTCGAACAGCTCGTCCAACCGTTCGCGCTAATCGGGCGAATGCGTTCGTAAGACTGCAGAAGACAAAATAGTCTCCCTTCTCTCACTGGGGCCCTCCGGGGCCCCTTTTCTATTAGGATCGTATGTCTGCGGATCATCAGCATACAACGCGCAAAGTCACCGGACCGCCCCTTTGAGGCAATCCGGTGTAGGCGATCATGGCCCAACGCTCACGTTTAGTTCAGCGCTTCGCGCGTGCGTCGGTGCGGTACCACCCCTCGCTGGCTTGCGTTTGGCGTAAGATCTTCTCCCGCGCCACCGCCTCATCGGCCAGTTCGGGGCCAATGGACGTCTCCAAATTCGTCTGATCGCGGCGGAAGGGTATCACCTGAACCAAGGGTGTCCCGCGCTCCAAGACATGCACGCCATCCGGGCCCGTTGCGATAAAGGGGAAATGGATGTGCGACTGATAGGTGTCGGTGTCCACGACGCCCGCCAGGCAGTGGAACAAGGGATGCGGCCGGTTCAAGGGCGCCACAAACAGACAGCTCCAGCCGGGCGGCGTGATCACGGTCCAGTAATTGTGGAATTTGCAAGGCGGGCGCGGCTCAAACGGATTACCGGTCACCTGATGCGGATTGTGGTTGGAGACCATGACCTTGTCGAACTCCCACCCGGCGGTCACGGTGCGGCCTTCGTCCTTGATCTCCAGGCGTACCGTGGCGCCGAGCGGCAAGATCCACCCGGTCATCATGGCGTCGAGGAATGGCATGCAGCGCTTGACGGTCAGGGCATTGTTGCTGACCGAGACATGCTGTGGATCGACAGCGGGCAGCTTGCGGAACCAATCCGGCAGCACAG
>DMER01000210.1:5490-6378 GCA_003451645.1 Alphaproteobacteria bacterium | reverse complement strand
GAACCAATCCGGCAGCACGGTCTTGGCGGGCACGGGCGGTGCGATCACGTCGTCATCCTTGGGGTCGCAGGCGAACCGCAAGACCGGTTCGGCCTTGGGCGTGGAACGCAAGAGTTGAAACATGGCCTCTCTCCCATAGCTGAGCGCGAGTGCTCTGCGGTGTATGCATGGAAAACGGGAGACTTCGGGTCTTATTCCATGATCGCGTGAGGGAATATTCCCGGTTTGCCCGCGTTGTCTGACCGATGCAGAGCGTGTCTCGCAAGGGGCCGCGCTGTGGCAGTGAACAAGGCAAGGCAGACCGGACATGCACATCCCGATGACGGGCGAACGCCACAACCCAATCGCGAGACTGCGCGAGGATGCCCGGCCAGGCCTCGCAGGCCTGGTAGCCATGTCCTTTGCGATCAATCTCATGATGTTTGCTGGCCCTCTCTATATGCTGCAGGTTTATGACCGCGTGATTGCGAGCGGGAGCTTGGAGACGCTGGCGGTTTTGAGCCTTGCCCTTGTTGGCGTGTTCGCGGCGCAAGCCTGGCTCGACAGCCAGCGCATGTGCCTGATGTCGCGCATCGGGCAGTTGATCGATGGGCATCTGCGCAGCCCGGCCCATGCCGCGGTGATCCGGTATACCGTGGCAGGATTGCCAGCGCAGGACGCCACGCGCCCTGTGTTGGACTTGGATGTGCTGCGCCGCTTTGCGACGGGCCAAGGCCCAACGGTCCTTGCGGACCTTCCCTGGGCGCCGTTGTTCCTCATCACGTGCTTCTTGCTGCACCCATGGATTGGCGCTTTGGCCCTGGGCGGTGCCGTGCTGCTTCTGGGGATTGGCGTGGCTGCAGACCGCGCCGCGCGGCGTTATGAGATGGCCGATGCACAAGACGCCGC
>DMER01000210.1:4739-5269 GCA_003451645.1 Alphaproteobacteria bacterium | reverse complement strand
CCGATGCACAAGACGCCGCGCGCCGGGCGAGCCTGACGGAGGAAATCCGCCGCAATGCGGAAACGGCTGCGGCGCTCAACATGGAAGGCAGTTTTGGTCCGCGGTTCGAGGCCACAGGCCCCGCGGACATGGCCGCCGCGGATCGCTTCGCCATGTGGACGGCGCTATCGCGTGCGGCACGGCTCGGGCTGCAATCAGCAGTGCTGGGCCTGGGCGCCGTCTTGGTGATCCAGAATGAGATGAATGCGGGCGCGATGATCGCGGCCTCGATCCTGACAGGACGGGCATTGCAGCCAGCGGAGCTTGCCATCACCCATTGGTCGGCCTTCCAGGGCGCGCGCGCGGCCTATCAGCGCCTTCAGGAGGCGATCACGCAGCTGCGGATCACGGCAAGGCCTGCGTCTGGCCAAATGCCTGGGCAAGCGCTCTCGGTTGAGGCGCTGACCGTGCTGGCGCCCCATGGGCGGCCCGTGCTCAATGGTCTGAACTTCACCTTGCAGGCTGGCGATATTCTGGGGATTGCAGGTCCC
>DMER01000210.1:0-4581 GCA_003451645.1 Alphaproteobacteria bacterium | reverse complement strand
ATTCTGGGGATTGCAGGTCCCAGCGGCTCGGGCAAAACCTGCCTCACCCGGGTCTTGGCGGGGCTGTGGCGGCCTGTGCGTGGCGCTGTCCGGGTGGATGGCGCGGAGGTTCGCCCCTTCAGCGACAGCGCGGGCGGCCCTGGTTTTGGCTATCTTGCTCAGGAGGCGGGCCTATTCTCCGGCTCGGTCGCTGAAAACATCGCCAGGATGGACCCAAACCCCAATATGGAGGCCGTGATGAAGGCCGCCAAAGACGCGGGCGTCCATGACATGATCCAGCGCCTGGAGGGCGGCTATAATTGCCAGGTAGGCCCTGCAGGCACGGCCCTCTCCGGCGGGCAGCGGCAGCGGATCGGGCTCGCACGGGCCCTCTATGGGGAGCCCAGCATCGTCATTCTCGACGAGCCCAATGCCAATCTCGACCAAGCGGGCGAAGCGGCCCTTTCGCAAACCCTGGAGCGCCTGCGCAAGCGCGGCGCGATCGCAGTGATCGTTGCCCACCGTATGCAGGCCTTGGCCGCCTGCAACAAATTACTGATCCTCGAAAATGGCCAGCAGAAACATTTCGGCCCGCGCCAAGACGTGATCGCTCAGTTGCGTGGCGCGCGCAGCTCCGGCGGCGTGGTGGCATTGCATCCCCACAAACAGGGAGCGCTAACATGAGCGAACAAGTCCTAAAGGAGATCCGCCAGCTCAATCGCACGGTGACCATTGGATTGGCTCTGACATTGGGCCTGGGTGGCCTTTGGGCAGCGACCGCCCCGATCTCAGGCGCTGTTGTGGCGCGCGGTGAAGTGGCGGTCGAGGGCAACCAGAAACTGATCCAGCATCCCCAAGGCGGCACGATTGCGGCCATCATGGTGCGGGACGGCGACCGGATTGAGGCGGGCGACGTGGTCTTGCGGCTCGACGCGACCCAAACCAGAGCCACAGCGAGCGTTCTGCAGGCGCAATGGATTTCGCTGAAGGCCCGCGAGGCGCGTCTGCTGGCGGAGCGCGATGGCTTGCGCCAGATTCGCATGCCGGAGGATCTGCAGCCATTGAAACACTTGCCCGGCGTGCGTCAGGCCATGGATGGTGAAGTAGCCTTGTTCAGGACGCGCGAACAGACGCGCGGCGGCTTTGCCACCCAGTTGCGTGAGCGCAAATCCCAAGTGTCGCTTGAGCGGACCTCCCTCATGAAGCTGTCGGCGGCGCGCCGTCAGGAGATGCAATTTCTGTCCAAGGAACTTGGTGGCATTCAGCGGCTTTATGCCAGGGGCCTGGCGACGACCAACCGGCTCGTCAATCTGCAGCGTGACATGACGCGCTTGCAGGCGGAGGCCATGCAGTTTGAGTCCGACACGTTACGCCTTGGCGGGCGCTCAGATGAGGTTGAACTCGAAATCCTGCGCCGCACGGCCGAACATCAAACCGAGGTGGTCGATGCGCTGCGCGATATCCAAGTGAAATTGGCGGAACTGGACGAGCGCAGGTTGGCGGCCGCCGACACGCTTGCCAAGCTTGAAGTCAAGGCGCCGCAATCGGGCGTCGTCTTTGGGTCCATCGTCCACACGGTGGGCGGCGTGGTTGCACCGGGCCAGACGCTGATGCGGATCGTGCCTGAAGATCAGCCTCTGGTGGTCCAAGCCCGCATCGCACCGCGCGATGTTGATCAAGTGGCCTTGGGCTCAGCCGCCGCTGTCAAGCTGCTTGCGGGTAACCGGCGGCTCGCGGAACCTTTCAACGGCAAAGTTGTCCATGTATCGGCGGACACGGCGCGCGATGAACGCTCAGGCGAAGCGTTCTTCCTGGTACGGATTAGTCTCGACCGCATGGCGGCCGAGCGCCAGTTGGGCGTGCGCCTGCAATCCGGCGTCCAAGCCGAAGCCTTCATCACAACCGCCGAGCGCACTGTGCTGTCCTATCTGGTCGAACCGCTCAGCGATCAGTTCGCTCGTTCGATGCGCGAACGCTAACCCCCAAGTTTTCTTAGGAATAACTGAGGCCGGCCCGCGTTGTTCTGACGCGGCGGCAGGGTGCCAGGCTGGGGCCCAGGGGCCGCGATCACATGATTCAACAGGAGATGGCGAATGATTTTTGGCACAGACGGCAACGACCGGATACTGGGCACAAATCTGGCGGACATCATCGACGGCCTGAAGGGCAATGACATCCTTGAGGGTTTCGGTGGCAACGACCAGTTGTTCGGCAATGAGGGCAACGACGTCCTTTATGGCGATGACGGCAACGACACGCTGGATGGCGGCCAAGACAATGATGAGCTCTTTGGCGGCACAGGCAATGACACGTTGCGGGGCGGGGACGGAAACGACCTGCTCGAGGGCGAAGATGGCGACGACCGCCTGTTCGGCGAGGCCGGCATCGACATCATGTATGGCGGCATCGGCAATGACTATCTTGATGGCGGCGACGACAATGACGATCTGTTCGGTGGCGACGGCGCTGACACTTTGTTAGGCGGCAGCGGCGCCGACTTCGTCTTTGGTGGCAATGGCAACGACGTAGTTTATGGCGGCTCAGACTCCGATCTTGTCGAAGGCAATGACGGCAATGACCGCGTCTATGGCGATGACGGTGAAGACGAAGTCTTTGGCGGCCTCGGAGATGACCAGGTCTATGGCGGCAGCGACAATGACCAAGTCTTTGGCGGCGATGGCGTTGACCTTGTCGATGGCGGCGATGGCGATGACGGCGTGTTTGGCGGCAACGGCAATGACACGCTGTACGGCCGGGCTGGCGGCGACCGTCTCGAAGGCGGGCAAGGCGCTGACCGCATCTTCAGTGGCGACGGCGACGATCTGGCCTTTGGCGGCACCGAGAATGACATCATCAATGGCGAAGAAGGCAATGACACGCTCTATGGCGAAGACGGCATCGACACGCTCGATGGCGGCTTTGGCGATGATGCCTTGTTCGGCGGGACCGCGAATGACGTGCTGCGTGGCGCAGGCGGCAACGACACGCTGAATGGCGGCGCAGGGATCGACCTGCTGACCGGCGGTGCCGACAGCGATCTGTTCGTGCTGGCGCGCAATGCGGCCGACCGCGACACGATTAGCGACTTTGTGATTGGCCAGGACGATCTGGCGGTGACCGCGTCGCTCTTCGGGCCGCAGTTCCAGGCTGGTCAGTCCTTGCAGTCTAACCAACTCGTCGTGGCGCCCAATGCCGCAGCGACGCAAGCGGGCGTCGCGACATTCCTGTTCAGCACCACCAACGGCGTCCTGCGCTTTGATGCCGACGGTTTGGGCGGAGCGGGCCCTGTGCATGTTGCCACGTTGAACGTCCGTACGCTGACGCTCGACGACTTCGCCGTTATCTAAGAGCTGAGAGTGGCGCCGGGGCCCTCCGCTCTGGCGCCATTTTTTTGTCTCGGATGTTAGGGCGCTAATTTCACGCGGCCATGGCCGAAGACATCATCCCGGCCAGGCGTCCCTAAATCCTGAGCACTTTTCTCCGACTTGGAGATCGCCGTTTTGAGCGTTGAGGGATTGGGACGCGTCACCTCAAGCGCGATCACTGCCGCAACAAAGGGCACCGCAAATGACGTTCCTGTATGGACCGTTTCACCGGAGCCCGTGCCACTCGCGCTCTTGATCGAGACGCCAGGTCCTGAGAAGTCGACTTGGGCGCCCTGGGCGGCGCGGCGATAAATCTTGTCAGTCTTGTCGACCGCAGTGACGCCAACGACGCCAGGATAAGACGCAGGATAAAGCGGTTTCGCGGCAGGGCCCATATTGCCCACGGCAGCGACTATGGCGTGGCCTTTGGCGGTCGCCTTGGTGACGGCAAGCTCCAGTAGCGCATTGGGCGGACCCGCCAAGCTCATGTTCAAGACCGCGACGCTCTTACCGACCATCCAGTCGATCGCTTGCGAGATCTCAACCACAGCGCCAACGGGATCGCCGGCCTTGGCAGGGCCAAAGACGCTGGCGGCATAGAGCTGCGCGTTGGGGACCAGGCCGTCGCGCTGATCGGCCAAGATCGAGGCAACGCCGGTGCCATGGCTCAGCGATACGCCATCTGCCAATTTCTCGAAGCGCTTTTGCTCGACGCGTGCGGCCGACAAATCGGGATGGGTGACGTTGACGCCAGTATCGATGATACCAACCGCCACATCGGTGCGGGTGGAGAGCGTCTTGCGCTCAAAGATGTCCATGCCCGGCCGGTAGGGGATCCCGACATCGCGCGAGGGGCGGAAATCATAGAGGTGATTATAGTCGTACCGGGTTTGCGGGTCCTTCTCGCGCAAGAGCTTGACCGCATTACGGGTGTTGAGTTTTGCCGGGACCTTGAGGATCGTTGCCTCGATCGCCAGCGCCGGGAAGGTCAGGCGGCGCAAGACCTCAAAACCTTGCTCCTGAAAGACGCGGTTGGACTGTTCAGTTGGGAACAACGCGATGATCTCGCCCGTCTTGGCGCGGTAGCCGTTCTCATCCTGAAACTCCGGGATGAAAGGCGAACTCACGGCCGGGGACGCGCTGGGGCCTTGCGAGGGCGATGGGCCTGAGCCTTGAGCACGTACGGGCCTGGATGCGGCGCGCGAGGGCGTGCCCTGCGCGGCGCATCCAGGCCCGT
>DMER01000207.1:4554-5384 GCA_003451645.1 Alphaproteobacteria bacterium | reverse complement strand
GGCACGGACAGCTCTGACGATCCTCGGTTTGCCCCATGTGAGGCTTGTTTTTGCATTGGCCTTGGTGGGCGCGCTTTTCTCTCCGCTCCTGCCCAAGATGCTGCTCTATTACGCGGACGGCGTGCTGAACGATGTCGGCGCCGCGCAGGGCGCGCTGAGCGCGATGGCAATCGGGCAGATTGCGGCGGTGCCCTTTTGGTTTTGGCTGTCCTCACGCTGGGCTCCGGAAAGCAGCCTTGGCCTCGCGCATATGATCGCAGGCCTATCGGGCGCAGCCCTTTTGACTGGCGTCGCGCAAGCAGGGGCAAGCCTCTCCTGGCTTGCTGGCCTTTATGGCTTGGGCGCCAGCGGCATCTACGCGGTCATCTGGCCGCTTGTGGCCCGCGCCGCGGACGAGGCCACCGCCGCGAGCGGCCAGCCATCTAGCGCCTTGGTGTTTGGCGCCACCATCTTTCTCATGCAGCTTGGCGCGGGCCTGGGGACTGGGGCGATGGGCTTGTGCCTCTCGGCGGCAGGCTGGCAAGATGGCGCGGCGCAGAGCCCTGCCGCCCAATCCATGATCGGCCTGATCGCGGGCGCAGGGCCGCTTCTTGGCGCGGCGGTTGCGATACCCCTGTGCTTGCGCTTGCAGGACAAAGGCCGTTGATCCGCTTTCAGTGGGCGCAGCACAGATGGCCGACCTCTGCGGCGTCACGCCTGGTTCGCGGTGATGCTGAACGAGCGGTCCGAGGTCCGCGTGCCATAGTCCAAATGGCGGAGGAGGCGCAATGCGGGACCAATGCCGACACCGGTAACAGATCGAAAATCTGGCGCACCCGAAAGGATTCGAA
>DMER01000207.1:0-4298 GCA_003451645.1 Alphaproteobacteria bacterium | reverse complement strand
CTCTATCCAGCTGAGCTACGGGTGCATGCCTGAGCAGGGCGCGGACAATAGGCGGCTTTTGTGGCACACGCAAGGCCCAATCCGGCATAGCTGGGCGGCACGTTAACCTCCTTTGCTTTGCAATCGTGAGCGCTTTCGGGCACAGTCTGGTGAACTCCATTTCACCGGTCCATGAGGCGCCAGTCATGACGAGCGTGCTCCGCCTTGCCCAGTCCACCTTGTGCCTGTCCACGCTGCTCTTGGCGGCGGGTTGCGAGAGTGTGAGCACCGCGGTCTTCCCTGACGCCCCGCAGACGCCGCAAGCATCCGCCTTGCCGCCCTCCATCGTCGCGGCGCCGCAGGCGGGCACGACGCAGTTTCTGCCCGTCGCCATCACGCCCGGCGCGCCAACATCCTCGGCGGCGGGAGGCAAGATCGCCGAGACGCGCAACAAGCTCGTGGCGCTGCAGGGGCGGCTGTCCGGGCGCAACGTCTCGCTCGCCACGATCCGTCAGGGCTGGACGCAAGACGTGGCCACCTACCGCCTGCAGAAGAACATGCTCCTGCGCCCCGCGCCCGATAGCGACACGCGCAAGGCCGCCGCGTCCGGCGATGCGGCGCTCAAGCGCCTCGCCCAATTCGCCAGCCGCCTGCAAGGCGAGGTCGATGGCTTTGCGCAAGGCAATGGCGAGGCCAATGCGCTCATGCTGGCGCTGCAGGACGTGACGGCTGAGGACCCCAATGATGCGGGGCAGCTGAACCGCTTGCGGGGCGAGATCACGCAGACCTCGACCGCCCTGGACAGCCTGGTCAATGCGCTCACCTCAGAGGCCGCACAGAGCAGCGCCTTTGTGGCCAAGGAGCGCGCCTCGCTGGCGGCCCTGATGCCGGCCGCGAGCCCGCCGCCATCGCTGCGGGCGGCAGAGAATGCCACGCCCGCCACCACCCCGGCCGAGGGGCAGCCGATCACGCCGCCCAGCACCGCACCGAGGGCGCCGCTGGGCACGCGGCCTGCCTTTGTGACCATCAAATTCGACCGGCCCGCCGTGACCTATCGCGAGGCTTTGGCGGCCGCCTTGAAGCAGGCGCTGAAGCGCCGCCCGGACGCCGCCTTTGACGTCGTGGGCGTGACGGACAATGAGGCGGTCGACCTGGTCAAGGTGCGGGCGGAGGACGTCTCGCGCACCATGATGGAGCTGGGCGTGCCCGCCTCGCGTATTGGCCTGGACGCGCAGCGCTCGACGGCCGTTAAGCACGACGAGGTCCGCATTTTCGTCCGTTAGGCCGGGCCGCCCTTGCGGACCTAGGACCCCGTTCCTATATCCAATGGGCGCAGGAAACCGCCAAAAAAGGCACGTAACAGAACGAAACAAAACGTAACACAGCGAAACAAAACGTAACAAAACGAAACAAGACGAAACAGACCGCCCCACAAAGACGTGGTCACGCCGCCGCAATAATGTTCCCTTTCGGACCTAGAGATGTACATATCTGCTGCCTTGGTGCCTCCCAACGCACAACTGACGAACACCTCGACGATCCTTCAGGTCCAGCATGACGGTCCCCAAGCTTCGCATCTTCATCTCCTCCCCCGGCGATGTGGCGCCGGAGCGCGACCGCGCCGAAGCGGTGATCAAGGGGGTGAGCGCCACGCTGGACGGCATCACGCTCGAAGCCGTGCGCTGGGAGGGGCGGCCCTATTCGGCGCTTTCCACATTTCAGACCCAGATCGACAAGCCCTCGGCCTGCGACCTGGTGGTCAGCATTTTCTGGAAACGTCTGGGGACTGAGCTTCCCCCCGAATTCAACCGCGCGGACGGAACGGCGCGCACGGGCACGGAGTTCGAGTTCGAAGAGGCGATGGGGGCGGCCAAGGGGCGCGAGCCGCCGGTGCCCGACATCCTGGTCTTCAAAAAGACCGCCGCCATTACGTATACGGAGGAACGGGTCGACCAGGAGCGGGCGGAAAAGCGCGCGCTGGATGCCTTCTGGTCACGCTGGTTCCGCAGCGCGGAGGGGCATTTCCTGGCGGCGTTTGACAGCTTCACGACGCCCGACCAGTTCGCACGTGTTTTCGAGCGCGCCCTGCGCGGCTGGATCGACGAGCGCTTCCGCCGCACGGATTGGGACATCGCCACGCAAGGCTCCCCCTTCCGCGGCCTCGAAACCTTCGACGAAGCGCATGGCGCGGTCTTTTTCGGCCGCAGGCGGGCGGTGGAACAAGCCCGCGCGCAAATGCTGGCAACGGCGGAGCGGGGCTTCCCGGCCCTTTTCCTGATGGGCGCCAGCGGCGTGGGCAAATCCTCTCTCGCCCGCGCGGGCTTGCTGCCCAGGCTGATGCGGCCCCTGGGCGCCGCGCCAATGATGGATCAGTTCCGGCGTGCGGAAACCCTGCCCGGCCTGTGGGAGGGCAAACCGGCACGCGGCCTTGCCCGCGCATTGTTCGCCGCCATCCCCGAAATCGCGCAAGGCGATTATCGCGATGCGGCGGCCTTGGAGCGATTGTTCGAGACCGCGCCGGACATGGCAGACACGCCCATCGTGGCGGCGCTGGACCGCTGGGCGGCGGCCCTGCAAGAGGCGGAGCAGGCGGATGCACCCCCGCGCACCGGCGCGATCCTGCTGATCGATCAATTGGAGCAGAGCTTCGCATTACCCACAGAGGCGCGGGCTTTGACGGCCAGGCTGCTGACACGGCTGGCCCAGACAGGCCGGGTCTGGCTGGTGCTGACGTTGCGCAGCGATCTCTATGGCTCGTTGCAAGGCGATGCGCCGCTCTTTGCCTTGAAGGCGCAAGGCGCCACCTTCGACGTGCTGCCGCCCTCCCCCGCCGATATCCGCGAGATGATCGAAGGCCCAGCACGAGCGGCCGGCTTGACCTATCAATCCGTAGGCGGAGTGTCCCTCGCGGAGGCGCTGGAGCGCGATGCGGGGAAGGAGCCGGGCGCCCTGCCGCTGTTGCAATTCGCGCTGAAGGAGCTCTTTGCGAAGCGCACAAACGAAGGCCTGATGACGCTGGAGGTCTATGACAAACTGGGCGGCGTGGCGGGTGCCTTGGCGGTCACGGCGGACGCGGCCATCGCGGCGGAACCGGCAGAGGTTCAAGGCGCGTTGCGGGAGGTTCTGGGCCAATTGGCGCATGTCGATCTGGCCGCCAAGGAGGTGAAGGACATCGCCCGGCCTATCCCGCAGGCCGCATTTCCGCCCGGCAGCCCGGCGCGGCGACTGGCGGATGTTCTGGTGGCGCAGCGGTTGATACTGGCGGATGGCGGGGCCGATGGCGCGACCTTGCGCGTGGCGCATGAAAATCTGTTCGAGAAATGGCCGGCGGCGAAGACACTGCTTGCGGCGGACCGCCAGGCGCGCGATTTGCGCAGCCAATTGGAGCGCCAGGCCAAGGCCTGGGGCGCGGCCGAAGCGGGCAAGGCCAAGCGCGATCTGTTGCTCGAGCGGGCGGCCTTGGCCAATGCCGTGCAATTGCGCAAGGACCGGCCCGATCTGGTCGAGCGCGCGGTGGACGCGTTTATCCAGGCTTCCGAACGGGCGGCACAATTCCGGGGACGGATGATCCTGGGCGGTGCGGCGGCACTGGTGGCCCTGTTCGCCGGGATTGCGGCCTACGCGTGGCAGCAAAACAGCTTGGCGCAATACAATCTTCAGACCGCCATCAATACGGCCAACAGCTTGTTGTTCGATGTCTCCGGAAAACTCGATCCGCAAAGGGCCGTGGTCACACCGGAATTGAAGGCCGAACTGGAAGCCAAAATCCGGGCGTTGATCGCCGAATTGAGCAAGGGTCAGACGCTGAGCAGCGGCGGCGAACGGACCCGGATGGTGAGCCTCAACCAAGAAGGCGAGACCTACCAACTCCGGGGGGACCTCGAAAACGCCAGAAAAAATTTCGAGACCGCGCTTGAAATCGCCCGCCGGCTGGCCAAATCCTTCGGCACACCGGAAAGCCTGCGCGACGTCTCCGTCTCCCTGAACAATGTCGCCCGCATCGATCAAGCCCAAGGCGATCTCAAAAGCGCCCGCACCGGTTTCGCGGAAATGCTTGAGATCACGCGCCAGCTCGCCAAATCCCTCGGCACACAAGAAAGCCTGCGCGACTTGTCGTATTCCCTCCAGTTTGTCGCTACCATCGATCAAGCCCAAGGCGATCTCAAAAGCGCCCGCACCGGTTTCGCGGAAAGCTTAGGAATCAGACGCCAGCTCGCCAAATCCCTCGGCACACCGCAAAGCCTGCGCGACGTCTCCGCCTCCCTCGACGCTATCGCCCGCATCGATCAAGCCCAAGGCGATCTCAAAAGCGCCCGCAC
>DMER01000075.1 GCA_003451645.1 Alphaproteobacteria bacterium | reverse complement strand
TTATGCTGATTGCCACCGCCTGCATTCATCACGGCAAAGCAGGCGGTGGCAATCAGCATAAGGACCATTCCTTGCACCGGCCTTGGGATTTGCGCCAGGCGCGCCAAAAGGCGTGCGCGTGCCCCTTCCCTTGGCTGACCCTCTCCCATATCTTTTGGCCGATGGTCCATCCCCTGCCCACAAATGTCGATGACGCCGCCGCGTTGCTTGCCCGCGGCGATTATGTCGCCCCGCGCGACTTGGCCGTGCTGATTTTTCTGTGCTTG
Organism: Alphaproteobacteria bacterium; assembly: GCA_003451645.1. Classification (GTDB taxonomy): domain Bacteria; phylum Pseudomonadota; class Alphaproteobacteria; order Micropepsales; family Micropepsaceae; genus DMER01. Next base: position 12,095 of record DMER01000075.1, on the reverse strand, counting down.
ACTCTCAACCGGCCCCTCTTTGTGGAGGGGGAGCCTGGAACCGGCAAGACCGAAATCGCCAAAGTCCTCAGTGCGACACTTAACCGCCGATTGATCCGACTGCAATGCTATGAGGGACTCGATACCCAGGCGGCGATCTATGAATGGAACCACGCGCGCCAGATGCTGGCCATCCGCATGGCCGAGCACCGCGAGCAAGCAGCCCTCAACATCTATGGCCGCGAGTTCCTCTTGGAGCGGCCACTGCTGCAAGCCCTGGCGCCGGATGATCGCGGTCCGCCAGTGTTGCTGATTGACGAGTTGGACCGTGCGGATGAACCTTTCGAGGCCATGCTGCTCGAGGTTCTTAGCGATTTCCAGGTCTCGATCCCAGAATTTGGCGTCATCACGGCCGAGCAACCCCCTATCGTCATCATCACATCGAACCGCACACGCGAGGTCCATGATGCGGTCAAGCGCCGTTGTCTTTACCATTGGGTCGATTATCCGGATGCGGAGCGTGAACGGGCGATCCTGTCCCGCAAGGTTCCGGGCCTGAGCGAGCGCCTGTCCGCGCAGATCACCGCCTTTGTGCAGAGTGTCCGCCGGTTGGACCTTTATAAGGCACCTGGTGTGGCGGAGACCTTGGACTGGGCCAGGGCGTTGACAGCCCTCAACGCCACTATGATTACACCGGCGGTCACCGCAGACACATTAGGAGCGCTGCTCAAATATCAGGAGGATGTTGAGAAGGTCCGCAATGGCGGGCTCGAGACACTTGTCTCTGCCGCCAACAGCGCCACAGTTGAAGGACACAGATGACCAGCGCAATCCCCGCCAATGTGCTCAGTTTTGCGAGGGTTTTGCGCCAATGCGGACTGAGCATTGGCACCGGCCAAGCGCTTGCAGCAGCGGCGGCTCTTGAACGGCTTGGTCCACAGTCACGAACCGATTGGAAGGTGGCCCTTCGGGGGAACCTCATCACGTTTCACCGCGATTTCGCGTTGTTCGATTTGGCCTTTGAGCAGTTCTGGGCAGCGGGTGACCCGCTGGCACAGCAATTGGCGATGCTCCTGCCACAAACAATCCTGGCGCCAAAGCCACAAAGCCAAATAGGCGCCCGCCGACTGAGCGATGCACTCCACCAGACCAAAGCCTCTGAACAGGCGCAATGGGACCTCGACGCGCAGGCGCGCGGCACGGCCACTGACATTGAGCGGCTGAATGCCAAGGACTTCGCGCAAATGACCGCCGATGAGGCTGCAGCCGCCGAACGGGCCCTGACGCAGATGGGTTGGGCGTTACCCACCAAGAGGTCCCGCCGCCGCAAACCATCCCACCACGGACGGATTGATCCTCGCGCGACATTACGCGCCGCCTTGCGTACGCAGGGTGACGCAATCGCACTGCGCCGTCATGCGCCTCAGCGGACCGAGCGGCCGCTAGTAGCGCTCCTCGACATTTCCGGCTCCATGAGCGCGTATAGCCGCATTGTCCTGCATTTCCTGCACGCCCTTATGCGCCGCCAAGAAGGCGCAGGCCACCGCCTCCATGTCTTTCTGTTCGGCACCCGGCTGACCAACATCACGCGCGCCCTGCGCCACCGCGACGTGGATGACGCTATGGCGGGCGCCGCCGCACTCACGCCCGATTGGGACGGTGGCACCCGCATCGCCCCCGCCTTGGAGCAATTTCATCGACTCTGGACCCGCCGCACCCTCGGCCAGGGCGCGCATATTCTTCTGATCACGGATGGATTGGAGCGCGATGACGCGCATGCGTTGAGCGCGGCCGCGGCGCGGCTACGCGCTTTTGCACACGGGATCACCTGGGCCAATCCGCTGTTGGGCTACAAGGATTTCGCACCGCGTGCGGCCGGTATCCGCGCACTTCTGCCGCATGTGGACCGCCATGTCCCGGTCCACAACCTCAATAGCGTCGCGGACCTTGCACAAGCGTTGGGGAGCCACCATGACCGCCGCAAACTCTGACCTTGATATCTTGCGCACCGCTTACGCTTGGCTGAACGATGGCCATGCCGTGTCCATTGCGACTGTTGTCCAGACCTGGGGCTCGGCCCCACGGCCTGCGGGCAGCCTCCTCGCCATTAAAGGCGATGGCACCTTTCTGGGCTCTGTATCGGGCGGCTGTATCGAGGGTGCGGTGATTGCCGAAGCGCGCGAGGTGATGGCGGCGAAACGGCACAAAGTCCTGACCTTTGGCGTCAGTGATGACACGGCTTGGTCTGTGGGCCTTGCCTGTGGTGGTACAATTGAAGTCTTGGTGGAACCGCTGGAGAACAGCGGCCTGAGCGCCGTTTTAGCCGCCGCAGAGCGAGGCGATCAGGCTGTGCGCGCGATCAATCTGACGACCGGCGCCATTCTGGGCGCGCAGGACCTGGGCCGGGCCGAGGGCCTTGGGCAGGCTGCCGCAACGGCCGTTCGAAGCGCACGCAGCATGATGGCCGATACCGCAGGAGACCGTTGGTTCCTGCATATCCAGAGCCTGCCTATATCCTTAGTCATTGCCGGCGCCGTCCATATCGCCCAAGACCTGTTCCGCATCGCGGACATCATGGGCTGGCGCGTCACCATTGTTGATCCCCGTACAGCTTTTGCAAGCGCAGACCGTTTTCCGCGAGGGCACATACTGACTTCATGGCCCGATGAGGCGCTGTCCGCGATGCAGATTGGTCCGCGTACGGCCATTGTGACGCTAACTCATGATCCCAAACTGGACGATCCAGCACTCGAGACAGCGCTGCGGTCATCGGCCTTCTATATTGGCGCATTGGGCAGCAAGAAAACCCATGCGGGCCGTCTCGATCGCCTCGCCGCAAAGGGTTTCACCGCACAGGACATGGCGCGCATTCACGGCCCCATCGGTCTCGACATCGGCGCGCGCGCGCCGTCAGAGATTGCCCTCGCCATTGCGGCGCAAATAGTCGCCACGGCGCAGCGGCCATGAAGTTCGGCCTTTGCCCTGTTGATCAGGCTGTGGGCACTATCCTCGCCCATGGCCTGGCAATTGGCGGCCTAACGCTCAAAAAGGGCCGTATACTGACTAGCGGCGATATCGAAACTTTGCGCGAAGCAGCCGTGCACGAGGTCACCGTAGCCAGGCTTGAGGCGGGCGATGTCGCCGAGGACGAGGCGGCCAGACGAATCGCCTTGGCGGTCACCGGCGCAAACGTCAGCCGCGGCCAAGCCTGCACGGGCCGCGTCAATCTCTATGCCGAGCGGCACGGTCTTGTCCGGATCAATGCCGCCCTCGTGAACGCGATCAATGCGATCGATGAGAGCATTACTCTTGCCACCCTCAATGATTTTGATGTGGTGGAGCCCCGCATAATGCTGGCGACCATCAAGATCATTCCATATGCGGCACCGGACTGGGCGGTCGCAAGGGCTGCAGGCCTGGCGCGCGAAATGGCGGCACCGGTCAGCATTGCCCCATTTGTGCCAAAACGTGTGGCGTTGATCTCCACCCAAACCCCTGGCCACAAGGCCTCACTCATTGACAAAAATCGCGCAGTAACTGAAGCACGCATTAGGGCCTTGGGCTCAGAGCTTGAGGGCCACCTCACATGTGGCCACGATGCGCTTGGCGTCGCTGATGCTCTGAGGCAGGTGCCACCTTGTGACATTGTCCTGATCTTTGGAGCATCCGCGAATTCGGATCGCAACGACGTCATCCCTGCTGGCATCCGTCTGGCAGGAGGCGAGGTCCACCACATCGGCATGCCTGTTGACCCGGGCAATCTTCTTGTCCTTGGCACATGGCGAGGAAATTCCGTGATCGGCCTTCCCGGCTGCGCGCGCAGCCCCAAGCGCAATGGCTTTGACTGGGTCCTTGAGCGTCTGTGTGCAGATATTCCAGTAATCCCTCGCGACATCATGCAGATGGGCGTGGGCGGGTTGTTGAAGGAAATCCCCAGCCGCCCCTCACCGCGCGAGGGCCGTATAGAACCCAAGGCGCAACCAAAAGTCGCAGCGATCATACTGGCCGCGGGCCTGTCGCGCCGCATGGGAACAAACAAACTCTTGCTGCCCCTCAATGGTACGCCGGTCTTAGCACGGACTATTGCTGCGGTGAGGGCCGCGGGCATCGATAAAATCTATGTGGTGACTGGCCACGATGCGCATGCGGTGCGGGGCCACTTACCAGCCGATGCCGTCGAGGTCTTCAACCCGGCATTTAAGGAAGGTATGGCCTCGTCCTTGCGCGCCGGCATCGCAGGGTTGCCAGAGGACATTGACGCGGCAGCAATCGTGTTGGGTGACATGCCGGCTCTGCGGCCCCACGATTTGCACCACCTGATCACACATCTCGACTCCAGTGAGGGCCGTGAACTGATTGTTCCCGCATTCGAGGGAAAGCGCGGCCATCCGGTGATTTTTGCCCGGCGCCTTTGGCCGGAGATACTGAACGCAGAGGGCGATCAGGGCGCACGCAAAGTGGTGCTCGACAATGCAGACGCGGTGTGCGAGGTGGCGGTGGGTCATCCAGGCGTGATCGCCGATGCGGACACGCCCGAGGCGTTGCGGTATCTGGAGACATTGGTGGGCGATGAGTGACGATCTGTATGCCAAGGACTTGCTGCGGTGGGCCGCTGATGTTTCGCATGCGGGCCAGCTTGATCCCCATGACGCAAGCGCCGTGCACATCAACGCCATGTGTGGCGACCGTGTACGGATCGATATGACATTAGACGGCGGCACGGTTGTCGAATGCCGTCATGACACACGGGCCTGCGCACTGACCCAGGGCTCGGCCGCGATACTCTCGGCCCACGCAAGTGGCGAGACCGCGCAATCGATCACGGCGCTTGCTGAGGCCGTGGCCGCGATGCTGCGCGATGGCACCCCCGCACCGGCCGGAAAGTGGAGTGCCTATGGCATCTTTGTGGCGGCTGCCCCGCACAAGAGCCGCCATACCTGCGTTCTGTTGCCTCTCGAGGCGGCGAAAAAGGCGCTCAACGACAGGGGATCATAGATGCCAAAGGGCCGCGCTGCGCGGCGCTAGGATCGTCTTGGCCGTGCCAAAATGCGGCAGTTCGACCACGCGTGCGTTGGGCGGGATTATCCCCGGCGGCAACGCCGCATCCACCTCACTCAGATTGAAGGCAAAGATCAGCCGTTGCCCTTCGCCCTCGCGCGCCAGAACCAGGAGATCGTCATCGGAATAAGCAACGCTGATATTGCCTTTGACCCAGGCTGGAAAGGTCTTGCGTATCGCCAGCAGTGCGCGAGAGAAATTTAGCACCGAACCATGATCCGCCTCCTGACGATCCGCAGCCTGACGGCTGTGCTCGGGTGCCATCGGCAGCCAGGGCGTGCCGGTGGTGAAGCCAGCATGCGGGGCGTCACCGCGCCACGGCATTGGCGTGCGGCAAGGATCGCGGCCCTTGAAAAGGGGATAGTATAGATCGCCAAACGGATCGCGGACCTGCGCCCGTGTTACAGATCCATCGCCCAAGCCCATTTCCTCACCCTGATAGAGCAGGATGGTGCCGCGATGCGCCACCAGCACAGTCAACAGCAACTTGGCTAGCGCATCGTCGCGCTGCAATCCGCTATAGCGCGTCACGGGCCTGGAAATATCGTGGTTGGACAAGGTTACGCATGGCCAGGTGTCCGCAAAGCCATTCAGTTGGGCGATGTGGTCCGCGAAGATCTTAGCGCTGAGCTTAGTTGTGTAGAGATAGGCAAAGGTATAGCCCGACTGTGCGCCGTGTTGGTCGCTGGCGAAATCGCCCAGGAAACGGGGCTCTTCCGCAAACTCTCCAAATACAAAGCGATCGGGATAGGATTCTACAATCGCGCGGACCTCATCGAGGACAGCCCGTTCCGCAGGGCCCGGATGCCCGCTCGCCGGGAAGCCATTGTCGAACAGATGCTCTTGCAGATTGGCCGCGTGGCTCCAATGGCTTGCGCGCCGCGCTTCCATGGGCACCGCTGGATTATCCCGCAGCAGTGCGTCATGCAGGAACGAATGCGCGACATCGAGGCGGAAGCCATCTACTCCCAAATCGAGCCAGAAGCGGAACACGTCCATCACCGCCGCGCGGCACGCGGGATTGTGCAGGTTTAGTTTGGGCTGCTGGCGCAAGAATTTGTGGAAGTAATACTGCCGCCTGGCGGGCCAGTACGACCAGGCCGCGCCACCAAAGACGGCAAGCCAGTTATTGGGCGGCGTGCCATCGGGTTTGGGTTCAGCCCATTGATACCAATCGGCCTTGGGGTTGTCGCGCGAGGACCGGCTCTCGACAAACCAGGGATGCTCGTCCGAGGTATGGCTAATCACCTGATCCAAGATGACTTTAAGACCGCGCGCATGGGCTTCACGTAGCAACAGCTTGAAGTCGTCCATCGTGCCGAATTCGGGCGCCACCGCTGTGTAATCCGCGACGTCATAGCCAAAGTCGCGATTGGGTGAGGGATGGATGGGCGAGAGCCAAATCGCATCAACGCCCAGGGAGGCCACATAATCGAGGCGGGAGATGATCCCAGGGATATCCCCCACCCCATCGCCATTGCTGTCGCAATAGCTGCGCGGATAGATTTGATAGACGGTCGCCCCGCGCCACCATGGCGAACTCATCAGGCCTGGACCTAGATTTCGTCGAGGCGCGTGACCACGCGGGAGACGAGGCCATAGGCCTTGGCATCCTCCGCACCAATCCAGAAATTCCGGTCGGTGTCGTCCACGACCTTTTGATAGGACTGCCCGGTTTCCCGCGCGATGGTCCGGTTGAGGCGCTCACGCATCTTGACGACCTCCTCCGCCTCGATCGCGATGTCGGAGGCGGTGCCGCGCATGCCGCCCATCGGCTGATGGAGGAGGAAGCGCGTATTGGGCAAGCAGAAACGGTTCTCACGGCGCGCACCCAGAAAGATATGAGCGCCCGCAGAGGCAACCCAGCCGGTCCCGATCATTTTTACCTTAGGTCCCACAAACTGGATCATGTCGTGGATCGTGTCACCGGACTCTACATGGCCACCGGGCGAATTGACGACCACCCGGATGTCGTCATTGGACACTTGCGCCAAGGCGAACAGCTGCGCGGTCACCCGCTCGGCCAGCTTCATATCGATCTCGCCATAGATCAAAACCGTACGCGATTTGAACAGGTTCTCGCCAACACCGGAAAACGGCGCGGGCTCCGCGGGCTTTGTCTCTTTCTCTTCGGAGAGTTGATATGGGGTCACCATCGATGAAATCCTTGATATCTGGCCGGATTGGCACGAGTCATAGGAAAGGCTATCACTGTTAAAACCCTGCCAACAAGCCGGGAGAAAGTCCTTACCGTGCCCGGTTGAAAAAGGTGTCCGATGCAGAATTGCCCGCGTACCATGAGTGCCGAGACCTATCGCGACCCGGCCCGCTTTGAAGCCGAACGGCGTGCAATTTTCGCCCGCAGCTGGCAATTCATCGGCCATGCCCGCGAGTTGTCAGCCATGGGCGACGCGATCAGCGCAAACATTGCGGGCTTTCCCATCGTGGCCGTGCGCGCCGAGGAGGGCCTACGCGCCTTTCACAATGTTTGCCGTCACCGGGCGGGCCCCCTGTTCACGCAGGACAAGGGCAATTGCGGGGGTCGCCTCACTTGCGCCTATCATGGCTGGGCCTATGATTTGGAGGGTCGTTTGCGCAATGCGCGCGACTTTGGTCCAGCGCAAGGCTTTGATCCGCGTGACTTCAGTCTGCTGCCTGTGCGGATCGCGCAGTGGATGGACTTGCTCTTTGTCCATATCGCCGAAGGGGGCCACGATCTGGAGGTACATTTGGCGCCGCTGGGCCGACGCATGGGCGATCACAAGCTGATGCAAACAGTGCCGGCGGGAAGGCGGACCCATGACATTGCCTGCAATTGGAAGATCTATGTGGAGAACTATCTGGAGGGCTATCATATCCCTTCAGTGCACCCAGCCCTGGATGCTGAAATCGATAGCCTGAAATATGAGGTCACTCTGGAGGGCGATGTGTGCTTCCACGCTGCCCCCTTGCGCGATGCCGCAACCCAGGCGGTCTATAATGGCCTGTGGGCCTTTGTGAGCCCTAATCTGGGCGTAAATGTCTATGGGCATGGCTTCATGATGGAGCGTGTCATGCCCCTCGGCCATCAGCGGACCAGGCTCATCTACGATTATTACCTGACATCTGAGATCGCGCGTGACCCGGTGCAGACCGAGAAAATCCTGAATATGTCCGCGCACGTCACGGCGGAAGACAAATGGATCTGCGAGAAGGTGCAGGAGAATATCGAGGCTGGGGTCTATGACACGGGCGTTCTCTCACCCCGCCATGAACAAGGGGTCGCCTGGTTTCAGCGCCGGGTGTCAGCTGCACTCAGTTGATACCCATCACACGGGCAAGCGTGGGCCCGATCTCTTCATTGACGACCAGATCGGCCATATCATCAAGCTCGGTCGGTTCGCGGTTGAGGATGGCCAGGCGCGCACCCTGACGCTTGGCGAGGACAGGGAATCCTGCCGCCGGATAGACCACCAAAGATGAGCCAATGGCGAGCATCAGGTCGCAGCCCTGCGTCGCCGCATGCGCCCGCTCCATCTCAAGCTCAGGCATAGACTGCCCAAAGGAGATCGTCGCCGATTTGACGAGGCCGCCACAGACCTCGCAAGTCGGCGGCTCCCCCGTTTGCACGAAGAACTCTTCCATCGCCTCCAAAGAATAGCGCGCGCCGCAATTGAGGCACTTGGCATAGGTGCTGTTGCCGTGCAGCTCTATGACTTGGCCGTCAGCAATGCCAGAGCGTTGATGCAAGCCATCGACATTCTGCGTGATCACGTGGGAGACTTTGCCTTGCTCGACGAGCTTGGCGACCGCGCGATGGCCCGCATTGGGCTCGGCGCCCAACAGCATCTCGCGGCCATTGAAGAGCCGGGTCCAAGCCTCGATCCGCGCCTCACGTGAGCGGCAGAACTCGTCAAAATAGATCACCCGCTGCTTGGACCAGATGCCGCCGGGCGAGCGGAAATCGGGAATGCCGGACTCGGTTGAGATCCCTGCTCCGGTGAACACCACGGCGCGGCGTGCTTGTGTAATCAAGTCTTTGAGGCGATCGGACATCGTGCGCCCCTCACCCCGCAATCAAGGACCGGCGGATGCGATAGCTCATCTGATCAATGATAAACACGGTCACCAGGAACATGAGGATGATAAAGGCCGCTTGATCCCATTGCGTCAACCGGATCCGCTCGTTCAAGTGAAAACCGATACCGCCCGCCCCTACAATGCCAAAGATCGCGGCGGAGCGCACATTGGATTCAAAGAAATAGAGCGCCTGGCTCAACATGATGGGCAACACTTGCGGCAACACGCCAAACCGCAGCGCCAACAAACCTCCCGCACCGGAGGAGACCACGCCTTCGACGGGCCGCTTATCGGCGTTTTCAATCGCTTCGGCGTAAAGTTTTGAAAGGGCCGCAAAGTCGGACAGGATCAGCGCGAGCACGCCTGCCATGGGGCCCAGGCCCACGGCCGTAATAAAGATCAGGGCCCAGATTAAAGCAGGCGTTGCCCGGAACACGTCGAAGAAACGGCGGATGAAGAAGTGGATGAGGGGGTTGGCGACCACCGTCTTGGCGCCGATGAACCCTAAGGGCACCGCGATCAAGGCGGCGGCAAAGGTGCCGATGAACGCCATGGCGAGGGTTTCGGACAGCCCCTCTACAAAGTCAGCCCAGAACCCGCCATCGCTGGGCGGCACCATCAGCCGCAGAACATCGCCCAACTTGGAAAAGCCCAGCAAGAAGCGCTCCCAGGTGAGACCCAAACCCGCAATCGCCCACAGCAGATAGAGCACTACGACGGCCGCGGTGAGGCCCCGCAGGGCACTCACATGCCAGGGCACCGCAAAGAGCTGCGGCGCGCGCGCTTGTGCCTTGGCGATAAGGTCGGGCGTGACCTGCGCGGGGAGGAGGATCACGCGACACCTCCAATGAGGCGATGGCGCACGCGCTCCGACAACAGGTCAATGAGGAAGATCACCACAACGACCATGGCCAGAATGGCCGCGGCATCTTGCAGCCAATTGGCCTGCAACGCGTTGACGAACTCCTGACCAATGCCGCCACCACCCACAAAGCCGATCGCCGCCGCCGCTCCGACATTGATTTCAAAACGCAGCAAGCCATAGGAGGCGACATTCGGCAGGACTTGCGGCACCACGGCAAAGCGCACGCATTGCAGCCAGCTGCCGCCCGCCCCTCGCAGACCCTCAACCTGGTTGAGATTGATGTTCTCGATCACCTCGGCATAGAGCTTCGTCAGCGCGCCCGTTGCGTGAAGCCAAATCGCGAGCAGACCCGCAAAGGGCCCAATGCCAAAGGCGAAGACGAAGACCAGCGCCAGGACCAAATCCGGCAAGGTGCGCAGCAGATCGGCCAGGCGCATGGCCAAGAAGGACAACCAGCCAGGCACTCCCAAATTGCGGGCGGCGAGTGTTGCCAGCGCAAAGCCGCTCATTACCGACGCGACAGTCGCCAGGATGGCCATGTTGATGGAGGTGAGCAGCGCCAGCCCCCAGATGTCCCAGGCATAGAACCAGTAGAGGAAGGAGCCTTCCGTCCGCTCTCCCTCCAGCAAAACGTCTTGCCGCAAGCCGGGCAGAAAATTCTCAAAGAACAAGCCAATCTTGGGCAGCCCATCGATAAGACGGGCTGGCACGAAGTCGGACACATAGGCACTCAGCAGCAACAGCGCGACAATCACCACCGTCACGATCGCGCGCCAAAACAAAGCGCGCGCGCGAATGGTCTGATACTCCGCCTCGAACCGCGCGGTTGCTGTCGCCATTAGCGGTTCCGCCGCGCCTGATCCTCAGCCTGGCGCATTTTCACAATCGCCTCGTAATCGGCGTGCGTCACGGCCGCAAAGCCGGGGCTTTCGCCGGAGGCCAGGGCACGAAAGGCTGCAGGATTCTCTTTGGGGAGCTCGACCAAGGCTTTGGTCAGCGCATCCCGGAACCCTTGCGGCAGCGAGCTGCGCACCACCACAGGCCCGTTCACGATCGGCCCGAATTTGCCGATCACTCTCACATCTTCCATTTTGAGCAGCTTTTGTTCGACCAAACGGCGGAAGATGCCGCGGCTATAGCCCGTGGCATGCTCACCGACGAGCGAAGACCATGTGACGCCCGCATCAGCCTGGCCGCCCACAACTGCGACCACGCCTTGCTCATGGCCGCCGGCGAAAATCGTCTTGCCAAAGAACTTGTCCGGATCAATCCCTTGCGCGCGCATGAATGCGCGGGGGAAGAGATAACCAGACGTCGAGTTCACATCCGCATAGGCGATGGTCTTGCCTTTGAGGTCCTCAAGCTTCTGCGCTGGGCTTGTGCTCTTCACATACAGAACGCTGAAATAGCCCTTGGAGCCGTCCACCTCGAGATTGGTCAGGATCGGCATCACGCCGCCCTTGGACTGCATCCACATTTGCGCGTAATTGGAGGGCCCGACCAGAGCGATGTCGATCTGCCCCGCATTCATCGCTTGCGCGACGCCATTATAGTCCGAGGCGTTAAAGACCCGCGCAGGGATACCCAGCTTGGAACAAATATAATCCGTAAACGTCCCAAAGCCCGTGCGGGCCGTGGTATTGGTCTCCGGCGTTGTGAGGCCGAAGCGGGCCTCCTTCACCTGCGCCTGCCAATCGGCCTTGACCGTGCTGGTGCACGCCTGTGCCGCGCTCCCAAAAGCCAAAGTCAGCGCCGCCATTGCGGCCAATCCAAAACGTGTCATCAAAATCATCCTTCCCAAATTGCGCGCATTACTGCGGGCAGATCATGCATTAGGCAGAGGCACCCTCGTAAATCGTATCGATCATGTCCTGGCCCAGAGCGCTCGGCGGTCCATCGAACACCACGCGGCCCGCGCGCATTGCGACGATGCGGTCTGCATAGGCCCGGGCTGTGTCAAGAGTGTGAATGTTACACAAAATGGGGATGCGATCCTGAACGCAGATATCCTTCAACGTGTCCATCACCGCTTCTGCATTGGCTGGATCGAGCGAGGCGATCGGCTCATCCGCCAGCATGATGCGAGGCTCCTGCATGAGCGCGCGCGCAATGGCGACGCGCTGCTGCTGCCCGC
>DMER01000015.1:2303-3941 GCA_003451645.1 Alphaproteobacteria bacterium | reverse complement strand
AAGAACAGCGCGCCAGCGATGCCGATGCCCGCCGCCCACACATAGGCCACGGTGTGCCAGCCATAAGCGACCATGATCGTCGGCGCCAAAAACTTCGTGACCGCCGCGCCGACATTGCCGGCGCCGAACACGCCGAGCGCCAAGCCTTGATGATCCTTGTCGAAAAAACGGGAGACATAGGCGATGCCGACCGAGAACGAGCCGCCTGCGATTCCCACTCCCAGCGCTGCTAGCAAATAGGTCGGATAGTCGTATGCAAAGGTCAGCAAAAACGTCGCGATGGCGGCGGAGACCATGACCAACGACAAGACGATTCGCCCGCCGAATTGGTCAGTCCATATTCCGAGCGCCAATCGGATCAGCGAACCGGTCAGGATCGGCGTGCCGACCAGAAGTCCGAACTGCGTCTCGGTCAGCCCGAGGTCCTTTTTGATCTGAATTCCGATGATCGAAAAAATTGTCCAGACCGCGAAGCAGATCGTGAAGGAAAAGGTGGACAGGCCGAGGGTCCAGATTTGGGTCCCGTTGAGCGGCTCGGATTTGGTCATGAGCGTCTCCCGCGTTTGACCGGAAATTGCGCGCCCGTGGCCGCAGACGCCTTGATCTCCATCAATGAGAATGACGGTCGAGTCATTTTATCTTGGCCTGGCCTTGATTTGCTCCTATCCTGGCTTGACGAAAGTCAAGGGCGAGACATGACCCATCCCCGCGTTCCGCATTTGCTGAAGATAGCGATGTTCAAGGACCTGCCCCGGGAAAGCCTGAACCGGCTGGCGGAGGCGTCCGGCCTGCAATCGTTCGGCGCAGGCACCTACCTGTTCGAAGAAGGGGGCGAACCTGATTTCGTATATTGCTTGGTCGAAGGATCGGTGGCGTTGATGAGCGATTCGTCACCGAACGCCGTTCCCATTGAGAACTTCGCGGCGGGCGAGACCGTATTGCTGCCGGCCGCGGTGCTGGGCCTGCCCTACCTCCTCTCGGGCCGCGCCATCACCAACGGCAAGTGCTTGCTTATCCCTGCGAACAAGCTGCGCAGCCTGATCGACGCCGATGGCGCGCTGGCGGCGCAATGCGCGCGGGCGCTCTCCCGGCACTGGCGGCTCTTGGTCGGCCAAATCAAGGAACTGAAGACTCACAACGCAGTTCAAAGGCTGGCGCGATATCTTGTGACCCAAGCGGGCGCGCAAAAGGGCCGCAGCACGCTGACATTTGCGACGAGCAAGCGCGACATCGCCGGCATGTTGGGTATCGCGCCGGAGACCCTGTCACGGGCGTTGAAGAAACTGAAACCGCACGGCGTCGAGTCGCGCGGCGAAACCCTCACTATCAAGGCCATCGAAAAATTGGAGCTGATCGCGTCCGGTCCGCCGGACATTGCCAAGCCGCATTGAGCGACGGTCAGCGGCGCTAACGTTTCGTTAGCGGCGCGCGGCTATCGCTTGTTCAACGAACGTGGAGCAAATGATATGCCGCGACGCCAAGTCTATATCCGATCGCTCGTCTGCGCCGTCGCAGGCGCGATGGCCCTAGTCCCCGCAGCCTTGGCCAACGATGACCCTGGCTTCGCGGCGTTCTTCGACCAAGCCAAGCCGATCTTCGACGTGCGTTATCGCTATGAAGGGGTCGAACAGGCCGGTA
>DMER01000015.1:345-2143 GCA_003451645.1 Alphaproteobacteria bacterium | reverse complement strand
GGGTCGAACAGGCCGGTCTGCCGGCTGACGCCAACGCAAATACGCTTCGAGTTCGCGGCGGATTTCAAACCGGCAAGGCCTGGGGGCTTCAGGGTCTTGTCGAGTTCGAGGGCATTGCGCACCTTACCGACGACTTCAACGACACAACCAACGGCAAAGCGGCCTACCCGGTCGTCGCCGACCCGGAAGACCTGCAGCTGAACCGCCTCCAACTGCAATTCACCAGCATCCCTGACACGTCGATTACGGCGGGACGGCAGCGCATCAACCTCGACAATCAACGGTTCGTCGGCAATGTCGGGTGGCGGCAGAACGAACAGACGTTTGACGCAGTGCGCGTCGCCAACACGTCGATCAAGGGGCTGACCGCCGACTACACCTACCTTTGGCGGGTCAACCGCATCTTCGGCGAGGGCAGCGCTCAGGGCGAATGGCATGGGCCGTCGCATCTTCTCAACGTGGGTTACGACATCGCGGGCGCCGGCAAGCTGACGGGATATGGCTATTGGCTCGAGTTCGACGACGCACCAGCGTAATCGTCTCAAACCTTCGGCCTTCGGTTCACTGGAAGGCAGGATTTCGACGGCTGGAGCCTTTTCTACACCGGCGAATTTGCGCGCCAGACCGATTACGCCAACAACCCGGCCAATTTCGATCTCGACTATTGGGCGCTGGAAGGCGGCGTGGGCGCGCATGGCTTCAAGTTGCTGGCTGGCGTCGAGACCCTGGAAGGCGACGGTACGACCGGCTTCGCGACGCCGCTCGCCACGCTGCACAAATTTCAGGGCACTGCCGACGCGTTTCTGACGACGCCCGTGAATGGAATCGTCGATGCCTATGGGACGCTGTCATATGAGACAAAGGTCGACACCGGGATCGGGCTGACCGCGGTCAGCGCCGCCGTCACCTATCATGATTTTGAAACCGAGCGCGGAAGTACGTCACTGGGGTCCGAGTGGGACGTCGAAGTCACAGGCAGATTCGGCGATCGTTGGACGGCCGGCGTGAAGTACGCCAGCCTCGACGGCGACGGCCCCATCGCAGATCGCGACAAGATATGGGTCTCTGTCGGTTTCACCTATTAGGTGGGCACATGTCCCCGCGCGATTTGGGCGTGGTGCTGGCGGGCGGGCGCTCCCGGCGCATGGGCCGCGACAAGGCGCTTCTAGAGATTGACGGCGAAACCTTTCTCGCCCGCGTAGCGCGGACCTTGACCCAATCGACGGGCGGCCACGTTGTCGTCAGCGTCGCAGGCGAAACGTCCTTGCATACCGAAGCAGCCTGGCTAATCATCGCTGATGCGCCGGACCTCCACGATCATGGCCCGATCGCGGGCGTCGTCAGCGCAATGCGATGGGCGACGAAGGGCGCGTTCGACCGCATCGTCACGCTTCCCGTCGATATGCCGTTCGTCGCCGCGCCAGCGATCAGCTACCTACTTGAGACGGCGCGTGCCGCGTCTGTCGCAGGAACCGGCGGCAATCCGATTCCGACATTTGCGGTTTGGCCTCTCTCTATGCTTGATACGATCGAACAGCTAGTCCGGCAGGATCGTGTTCGCGCACTTCATCAGGTTCAGGCTCGACTGGGCGCGGCATACGTTTCGATGGACGCGTTCGAACCCTTGCAGTTCGTCAATGTGAACACGCCGGAAGACTTCGCCGGCGCCTCCACGAAACGCTAACCGCAGCATCCATGATCGTGCGGTGCAAATGCGTCCATCGCATGCTGCCGGACGGCGCTCCAAGGCTCCGCTGGCGACAATACACGTTCGTCGATGCTTGGTAGCGCGTCACGC
>DMER01000015.1:0-133 GCA_003451645.1 Alphaproteobacteria bacterium | reverse complement strand
GGTAGCGCGTCACGCGCCTCCAGGCTCGACACCGTGCATCGCATGTCTCGAATCAACCCATCCTCGACGCCATAGAGCCAGCCATGAATATATAGCGGCTCGCCGCTTTGCCAGACCCGCTCCACGATCGGGG
>DMER01000238.1:3315-3914 GCA_003451645.1 Alphaproteobacteria bacterium | reverse complement strand
ACTGCAAACATCCTCATCACCGGTCACGCCGATACGTCCGGCACCAACGCCTATAATATCGGTCTGTCTGAGCGCCGGGCCTTTGCTGTGAAGGACGAACTGGTCCGCCTCGGCGCAACTGCTCAAATCCTCACTACCGCGAAAGGGGAAACGGAGCTTTTGGTGCAGACGGCTGACGGCGTTCGTGAGCCGCAGAACCGCCGCGCGACGATCGACCTGCAATAGTCCAACAGACAGCGCGCCTAGACCCGGGCGGCCCGCATGGCCGCCCGTTTTGCGTTGCGGCCACAACGGCAGCCTGAACGGCCATCTACAGCTTTCGCGTGCCGCAGGCGCAAGCTTCCCCGGTAGCGGCGTGTGTTGCAACAATCCCGCACCTCTCCTGGAAATGGCTGTCAAGGCTGAATTCATCGAAGCAATATGGCGAAACGCGTGGAATTTTGTTTGACACAGATGAGCGCCCCTGAAATTTTGAGACATTGTTCGAGGGCGGGTCCGCCCATCGAGTAAGTCATGTGTGGAGTGGACAAATGCTGAAACGCATCTTGGGCGCCGGCGCGAGCGCAATGGTCTTGGCGATGAGCAGCCTGCCAGCGGGC
>DMER01000238.1:1901-3148 GCA_003451645.1 Alphaproteobacteria bacterium | reverse complement strand
ATGAGCAGCCTGCCAGCGGGCGCTGCTTTGCCGCATGGCTGGTATGTGAGCCTCCAAGGCGGGGCCAATTTCCTTGAAGATACCTCGGTCACAGTGGCCCCCCCCGGGTTCACAGGTACCATTGAGCCCGACACCGGCTGGGTTGTTATGGGTGCTGTCGGTTACCGCTGGGACACGAACTGGCGGGTCGAGTTTGAGTTGGCGTATCGCGCAAATGATTTCGACGCCTCGGGCGCGAACACGGGTGAGGTCACCCAGTTCAGCCAGATGTTCAACGCAATCTATGAGATCCCCCTCACCTCGCATACTGCCCTCGGACTGGGCGCGGGTCTGGGCGGCACGTTGGTGAGCTTTGACGTTGACACACAGCCATTTTCGTTTGACGACGATTATGTGTTGACCGGCCAATTGATTGCGCAGCTCACCCATCGCGTTTCTCGCCGCTTGGAACTGTTCATCGATTATCGCTACTCGGTGGCCGATCAGCCAGAGCACGACTTCACCACCCCCCTGAACCGCGTCGCGTCCTATGACGTCGACAATCACGCGGTCATGATCGGCTTGCGCTATGACCTTACAGAGGATCAAGAGCAGGTTGCTTACCTCCCGCCGCCGCCGCCCCCGCCTCCGGCGCGTGTGGAGCCAAAGCAATACATCGTCTTCTTTGGCTTCAACAAATGGAACTTGACCCGCCAGGCCCAGCAGACCGTCGCGCAAGCAGCAATGTCCGCCAAGTCCGGCGGCTCGGCATCGATCCTCGTGGTGGGCCATACGGACACGTCCGGTAGCGATCGCTACAATCAAAAGCTATCGGAACGCCGCGCCAATGTTGTCGCCAACGAGTTGGTCCGCAATGGCATTGAACCCGCCATGATCTCAGCCGTCGGCAAGGGTGAGCAGGAATTGCTAGTTCAAACTGGCGACGGCGCTCGTGAACCGCAGAACCGCCGGGTTGAAGTCAACCTCTAATCTCACTCAGGGGCAGGTCAAAGTTCAGCGCTCGGGCCCAATGGGCTCGGGCGCTTTTTGTTATCTGCCGACGGCGTGTTCAGTAGAGCTTTGGGCGATCAATTGAGATCGAAGCAGCCCTGGTTTTTCCAGTTTGCGCAAGGGGCCATCTGAAAACCGCAAGCGCACTTTTCAGCCCTTTGCTCTAAACATCAGTTAATCGAAACCCTCAGTACGTCACCGCAGCGGATCCTAGTGCATCGCGCGGTCAGTTGGACTCAAAACAGTCAACTGACCGC
>DMER01000238.1:0-1659 GCA_003451645.1 Alphaproteobacteria bacterium | reverse complement strand
TAGCGCAACTTTCCGCTCTCAAATCGAAGTGATTTGATCGCCCGTTGCGCTAGATTTCCGGCTTCAGCTGGGGCTTTGGTGGATTGCGAACGGCGGCCACGGAAGCCGTCGCTGGCGTCCCCGCAGCCGCGAGCGCCGGACCCGCCGACGCAGCTTTCTGAAGAACCTCAGGACATACGTTCAGCCCATGCTGCGCCGTTTGCGGCTTCGCGGCACTATATTGTGCCAATTGGACGGATGGCGTTACCAGCACCTCGTCATACATCTTGGAGGCACCGTCGCAAAATTCCACAATGTTGGACAAACTGCGCTGAGAGCTGTCATTGGCCAACCGCGTCAGAAAGTCATTGAGCCGTTGCTCGGACTTAAAATGCCGCGCCAAGACCTTGTGCGCATCATTCATCAGGACAGGCTTGTAGGCCGTCACAAACTCATTATAGCGCGTGGTATTTGCAGTTTGCGTCCAGCGATCGTAGGTCTTGCAAGACAACCCTGCCACCATGAGTTCGGTTTGAATGATCCGAAGCTGTGCTGCCTGCAGGACCGCCTCACCGACGCAGGCAGGCTGGGCTGGCTTCTTTTTCTTCCGCTCCGCCTTTGCGTCAGCCGGCAAATAAAGCAAGCTGGCTGCGATAACACCGACCGCGAGCGCCCGCGACACGGCCGCCACTGGACCTAAGCCGCTCTTCTGAAAGGTTACGTCCACGAAATCACTCCTGTTTGGCGCCGTTTGAATAAGAAAATTTGTGTCCCCGAGGCCCGCTGCAGGCGCAACATGGAGCTTAGCCATAGGGCCACGCCCATTACCGCCAAAGCAGTTTTTTCTCTTTGCGCATTAACTACCCGGCACTTCGCAAGTTCAAGGTCCATTCAAGGCCTGTAGGCTGAATTTATTGACAGGCCGCATACTGCCAAAGCTTGCGGAGTGCAAATTTGCCTCACTGGTCCGCGATGTCTCGTTTTCTTGCACAATCGCCAGCAAACCGTGGTGTGCAGGACCTGTGCCGTACCTGACGGGCGTAACACAAGGGTCACTTCAGACCTTACGCGAATCCCCGGTCAACCAAAAGAAATGAGGGGGTGACATGGGCCCACGCAACTCCCATATTTCGCGGCCATGATGGAGGCCAGCAGCGATGGTGATTGACTTTGATACCGCAGCATTGGGCGTCATGCGCATGGCCCACCACGCGGGCTTGCGCGACTGGGTCCCCGCCACCAGCGGGAACTTCTCGGTGCGCATGGACAACCTGCATTGTGCCGTTACGGCGACGGGCGGCGACAAGGGTCAGGTCACCATGGAAGGGATCATTTTAGCACCCATCGACGGTCCGGCTCCTGAGCGGCAATCCGCCGAGGCGGAACTGCACTACGTGCTCTACCGCCTGGATGCCTCGATTGGCGCGGTGGCGCATGTGCACGCGATGCCTGCCGTATTGGCGTCGCTCACTGCCCAAGGCAAGGATCATGTCCGGCTGGAAGGCCTCGAACTGCTCAAGGCCTTCGCGGGCCTGAAGACCCATGAGACCGCCCTCGATGTTCCCGTATTTGAGAACGATCAGGACATGATCCGCCTGGGCCGGATCGCCAAGGAACGCTTGGCAGGTATCCGGCCTTGTTGGGGGTTCCTGATTGCCGGACACGGACTTTATGCCTGGG
>DMER01000033.1:3576-3770 GCA_003451645.1 Alphaproteobacteria bacterium | reverse complement strand
ATGCCCGCGATGCCGATGGCCGACAACAAGCCGCCGATGGTCGTGGGGATCAACGTGACGAACAAGGCGATCAGATAGATCAGCGGGATCGTCGTGCCCGACCAGGAAGCATAGAAGGGCAGGGTGACGACGACGAGCAAGAACACCAGCGTCAACGCGGCGAGCAGGATATCCAGCGCGATCTCGTTCGGCGT
>DMER01000033.1:1284-3280 GCA_003451645.1 Alphaproteobacteria bacterium | reverse complement strand
AAGGAGCCAGTCGGAGACAATTGTGGTGCCGCCGGTGACCGACGAACGATCGCCGCCGCTCTCGCGGATCACCGGCGCGCTTTCGCCGGTGATGGCGGATTCGTTGACCGACGCGACGCCCTCGATCACCTCGCCATCGGTCGGGATGATGTCGCCTGCAGACACAAGGATAATCTCGCCCGGCTCCAGCTGGCTGACGTCGCGCGGCTCCCAGATCGCCCGGTTCGCGGGATCGACCAGCACCTTTGCGCGCGCTGAGGACTTCGTCGCCCGGAACGCGTCGGCGCGGGCCTTGCCGCGCGCTTCGGCAATGGCCTCGGCGAAATTGGCGAACAGCACCGTGAACCAGAGCCACAAGGCGATTTGAACACCTACTGCGGCTTCGGGTGCGCCCACCATCACGTCGCGAACGGCCAGGATCGTGGCGAACACCGAAACGGCGGCGGTTACGAAGATCACCGGATTGCGCGCGAGCGACCTGGGATCGAGTTTCTTGACCGACGGCCAGAGCGCTTGGGTGACGCTGGCCATGCCGAACGGGGCGGAAGCGGCGGCGGTGTGTTTGCTCATGGGGATGCCTCTCAATAGGTCTGGCCGGCCATTGTCGAGACATGCTCGGCGATGGGGCCTAGGGCCAAGACGGGCAGGAAGGTCAGCGCGCCCACGATCAAAATGGTCGCGATCAAGAGGCCGACGAACAGCCGCCCATGGGTCGGGAAGGTGCCTGCGCTCTCGCGCGCCGGGATTTTGGCCGCCAGCGATCCGGCTATGGCGAGGATCGGCAGGATATAGCCGAACCTTCCGAACAACATGGCGATCCCCAGCCACACATTGTGCCACGCCGTATTGGCGTTGAACCCGGCGAAGGCTGAGCCATTGTTCCCCGTCGCGGACGAATAGGCGTAGATCACCTCCGACAACCCATGCGGTCCGGCGTCCTGCACCGACGACTGAGCGTTGCCCGAGGCGATGGCGATCGCCCCGAAGACCAAGACGCCGATGGGCATGATCAACAGCGTCAGGGCGGCGAGCTTGATCTCGCGCGCCTCTAATTTCTTGCCGAGATATTCGGGCGTCCGGCCCACCATCAACCCTGCAAGGAAGACGGTCAGGATCACGAACAATAACATGCCCGTCAGGCCAACGCCGACCCCGCCGTAAACGATCTCGCCGAGCTGAATGTTCAGCATCGCGACGAGGCCGCCGAGCGGGGTCAGGGAATCGTGCATCGCGTTGACCGACCCGTTCGAGGCGGCGGTCGTCGCCGTCGCCCACAGAACGGAATTGCCGATGCCGAAGCGGACCTCCTTGCCCTCCATGTTTCCGGCGGCGGGATCGACGAGGCCTGCATGAACCGGATTGCCCGCGCGCTCCGCCGCGTACATCACGGCGAAGGCAGCTACGAGCATCAGCCCCATCGCAGCGAAGAGCACGACGCCTTGCCGCCGGTCGCCCACCATCCGCCCATAGGCGAAACAGAACGCCGCCGGGATCGCGAGGATCGCGAGCATCGACAGGAAGTTGGTCAGCGGCGTCGGGTTCTCGAACGGGTGCGCGGAGTTGACGTTGAAGTATCCGCCGCCATTGGTGCCGAGCTGCTTGATCGCGATCTGCGACGCCACGGGCCCCATCGCGATGTTTTGCGGCTGCCCCTCCAGCGTCGTCGCGGTGACGTTCGCCGTTAGGGTTTGCGGCATGCCTTGGGCTGCGAACACCAGCGCTAGGACCAGCGAAACCGGCAAAAGGATATAGATCACCGAACGCGTCAGATCGGGCATGGCGGTCGCCGCCGCTGTCACTTGCCGGGCGGCGAGGCCCCGTGCGACGGCGGCGGCGACCGCCATGCCCGTCGCGGCGGACAAGAAGTTCTGCGTGGTCAAACCGGCCATCTGGCTGAAGGGCGAGAGCGTCGTCTCCCCGCCATACGACTGCCAATTGGTGTTCGACGCGAAGCTGGCAGCCGTGTTGAACGACACCTCTGGCGTGACCGCCGCCA
>DMER01000033.1:324-1126 GCA_003451645.1 Alphaproteobacteria bacterium | reverse complement strand
CGGTCACGAAGGAAACCGCCGTATTGAACGCCAGATGCCAACTGAGGCCAGGAAGCCCTTGGGGGTTGAGCGGCAGCGCGCCTTGCAACATCAGGAACGCGAACAAGAGAGCGAGCCCGGCGGCGTTGAAGACCAACATCGTGGCGGCGTAACCGGCCCAGGTCTGCGGCTGCGGCGCTGACCCAAGTGCCGCGCCGGTGATCATCCGTTCCACGGGACTGAGGAACTGGACTTCGCCCATGAACACCCTCGCCATGTAAGCGCCGAGCGAGATGGCGATGGCAATCAAAACGCCGGCATAGAGCACGGCCTGAAACAGATCGGCTTGCATGACGCTAGCTCCGCTCGTCCCGGAGCAGCACCCAGACCAGGTACACGAACAACCCGAGGGCCAACGTCAGGCCCATCCCGATATCCCAATTCATGACCGCAGACCCTCCTTGTGGTCCACGATCAGCTTTGCGCCGGCGGGCATAACGTGGCTATGCCGAACCCGGGCAGGGGGCGTAAAGGGAGCGTAAAGTGGAGCGATTGACGAGCGTCAAGGCGCGGGTCGCCGAATGGGGGAGAGTGGCATGCATGATCGGAGCGCGAACATGACTGTTTCCCGACTGCAAATCTTGCTCGACCGGAACGTCGCCTGGGCGGAGGCGAAAACGAAAAGCGATCCCACCTTCTTCATTCGCATGGCCGGGCCGCAATCCCCGAAATATCTCTGGCTGGGCTGTTCGGACAGCCGCGTGACAGCGAACGACGTGTTGGGGCTGGACCCGGGGGCGGTGTTCGTGCACCGGAACATCGC
>DMER01000033.1:0-120 GCA_003451645.1 Alphaproteobacteria bacterium | reverse complement strand
GTGTTCGTGCACCGGAACATCGCGAACTTCGTCCATACGAGCGATATGAATTTCCTCGCGGTCCTCGAATATGCCCTCACCGTGCTCAGGGTGCAGGACGTGATCGTCTGCGGCCACTAT
>DMER01000144.1 GCA_003451645.1 Alphaproteobacteria bacterium | reverse complement strand
GGCAGGCCACCGACATTGTGGTGCGACTTGATTGTGACGCTTGGCCCCCCCGTGAAGGACACACTCTCAATCACATCGGGATAGAGTGTCCCTTGCGCCAGGAACTGCGCGCCGCCTGCCTTGCGTGCCTCGGCATCGAACACCTCAATAAACAGCCTGCCAATGGTTTTGCGCTTTTGCTCCGGGTCCGTCACGCCCCCCAGCGCATCCAAGAAGGGCCTGGATGCGTCAACGGCCACCAACGGAATGTTATAGTGATCGCGAAACAGCGAGACGACCTCGTCCGCCTCGCCCGCGCGCATCAATCCGGTGTCGACGAAGATACAGGTCAGCTGCGCGCCGATCGCTTCATGGATCAGAACCGCCGCGACGCTGGAGTCGACGCCGCCCGAAAGCCCGCAAATGACGCGCCCATCGCCCACTTGCGCGCGGATCCTGGCAATCGCCGCCTCGCGGAAGGAGCGCATGGTCCAGTCCGGTTTCAGGCCCGCAACCTTGTGCACAAAATTCGACAGAAGCGCCGCACCGCGCGGCGTATGCGCCACTTCGACATGGAATTGCACGCCATAAATGCGCCGGCCCTCATCCGCGATGGCGGCGAAGGGAGCATTGGCACTAGTGCCAACCACACGGAAGCCCGGCGGGATCGCGCTGACCCTGTCGCCATGGCTCATCCACACCTGGTCTGACTGGCCCTCGTGCCAGACCCCGTCAAACAGCGCGCAGCCTCCCGTCACCTTTAATTCCGCGCGGCCAAACTCCCGATGTCCGCCGGACGCGACCTGGCCCCCTAATTGCGCGCAGATCAGCTGCTGGCCATAGCAAATGCCAAGCACCGGCACGCCCGCGTTGAAGACCTCCTGGGGCGCGCGGGGTCCATCGCTCTCATTCACGCTCGCTGGGCTGCCGGACAGGATGATCGCCTGCGGGCGCTTGCTCCGGATCGCTTCCGCCCCTTTGTCGAAGGGCACAATCTCGCTATAGACCCCAGCCTCCCGGATACGACGGGCGATGAGTTGGGTCACCTGGCTGCCGAAATCGAGGATGAGAACGGGCAAGGAACGCGTGTTTTCCATGGACCGCAAGCTAGGCCAGCGAAAGGCCGCCCTGCAAGGGACATGTCCCAATTTATGCAAGGAATAGCATCGCCTTGCCTTGGTGTTGCCGCTATCCTGGCTTGAGTTGCATCCGTCCACGGAGATGTCCATGACCTTTGGCGCCCATCACTTCGGCAAGATCCTTCTCATTGTCGTTGCAGCTCTCGGACTGTCGGGGTGCTTTGTCACCTCTGAACATCCGGTCGAGGGGACTGGTCCCGATGCGGACCCCGCGCTTGCGGGCGCGTGGCGGGGGCTTGATGAAGATGGCAAGCCGGAGCCTGGCGTCTATATGCACGGTATCTTGAACCGTAATGGGGAGGGCGTAACGCTCGCTCTGATCGAGAAAGATGACTTGATGGTCGTGCGCGGCACGACGGTCAAGACGGGATCAAACACAATCCTGAATGGCGTGTTGGTGCCCGTGCCCGGCTTGGGCAAAATGGACGACGATGAGAAGGAG
This sequence comes from Alphaproteobacteria bacterium, assembly GCA_003451645.1. GTDB lineage: Bacteria > Pseudomonadota > Alphaproteobacteria > Micropepsales > Micropepsaceae > DMER01. The sequence goes on along the minus strand of DMER01000144.1, from coordinate 1,913 downwards.
GCGCTCGGCTACCACATCTTGCTCTACAAGGTCTCCAAGGACCGCCTTAGCCTTTATCTTTTGAGCCATGAGGTCATGGCGGACCTGGTGGAAGGCGGCAAGATCAAGGGCAAAGTGCAAGGCTCAGGCGCCAGCAAAAGCGTACGCTTGACTGCGACGCCGGAAGAACTCGGCGCCTTCTTTGCCGCCCCCGACGCTCAGAAATATTTCCAAGACAAACCGGTGCAATTGGTCAGGTTGCGTCAGTAAACTCACCTTGCGCTCATCATTTCAGGGAATAACCCATCCATGACCGCCACCCGTTTGGGGCTGCCCATCATCTTGGCCCTTACCGCTGCAGGCCTGATCGCGGCTGCGGTCTGGCTGTGGTCTCCTGCACGCAGTGCACCGTCTGATCAGACGGCAACCGACCAGCTGGCACTCAAGCGCGTGATGCTCTCAACGGGCGGCGTCGCCTATTTCGAGTTCGAGGCCCGCGTTGACACGGATGCGGTGTTCAGCCTGCCGGTGCGGATGGATCAGGCCGACGATGTTCTAAAGAGCGTGGTGGTCTTTGATACACTTGGTCAGGCCGGGACGATCCAATTGCCCAGCCGCGCGCCGCTCTCCGATATTTTCCGCGGGCTGCCCTTCGGCCCCGATGCGCTGCAGTCCAGCGCCGCCCTTCTTGAGGCCCTGCGTGGGGCGGAGATCGAGGTCTCCGGTCCCGCCTCTGCTACTGGCCGCGTGGTTGCCATCGATGAGGAAACGGCCCAGGGCCCGGACGACTTGGCCATCACACGCCATCGCGTTTCGGTCATGACCGCCGAAGGAATGCGGCAATTCGTTCTGGAAGACGCCGTGACGATCAAGTTCCGCGATCCGCTCCTGCAAGCCCAGATCGACAGCGCGCTCAAGAGCCTCGCCGAACATCGCGAGGGCCAAAGCCGCACACTGACGATCCGTAACGTCGGGAACAAATCGCGTATCGTGACGGTTGGCTTTGTTGCCAGCGCGCCGTTGTGGAAGGCCTCCTACCGCCTGACCACCGCGCCTGACAATGCCAAGGCCTGGTTGCAGGGCTGGGCCGTGCTTGAGAATGTCAGCGGCGTCGACTGGGACAATGTCGAACTGACCGTGGTGACGGGCAATCCGGTCACCTTCCGTCAGGCGCTCTATCAGACCTATTATGTGGACCGGCCGGAAGTCCCGGTTGAGGTTCTGGGCCGCATCCTGCCCAGGGCGGACGAGGGTGCCATCAGTGCCGAGGAAAAACCGCGCCGCGCCGCCAAGGCCCTGGCCCCGCGGGCCGTTCCTGCTCCTCCGCCGCCACCGCCTGCGCCCATGATGGCCGCCGAGAGCGAGGCTTTTGCGGGTGGGTCCGCGGCTGACCAACCCTCCTTCGATCAACTGACAGCCGGTGGTGCGGTATCTCAGACCAAAGAGGCCGCGACCCAGGTCCGCTTCACCCTGCCGGGCAAGGTAACCGTGCGCAACGGCCAATCGCTTAGCGTTGCCATCATCAATGCCCAAGTGGGCGCTGAGACAATCTCGCTGTTTCAGCCGCCAACCCATCCACGCCATCCGCTGGCCACCGTCAGGCTCGTGAACGACACAGGTGCGAGCCTTCCTCCGGGCGTGGTCACCCTTTATGAGCGGGACAAAGCCGGGCTTGCCTCCTTTGTGGGTGATGCGCGCCTGTCCACCTTGCCCAAGGGCGAGAGCCGTTTGCTGTCGTTCTCCCTCGACCAAAAGATCATCGTGGATGCCGAGCGCAAGTTCGAGCAGACCGTCTCCAAGGTCAGCCTCGCCAATGGTGTGCTCAAGGCCTCGGCGGTTGATGTCGAAGAAACCGCCTACACCTTGAAGAGCGGGGATGTTCGAGGATCAGCTTGCGGTCGAGATCATCCTCGCTCTTCAAGGTGTAGGCGGTT
>DMER01000204.1 GCA_003451645.1 Alphaproteobacteria bacterium | reverse complement strand
CCTACATGCGCTGTAACAGCGTAGAAGCCCTTGCCCAGTTTCTCGACTTCGATGCGCTGCCCGTCCGGGACCCGCGGGGAATCCTCGGTGTTGACCTTCATCAGGATCACGCGCTCATGCACAACATGATTGTGCTTAAGATTGTGCAAAAAGGCAGTCGGCACCACACCCGGGTTCGAGGTCATGAAGACCGCCGTGCCGGACACCCGCTCGGTCGTCTTGTTCCAGACGCTCAAGAATTCCTTGATCGGCATCGCTTCCTTGTAAAGCTTGGAGACCAGGGCCTCGCGTCCCCGCTTCCACGCGATGAACACGAATACCGCCACGATGGCAACGGCCAAGGGGAACCAGCCGCCTTGCGGGATCTTCATCGCGTTGGACGAGAACAACGCAACGTCGATGAGGAAAAACAGACCAAAGACCGACAGTGAAGACCACCGGCTCCAACCCCACAGCCAGCGCGCCACGACAGCGGCCAAGATCGCGTCAATCGCCATGGCGCCGGTCACGGCAATGCCATAGGCCGCGGTCAGGGCACCGGAGGATTGGAAGCTCAAGACCAGGCCAATCACCCCGATCATCAAGAGCCAGTTTACGCGTGGGATATAGATCTGGCCCTGCTCTGTATGCGAGGTATGGCGGATGTCCATACGGGGCAGGTAGCCCAACTGAATTGCTTGCCGCGTGAGGCTAAAGACGCCGGAGATAATCGCCTGACTGGCAATGACGGCCGCCAGAGTTGCAAGGATGACCAGTGGCGCTTGTGCCCACTCTGGCGCGATTAAGTAGAAAGGCGCTCTAACCGCAGTGGGGTCGGCGATCAGAAGAGCTCCCTGCCCGAAGTAATTCAACAAGAGGCCCGGGAACACAAGAAAGAGCCAAGCCTTGCGGATTGGGCCTTTGCCAAAATGCCCCATATCGGCATAGAGCGCTTCCGCACCCGTGACGCACAGAACTACGGCGCCAAGCCCAATGAAGGCCTGAACTGGATAGTTCCAAAAGACTTGCACAGCATAATGGGGCGAAATGGCAGCTAGGATCCCCGGGTTCTCGATGATCTTGCTCAGCCCCAATATCCCCAAAACCGTGAACCATATCAGCATCACGGGGCCGAAGTACTTTCCGACCGCGCCGGTTCCGTGGCGCTGAATGAGGAACAGTCCAATCAGGATGACGGTCGCCAATGGAACGATAAACGGCACAAAGCCTTCGTCCAATTCCTTCAGGCCTTCGACCGCACCTAAGACCGAGACGGTTGGCGTAATCAGGCCGTCGCCGTAAAATAGAGCCAATCCGATGAGTGCCAAAACCGAAAGCACTGCCCGCCGCTTGGGGGCATGGTGCCCTGTCCGCAGCGCCAGCGAGGCCAGCGATAAGACGCCGCCTTCGCCGCGATTGTCGGCCTGCATGATCAAGACCACATATTTGATGGTCACAATGAGGGTGAGCGACCAGAAGACGAGACTAAGCAGCCCCATTACCGCATCCGCTTGCAGCGGTAATCCGCCTGCATGCCCGAACGCGTCGCGCATCATATAAAGCGGGCTCGTGCCGATATCCCCGAACACGACGCCCAAGGCCGCTATGATCAAGCCATTGGAAGCCGTCTGTGCGTGGCTGGTTTCGTGCGTATGCGCGGCCATGGGAGGTGTCTCCGCCGCTCAAACCGCAAGGGTCATAAGGTTAGGCCTTTCCAGCCTTGATCATCTCGTCCATGCGTACAATCACTTCGGCTTGACGGATGGAGGCCAGATCGATCAACCGGCCATGGAGGGCGACCGCGCCCATGCCTGCCGCTTGGCCCTCGGCCATCGCGGCCAAGATTTCGCGAGCGCGCGCGACTTCTTCGGCTGGCGGTGTGAAGATCGAATTCGCAAGGGCCACTTGGCTTGGGTGAATTGCCCATTTGCCCTCGCAGCCCATCACGGCCGAGCGGCGCGCCTGGGCATTATAGCCCTCCGCATCCGAATAATCGCCGAAGGGGCCATCAACAGGGCGGATGCCCGCGGCACGCGCTGCCGCGACCATGCGCGCGGTCGCATAATGCCACATGTCGCTCCAATGCGTGTCGCGCTGCCCGGAAGCAGTCTTGTCTGTCAGCACAACATAGTCGGGGTTTGGGCCGCCAATATTGGTGGTCCGCATGCCGGCTGAGGCCGCAAAGTCCGCCGCACCAAAGTGCAAGGCATCCATCCGCTTGGAGGCGCCTGCAATCGCATCCGCGTTCTGAAGGCCCAGGACGCTTTCAATTATCACCTCAAGCTTGAGCTTCTTCTTGCGGCCGGTTGCCATCTCGATCTGGCTGACCAGCATGTCGATCGCATAGACGTCAGCGGCGACACCCACTTTCGGGATCATGATGAGGTCAAGCCGCTCGCCAGCCTGCTCCATGATGTCGACGACATCGCGATAGGCCCAAGGGGTGTCCAGGCCATTGATGCGCACGCTGAGCGACTTGGCGCCAAAATCGACGGTCTTCAGGGCTTGGATGATGTTGGCCCGCGCCTGCGGCTTGTCCGCTGGTGCGACCGAATCCTCGATATCCAAACATAGGGCGTCGGCGGGGCCTTGGGCCGCCTTCTCAAATAATTGTGGCCGCACACCGGGTACAAACAACAGAGAGCGCGTAAGCCGCAATGGCGCGCGCTCCACAATGGTAAAACTCATCCTCGGTCAAACCTTGGGGCCACAGGCGGCAGCCGACTCAAAAGGGGTGTGGCTGCGTCCGGTGAAAACGGCGCGGACACTAGGCCTCTCGCCATGGGGCGTCAACCGCGGCGGCGGCGGGACAGCGGGTGCTTTTCCGTGACAAGCGCGCGCAGCCTCGCGTCGTCGACATGGGTGTAGATTTGCGTGGTCGCAATATCGGCATGACCTAGGAGTGTTTGAACGCTCCGCAAATCCGCGCCATGGGCCAAAAGGTGACTTGCAAACGCATGACGCATGCGATGTGGCGACAGCGCTTCCAATACGCCACCGAGCCCAGCCCCTAGAGCCGCCAGCAATTGCCCGACC
>DMER01000115.1:46876-47134 GCA_003451645.1 Alphaproteobacteria bacterium | reverse complement strand
CCTGCCCTGATCGATGGGCAGGGCGCGGCGCGGGTCGCTGACGCAATCAGTGAAAAGATTGGTCTGGGCCGGAACGCGGGGCATGAACGCAAGACCGCTTAGCGCCCGGTACCTTGCAGTATCGCATTCTCTCCGCGATCAAACCGTCCCGAAGCTTTGAACCAAGCTGCCTGCCACCAATACCCAGCCATCGACGAGGACGAAGAATATCAGCTTAAAGGGCAGAGAGATCGTGATTGGCGGCAGCATCATCATGCC
>DMER01000115.1:44008-46651 GCA_003451645.1 Alphaproteobacteria bacterium | reverse complement strand
CGGCAGCATCATCATGCCCATGGCCATCAAGATCGAGGCGACGACAAGATCTATGATCAAGAAGGGAATAAAGATAAGGAAGCCAATCTCAAAGGCCCGCCGTAATTCGCTAATCAAAAAGGCAGGGACCAGCACACGCAATGGCGTTTCTTGCGCTTGAGCAGGTGGCTTTTCCTTCGCAAGATCAAAAAACAGCTGCAGATCTTTCTCGCGTACAGTCTTCAGCATAAAGCCGCGGAATGGCTCCAGCGTGCGCTCGATAGCTTGTGGCGTTTCGATCTGTTCATCTATCAGGGGTTGCAGACCATCCGTATACGCCTTGCTGAAGACCGGGGCCATGATAAAGGCAGTCAGAAAAAGTGACAGCGCAATGATCACACTGTTTGGCGGGCTCTGTTGCAGCCCAAGCGCCATCCGCAATAGCGAGAGCACCACGACAATACGCACGAAGCTGGTGGCCATGATCAAAATTGATGGCGCCAAACTCAGCACGGTGACCAAAAGGATGATCTGGATCAGCCGTTCGGTCATCTGTCCGCCTTGACCGAGGTCAAGTGTCATGGTCTGCGCCATGGCGCACCCCGGCAAGAGAAGCGCCGCCAAGATGCCTGCCGCCACAATACTCCGAAAACGGGTCATAGATGAGGTTCCGCGCGCAACCCGTTGACAATGCGCTGGTGCAAATCTTCAAACGGAGCCTCAGGCGCGATAGGTGTTTTGGTGATGTGACCCTCGATCAGGGTCTCGGACTGTACTCCCAGCAATATGAGATGCTCCACTCCATCCCGGCGAATGAGCAGCAATCGCCGGCGCGGGTCAATGAAGAGCGATTCCAAGACCGCCAAGCGTGGTCCCGCTCCTTGCCGGGTGATGGGCAGCCGCGGAGCGAAGCCAAAGTATCGCAGACCCAACGCGCATGCACCAATCAGTGCAAGGACGAAAATCAGTGCTGCCGCAAATCGGATGAGATCAAAACTTTCCATGGATAACCACGAGGCGAGTTAAGAGTGCACGTAAATGCCGGCCCAGGCGTGTCTGGGTGCCAAGATGGTTATCGCCTGTCAAGTTTAAGCACGGGTAAAGTGCGGCGGCAGAATCTGCCGGGGAGACCCTCTGTACCCGGAATAAAATTCCTGTGGCTTTAAACGCATTTTAAATTCTGGGCGCGAAACTTGTCACAAGTTTTAAGTGAGGACTTCGGCGTGAACTTCTTTGCGGGTGCTTTCTTCGAGACCGTGCGGGCCAAGATGTCTTGGGCGGCGCAACGTCAGAATGTCCTGGCGCGGAATATTGCCAACGCGTCAACGCCTGAGTTTGTGCCGAGCGACCTAAAGGAAAAGTCATTTGGGGCGTTTCTTCGCCAGTCAGCGAGTGGCGGGGACGCAAGTCAGCCGGTCTTCAAGGGATCTTTTGCCACCCGGACGGGTGGACGTTTGCTCGAGACATCGCCGGATGGGGAAACGACGCCGAACGGCAATGGGGTCAATCTGGAGCGGCAGATGATGAAGGTGGCGGAAAATGCCATTGAGTATCAGCAAGCGGCGGGGCTTTACCGCAAAGCCGTGGGCATGTGGCGCACGGCGCTTGGGGGCCGCGGGGCTTAAACACTAAGGACGGGGTGGGGATATGGAATTTCTGAAGTCTATGCTGGTGGCGGCCTCGGGCTTGCGCGCTCAGTCAGAACGTATGCGCTTGATCGCTGAAAACATCGCCAATGCGCAGTCCTATGGCCACAGCGCAGGTGCGGATCCGGAGTTCCGGCGCCAGATTCCAATTTTTACACGCGAGGTGGACCGGGCGCTTGGGCTCGATACAGTGAAGCTGACGCGCGTTGTACATGGGGAGACCGGCACACGCTTTATGCCGGGTCATCCGGCTGCGAACGAGAAGGGCGAAGTCAAGACACCCGGCGTCGAGACGCTTACCGAGATGATGGACCTGCGTGAAGCGCAACGGTCTTATGAAGCCAATATCAATGTGATCGACAACGCTCGGGCCATTGCTCAGCGTACGATCGATCTTCTTAGGGCTTGAGGAGCTAGGGCATGGCAATTCCTGCAGCATCATTGAGCGCGGCGGCAGCCTATGCGCAGGCGGCAAAGGCAAAAATTGCAGTTGCGGAGGGCGGCGCACCCGGCTTTGAGGCAGTCTTGAGCGACACCTTAGGCAAAGCTGCGGCGGCCGGTCAGAATGCCGAGACGATGGCGATCAAGGGGCTGGCCAAGAAGGCCGATCTGGTTGACGTTGTGACCGCCGTCTCCCAAGCGGAGCTGACCATGGAGACGGTTGTGGCGGTCCGCGACCGGATGATTTCAGCCTATCAAGACATTATGCGGATGCCGATCTGACCGTGCGTGGGCGGGCTCTGACGTTGCGGAGAGTCCTGGGCTGGTAACCTTAATCTTTAGTGAAACGAAAGCACTCGATGACCGCAGCGGAAGTGTTGGATATTGGCCGGGAGGCGATCTGGGTATTGGTGGTGACCGCTGCGCCGGCGATGCTTGTGGCCCTGGTTGTTGGTTCGGTGATCGGGCTCCTGCAAGCCTTGACGCAAATCCAAGAAGCGACATTAGTCTTTGTACCGAAGATTTTGTGCGTATTCGGCGCGCTGGTCTTGTTCATGCCATTTATGGGGGCCGTCCT
>DMER01000115.1:40093-43833 GCA_003451645.1 Alphaproteobacteria bacterium | reverse complement strand
ATTTATGGGGGCCGTCCTCTACGGTCTCACCGAAATGGTTTTTGCGCGTATCGCAAATCACTGACGGGGGCATTGGATGCTCCCGCCACTGAGCGCACTGCTTCCTGCTGAGACCTGGGCCTACCTGTTGGTATTTGCACGCGTGGGCGCAATGGTCGCGGCAATGCCGGTTGTGGGCGAAACGATGGCGCCCCAACGCGTCAAATTGATGATCGCACTCGGCTTGACACTTGCCTTAACGCCTGCTGTCTTGGCCAATCCGGGGATGCCGCCCAATTTCGCGATGCTGGCATCCTTGGTTGCTGGCGAGATCGTGCTGGGTCTGGCCTTGGGCATTCTTGGCCGGTTGGTGATGAGCGCTGTGAACGTTGCCGGCACGATAGTGGCGACACAAATGGGTTTAGCCTTTGCGACGAGTGTAGACCCGTCTCAGGAAGGTCAAGGCGCCGTAGTGGGCGCGTTCTTGAACTTGACAGCGATTGCCATGATCTTTGCGACCGATCTGCATCATCTGCTAATCGCGGCAGTGCGCCAGTCTTATGACTTGTTTCCTTCAGGCGGGATACCTCCGACCGCGGAGATGGCCCAATGGTCTGCGCAGCTCATGAGCGCAGCCTTTGCCACGGGCGTACAAATTGCAGCGCCGTTTCTGGTTTTTGGTATCGTCTTCAATGTGGCTGCGGGCGTGGTGTCCCGGTTGATGCCACAAGTGCAGATTTTCTTTCTAGTGGCGCCGCTTACGATCCTGGGTGGCTTTGTATTGCTCATGTTTGGCCTGAGCGCGATGATGGCTGTCTTTCTGAAGTTCTTTGAGACGAGCCTCCGCCCACTGGCGGGCGGATAAACGCCGCCGATGTCCGGGGAACAAGATCAAAGTCAAAAAACCGAGGAGCCGACCAGCAAGCGTCTGGAAGAGGCGCAAGAACAAGGCGATCTTCTTCAAAGTACAGACCTCGTGGCGCTGGCTATGTTCGCGGCTGCGACGGCTCTCTTGGGATGGTGGGCACCGGCAGCAATGAAGGCACTGTCTGGTGACTTAGCAGCTCACCTGCGAGGCGCTGGCAACGATCCGCTGAGCGCCGCAGCATTTCGCGATTTGTCCTGGCGGATTATCCTCGAGGCGGGAGCATTTCTAGCGGTCCCCTTCGCTTTGTTCATTGCCGTTGCGATCGGCGCGCACTTGCTTCAGAGGCCCTTTGTGGTGAGCTGGACGAAGGTCGAACCAAAGTGGAGCAAGATCGGCATCATGTCGGGCTTCCACCGGTTGTTTGGCCCGCAGGGCTTGGTCATGTTCGCGAAAGGTCTTGTAAAGGTAGCTGCTGTGGCGACCGCTTGCTGGTTCGTGTTGTGGCCGCGGCGTAACGACCTTGCGTCCCTGTTCGATGCTTCGTTGTCTGCGGCACTTTCCCAGACACACGCGATGGTCATGCTGATCGCATATTGCACATTGGTGATTTTTGGCGTGATAGCGGTGCTCGATTATGTTTGGCAGGCATTCGATCGACGCCAAAGACTCATGATGACCCGGCAAGAAGTGCGTGACGAGTTCAAGCAAGCCGAAGGGGACCCTCATGTCAAAGCGCGCCTGAGAGCCATTCGAAGTGAAAAGTCGCGCCGGCGGATGATGGCTGCCGTCCCGTCGGCATCCGTTGTTGTGACCAATCCAACCCACTTTTCCGTCGCTCTAAAATATGAATCCGGCGCAATGGCGGCGCCAGTGGTTGTGGCAAAAGGCGTCGACTCGCTTGCGTTGCGTATTCGCGAGATCGCAAAAGAAAACAACGTTCCAGTTGTAGAAAATCCTCCCCTTGCGCGGTCGCTTTATGCCACTGTGGACATTGACGAAGCGGTCAAGCCCGAACACTACAAAGCTGTGGCGCATGTGATCGGCTACGTCATGAGGCTAAAGGGCAAATTAGCCGCGCGTGCAGACGGTAGGCGTGCCAATTGATGGTGCCGCTCCAACCGGGGTAGTCCGTGCGGCCTGGCTCACACAGCCCAAACACCAAAGGCGGGCGGGGGACGATGAGGGCGGAATCGGACGTGGCAGAGACGCAAGCGCCAAACGCGCCGGAAGCGCAGGCAATCCCGGTGCCCCGGGCCGCGACGCCAATCAGCTTGACGCATTTGGCGGCAGGGTTGTTTGCGGTGGCGTGTCTAGCGGGTTTGCTCGTTGTGCTCGAACCACATGCTGCGGGCCTGGCTGGGCTCGTGCTGCTTATTGGAATTACGATTTCCGGCGGGCTCTTGCTTCTGCTGTTAGCAACGGGGCAAGTGACGCCTGGTGCAATTCCACCTCGTTTTTTTCAGCAGATTGTGGAAGCTGACTCACGGCCGGTTTGCATGACCGCGCCCGACGGCGCAGCCGTTTACGCAAACAAGGCTTGGCGGCGGCTCTTTGGGGCTAGCCCCTCAGGCGGCATCATGCTTCCGGTGGTCGCCTTTTCCAGTGATTTGGACTCTGCGCAAAGGCTCTACCGGCTTGTGCGGGCATCCAGCCAAGGTGAGGCCTTGAGCGAAGAGTTGCGTTTGAAGGGGCCCACTCAGCGGCATGCTCGCGTGTCGACAAGTCCGGTTGGGCGGTCTGGTCATTCGGTCTGGCGGGTGCAAGACCTCCCAGTTCGCCGTGCCTTTGCGACGGTGGATGGGCCGCGGCAGAATGTGGTGGTGCAGTTCCGGCCGCTTGAGAAGGCGCATAAGGACGAGACGCATGGTGCGGCAGTACCCGCAACAACAAGTGCGGTGCCCGAAGTCTCCTCAGTGGGCGGAGAAACATTGGAGCAGCGCTTCCGTGGTTTGCTCGGCAATGCCCCGGTCGGGATCGGCGTGCTTGATGGCGATGGCCACGTCATGCATGCCAATCAGGCACTCACTGCGCTGTTGGGTCTGCCTTTTGCTGACATTCACGCAAAGCCCTTCTTCGAGCATTTAGAGAGCCGCAGCGCTGCTGAGGTTCGCGCGCTTTTGGCCCTGCTCGCAAGCGGGAGGCCGATGGGGGAGCCTGTAGATCTACGGTTTCAGGACAACGCGCAACGCACAGCACGGCTTTACGCTGGTAGAATTCCGGGGAGCACGGAGTCGGCTGGCATTTTGGTTTACATCATTGATACGTCCGACCGGACTCAACTGGAAAATCAGTTCGCCCATAGTCACCGTATGCAGGCCGTTGGACAGCTGGCGGGCGGCATTGCGCATGACTTCAACAATTTACTGACGGTTATCAATGGCGTGGCGGAGCTGTTGATGCAACGTCATCAACCGGGCGACCCGTCGTTCAATGATATTCACCAAATCCGTTCGACTGGCCTTCGGGCCGCGGGCCTTGTCCGGCAGCTGCTCGCGTTCTCCCGGCAACAGCGCCTCGACGTTCAGGTGATCTCGCCTACCGATATTGTCTCTGACTGGTCCATTACCTTGCGCCGTCTGATTGGCGAGCGGGTTACTTTAAAGGTTGAGCATGGGCGCGATCTCTGGCCCGTGAAGGCTGATCCCAATCAGCTGGGGAACGTTCTTGTCAATCTCTCCGTCAATGCGCGTGATGCCATGCCCACAGGCGGTGTGCTGACGATCCGTACGGGGACGATCAGCATCTCTCACACTGAGGCGCAGGCTCAGGGCCACGTCCTAATGCCGCCTGGCGACTACGTGACGATCGATGTTGCTGATACTGGCATCGGCATCCCGAAGGAGAATTTAGGCAGAATTTTCGAGCCGTTCTTCACCACCAAGGAAATCGGCAA
>DMER01000115.1:39648-39914 GCA_003451645.1 Alphaproteobacteria bacterium | reverse complement strand
GAGCCGTTCTTCACCACCAAAGAGGTAGGCCATGGCACGGGCCTCGGCCTCAGTTCGGTCTATGGGATCATCAAGCAGAGCAATGGCTTTTTGTTCGTCGATTCAGAAGTGGGGAAGGGCACAACGTTCCGCATCTATTTGCCCCGGTGCATTCAGACCGAGTCACCTGCGGAGGCTGTTGCTGCAAGGCCGCCCGCAGTCAACGACCAGCCAGCAAAGCCCCTTGACCTTACGGGGCATCAGACAATTCTGCTGGTCGAAGACGA
>DMER01000115.1:38818-39378 GCA_003451645.1 Alphaproteobacteria bacterium | reverse complement strand
GCCTCGCGTGCGCTGAGCATGCGTGGCTATAACGTCATCGAAGCGTCGTCTGGCGACGAAGCCCTAGAGATTCTGCGCGAGCAGGCCGAGCCGATCCATCTCTTGGTATCTGATGTGGTGATGCCAGGTATTGATGGGCCGACACTTGTCAAATCCGTCCGCGCCGAGAGGCCTGAGGTGCGGATCCTGTTCATGTCAGGTTATGCGGAAGAAGCCTTCCGCAACGCCGGCGAGCGGATCGACGAGTTCCACTTCCTGCCAAAGCCGTTCACCCTGAAACAACTGACCGCAAAGGTCAAAGATGTTCTTGAGGCCGGCGTCTAGACCCAGGTCAGTCCGGCGGTCTTGGCCCGGCCAGCCTTGCATGCTAGCTCATGAGTGTGTTCAGCGTCCTGCCTGCACCTCACTGAGAGCCTGCAAATGTCCACTCTTGATCCGCGCTTGCCATTCCTTGCCGCCCTTGAATCCAGGCTTCTGTGGCTCTCAGCGTGGACAATTCACAATGCCAACCATTTGCGGGAGTCCGAGGACGGACTAAAGGTCGGCGGCCATCAAGCCTC
>DMER01000115.1:35382-38617 GCA_003451645.1 Alphaproteobacteria bacterium | reverse complement strand
GCCATCAAGCCTCATCGGCCTCTCTCGCCACGCTTATGACCGCGCTCTATTTCGCGGTCTTGCGCCCGCAAGACCGGGTTGCCGTGAAGCCGCACGCCAGTCCAATCTTTCACGCAATACAATATCTTCTCGGGCAGCAGGATGTCTCGAAGCTCAAGAACTTTCGCGGCTACAAGGGCGCGCAGTCTTACCCATCGCGCACAAAGGACACCGACGACGTTGACTTCTCAACTGGCTCTGTCGGGCTTGGCGTCGCCCAGACGCTCTTCTCGTCGCTGGTTCAGGATTATGTGCGCGCGCATGGCTGGTCAAAGGAGCGGCCAGAGGGCCGCATGGTGGCACTCATCGGCGATGCCGAAATGGACGAGGGCAACATCTTTGAGGCGCTGTTGGAGGGCTGGAAACACGGCGTCCGCAACACCTGGTGGATCGTCGACTATAACCGGCAGTCCCTAGATGCCGTAATTCGCGAGGGATTGTGGCAGCGTTTTGAAGCCATGTTTCTCAATTTTGGCTGGGATGTTGTGGTCCTCAAATATGGCTCCAAACTGAAGGCCGCTTTCAGCGAGCCAGGTGGCGAGCGCTTGAAAACTTGGATCGATCAGTGTCCCAACCAATTGTATTCGGCACTGACCTACCAGGGCGGCGCAGCCTGGCGGAAAAAGCTGACGGATGATTTGGGCGATCAAGGCGACATTTCACGCTTTCTTGACGCGCGCAGTGACAAAGACTTGGCTGCTCTCATGACCAATCTTGGCGGTCACGATTTGCCAGAGATACTCAATGCCTTTGAGAATATTCAACACGACCGGCCGGTCTGCTTCATTGCCTATACGATAAAGGGTTTTGGATTGCCCTTTGCGGGGCACAAAGACAATCATGCAGGCCTCATGACCAAGGCTCAGATGGCGGAATGGCAAGGCGCCATGCGCATTAGACCTGACCATGAGTGGGACCGTTTTGAAGGGCTGACGCTCTCTGAAGACGAGCTGAACCGGTTCTTGCGGGAAGTGCCCTTCGCAAGGGAGGGGCGTCGCCGGTTAGGTACCCCGAAAATTGAGACACCTCAGCGTCTTAGCTTTCGCTCTTCCCCCGAGATGAGCACGCAGCAAGGGTTCGGCCTGATCATGGACGAGTTGGGCAAGGCGCAAACTGATTTTGCGGCTCGTATTGTCACGACATCGCCCGATGTGACGGTCTCGACCAATTTGGGTCCGTGGGTCAACCGGCGCGGACTTTTTGCCCGCGAGAGCTTGGCGGACACGTTCAAGCAAGAACGCATTCCCTCGACGTACAACTGGACATTCTCACCAGGCGGCCAGCATGTCGAACTGGGCATCGCCGAGATGAACCTCTTCATTATGCTCTCGGCGCTTGGGCTGTCGCACAGTGTCTTTGGCGAGCGGCTCTTTCCTGTGGGCACCCTCTATGATCCCTTTATCTATCGCGGTGCCGACGCGATGAATTATGCCTGCTATCAAGACGCGCGCTTCATTCTGGTTGCGACGCCGTCCGGGATCAGCTTAGCACCAGAGGGTGGCGCGCATCAGTCGATTGGGACGCCGCTGGTCGGCATGGCGCAGGATGGGCTTGCCAGTTTCGAACCCGCCTTTGTGGATGAGTTAGCCACCATCTTGGCCTGGTCTTTCGACTATCTGCAGCGCAACACTGAAGGCCCTGATGAGGAGCCTGATCCGCGCACCTGGTTGCGTGATCACATAGGCGGCTCGGTCTATCTGCGGCTATCAACCAGAAGCCTTGAACAGCCTAGGCGGGAGATGGTGCCCGACCTTGTTCGCGGGGTCCTTGATGGGGCGTATTGGATGCGGGAGCCGGGACCCAACTGCGAGGTGGTTGTGGCCTACTCTGGTGTCATGGCACCAGAAGCCATTGAGGCGGTCTCCCGGATTGCGCAAGGGCGGCGCGATGTCGGCCTTCTGGCAATTACCTCAGCCGACAGGCTCCACGCCGGATGGAGTGCGGCCCAAAGGGCAAGGGAAGCCGGGGCGAGGCCGGCGTTCGCCCTGATCGAACGTATGTTGGCGCGGGTTCCACGACATGCCGGTATTGTAACCGTTCAAGATGGCCATCCCGCAGCTTTGGCTTGGCTCGGTGCTGTTCACGGTCATCGCACCCGCGCTCTGGGGGTAGAGCATTTCGGGCAGACGGGAACCTTACGCGACCTCTATGCACATTATGGCATTGATGCAGACGCCATTGTACGCGCTGCTTCCGCACTGACCCCCGGGCGGGCGCTTGCATAAGACATCGCGCCGGAGAGGCTATCCTCCGGCGCTCACTTGCTGCATCCACACCTACCGCGCAAACACGCGTACCGTTCCGCGTGCTCGGCGGCGGCTGGTTTCCTCATACAAGAGCTTGATAGAAACAATGTCCCGGTCCGCGCCGTTCAAGTCAATGTCGCGGGTGCAAGCGCCGGGGTTGATCCGTGCACGCACTTGCACATCCTGCTTGCCGCCATTGGCGAAGTTGACATCCAAGTCATAGAACCGCACAGGATTGCGATAGACGCAAAGTTTGATCTGCGAGTAGCGCACCGGCCCGGGCAGTACGATCAAGTCTGGATCAAGGCGGTCGGTAACAATCCGTTCGGCAATTTGCGTCCACGCCAATGCTGGCGAAGCAGCCGCAAAACTGCTCGCCAAAACGCCCAACGCCACGAGACCGACTCTCATAGTAACTCTCCCTTTCCATTATTCCTGATCGACCGAAAAAGCAGACCTCACCGGCAAAGCATATGCATGCGCCCAAGGGTGGCCGTCAACCGAAGCACGACTTGGTTGTGCAGGCTGCCACAGACATGTTTGCGCCGCCGACGGAAATCCGATTGCGCAACGTACCCTATGCCGCCGCATGGAAAATCTTTGTGTTCCCTTCTTGTTCTTCAGAACAAAATGTGTACACTGAGCGTGTTGCTGTTGTTCCGGCCTCATGCTCTAAGGAGATTCACCATAATGTCCGCCGCCGCCCTACGCATAGTTGAGCACTCTGACATGGATAAGAAAAAGGCCCTAGAGGCCGCGCTGTCGCAAATCGACCGAGCCTTTGGCAAGGGTTCGATTATGAAATTGGGAGCCCAAGGAAAGACCGTCGAGGTTGAGGCGGTCCCAACTGGTTCGCTCGGCCTTGACATTGCCTTGGGGATTGGCGGCCTGCCAAAAGGGCGGGTTATCGAGATTTACGGTCCCGAATCGTCGGGCAAGACCACACTGGC
>DMER01000115.1:35025-35151 GCA_003451645.1 Alphaproteobacteria bacterium | reverse complement strand
AAAGCGTGGCGGGGTCGGTGCATTTATCGATGCTGAGCACGCCTTGGATCTGGGCTATGGCCAGAAATTGGGCGTGGATGCGGGCGAGTTGCTGGTGTCGCAGCCGGATACGGGCGAGCAGGCGCT
>DMER01000115.1:14180-34800 GCA_003451645.1 Alphaproteobacteria bacterium | reverse complement strand
GGCGAGCAGGCGCTGGAAATCGCCGATACGCTGGTTCGCTCAGGCGCGGTTGACGTAATTGTTGTGGATTCGGTTGCAGCCTTGACGCCAAAGGCTGAAATTGAAGGCGAAATGGGGGATCAGTTGCCGGGTTTGCAGGCGCGATTGATGAGCCAAGCTTTGCGCAAGCTGACCTCGTCAATCTCGCGCTCCAATACCATGGTCATCTTCATCAATCAGATCCGGATGAAAATTGGCGTGATGTTTGGCAACCCTGAAACGACCACCGGCGGTAACGCGCTCAAATTCTACGCTTCTGTGCGCCTCGATATCCGGCGTATCGGTCAGATCAAAGATCGTGATGAGGTGGTAGGAAGCCAGACAAGGGTTAAGGTGGTGAAGAATAAGGTGGCGCCACCGTTCCGGCAGGTTGAGTTCGATATCATGTATGGCGTCGGCATTTCCAAAACTGGTGAGTTGATCGATCTTGGCGTTAAGGCAGCAATCGTTGAGAAATCCGGTTCCTGGTTTTCATTCGAGAGCCAGCGGATTGGGCAGGGCCGTGAGAATGCCAAGCAGTTTTTGGCGGATAATCCCGATGTAGCGCAACGTATTGAGCAGGCCATCCGGTCCAATGCGGGGCTCCTGGGGGCTAGGCTGACAACTGCGGGCGAGGCAGCTGCAGAGGATTAGCAGCGCCGTCATGGCAAGGTCCGGCAGTGTCTGGCGGCTGCGCTCCTCATCACGGTCTGACGTCATCGCTGTCAAGACCGCAAGCAGGCTTTAATGCTTGCTTGCGGTTTACTGCTCTCTGCCCTTTTGCGCAATCCCGTCCGCGCCTGGACAGAATCGCGCTAAAGCTCTTAACTGCAGTGGTTTTTCAAAAAAGGGGCGCCCTTGCTACGTTGGGCCGCCGTCCGCAGTGAGAGTGTTGGTAGTTTATGACGAGCCTTAGCGATATCCGGTCGGCATTTTTGGGGTATTTCGAACAGCACGGCCATGAGGCGGTGGCGTCCTCTCCCCTCGTTCCGCGTAATGATCCGACGTTGTTGTTCACCAATGCAGGCATGGTGCAATTCAAAAACGTCTTCACGGGTGCTGAAAAGCGTTCAAAGTCACGTGCGGCAACCGCGCAAAAATGTTTGCGCGCAGGCGGCAAACATAATGATTTGGACAATGTCGGCTATACGGCGCGCCATCACACGTTTTTTGAAATGCTCGGTAATTTTTCCTTTGGAGACTACTTCAAAGAGGAGGCGATAACGCTCGCCTGGGATTTGGTATCAAAAACGTTCGCGCTGCCCACTGATCGTCTCCTCGTTACGGTCTATTCTGAAGATGATGAGGCGTTTGGCCTTTGGCGCAAAATAGCGGGTTTTCCCGAGCAGAAAATCATTCGTATCCCGACCTCGGACAATTTCTGGTCGATGGGGGAGACGGGCCCATGTGGTCCATGTTCAGAGATTTTCTTCGACTACGGACCTACGGTTCAGGGCGGGCCGCCAGGATCGCCTGATGCCGACGGCGACCGCTATGTCGAATTTTGGAACCTTGTGTTCATGCAATATGAGCAGGTGTCAAAGACTGAGCGTGTCGCCCTGCCAAAGCCTTCCATAGATACAGGCATGGGCCTTGAGCGCATCGCGTCTATCCTCCAGGGCAAGACGGATAACTACGACACCGACCTGTTCCGTTTGCTGATCGAGGCATCGGCTGCCCACTCCGGTGCGCGGGCTGAGGGGCCTCATGCTGTAAGCCACCGTGTCATTGCGGATCACTTGCGCGCGTCATCGTTTTTGATTGCGGATGGCGTGCTGCCGTCCAATGAGGGCCGTGGTTATGTCTTGCGGCGGATCATGCGCCGGGCCATGCGGCATGCTCATATTCTGGGCGCCAAAGACCCGCTGATGCACCGGCTTGCTCCAGTGCTGATTACCGCGATGGCGCAGGCCTATCCCGAACTCACCCGCGCGCAAGCACTCATTGTTGAGACGTTACGGCTCGAGGAAACGCGCTTCCGGGAAACACTTGAGCGCGGTCTCAAATTGCTGGACGAAGAAGTTGCCCGTTTGAACGGTTCGACCCTGGCGGGCGACGTGGCGTTCAAGCTCTATGATACCTATGGGTTTCCGGTGGACTTGACCCAAGACGCGCTGCGGGCCCGTGGCTTGAGCCTCGACATGCCCGGTTTTGACCAGGCTATGGCTCGTCAGAAGGCAGAAGCACGCAAATCATGGGCCGGCTCGGGCGAAGCCCAGGCTGAGCACATCTGGTTTGGGCTGCGGGATCAACTGGGTGCCACAGAGTTTCTCGGTTACGAAACCGAAGCAGCAGAGGGTGTGATCACTGCGCTGATTTACGAGGGTCTGGCGGTTGACCGGCTTGAGGCTGGTCAAACTGGGTTTTTGCTCGTTAATCAGACGCCTTTTTATGCCGAGTCCGGCGGACAGGCGGGGGATCAGGGTGCTCTATTCACGAAGGATGGGGCTGAAGGCGAGGTTGTGGACACGCAAAAGCGGGCCGGAACGCTTCACGTCCATGATGTGAAGGTCGGGCGGGGTACCTTGCGGACCGGGGATACTGTCGATTTGCGGGTCGACCATGGGCGCAGGACCGCAACGCGTGCCAATCACTCGGCGACTCACTTGCTGCATGAGGCGCTGCGCCGCGCATTGGGCGAGCACGTGACCCAGAAAGGCTCACTCGTTGCTCATGACCGCCTGCGCTTTGATTTCAGCCACCCAAAGGCGCTGAGCGAGCAGGAGGTTGATTTGATTGAGGCCATGGTCAATCGCCAAATTCGGTTAAATGCTGCGGTCTCGACGCGCCTCATGACGCTCGAGGCTGCGATTGAGGCAGGTGCCATGGCGTTATTCGGCGAAAAGTATGGCGATGAGGTCCGTGTGCTGAGCATGGGGGCGCATGAAGGCAGCCAAGTCTTCTCAACAGAGCTGTGCGGCGGCACGCATGTGGAGCGCACTGGCGATATTGGTCTGTTCAAGATCATTGCGGAGCAAGCGGTCGCCTCGGGCGTGCGCCGGATTGAGGCCCTGACCGGTGAGGGGGCTCTTCTCCACCTCACGCAACAGGACAAGGCACTTGCCAAAGCATCCCTCGCTTTGCGCGTTCAGCCGGGCGAGCTGGCCGAGCGTGTTGTTGCCCTTGTCGAGGAGCGCAAGCGGCTTGAGCGTGAGTTGGCAGATGCAAAGCGGCAATTGGCGATGGGCGGGGGCACCGCTGTTGCCGCTCCGGTGGCAGATGATGTGGGCGGGGTCAAAGTCTTATCGCGCATTCTAGAAGGTGTTGAGGCCAAGGATCTGCGCGCGTTGATCGATCAGGCGAAAACGCAGATTGGGTCAGGTGTGATTGTGTTCGGTATGGAGTCTGAGGGCAAGGCCTCATTGGCCATTGGGGTTACCCCGGATCTGACACAGCGGTTTGATGCGGTGGCGTTGATCAAAGCGGGCGTAGAGGTGCTCGGTGGCAAGGGCGGGGGCGGCCGTCCCGATATGGCGCAGGCCGGCGGACCTGATGCGGCCCAATTACCTGGTGCTTTGGCCGCCGTCATGGCCGCCATTCGGGCGCGTGTGGGCGCTTAGTTGATGGGGCGGGGCGGCCGATGACTGCGCACGCCAGGGTCTTGCATGGCCGGCGCTGGGTCTTCGACACAATCGAAGGCGGCACACCGCTTGTCCGGGCACAGGTGTTCAATCAGCTGATCATTTGGCTCATTCTTGTCAATGTTCTTGTCGTGATCCTGGAGAGCGTGCCCAGCATGCACGCTGAGTTCGGCTGGTACTTCCTGCAGTTCGAGAGACTCTCTCTGGTCATTTTTGGCATTGAGTATCTCTGCCGATTATGGGTGGCAGTCGAGTATCCCTATGTGCGCCAGCGCGGGCCCTGGCGGGGCCGGTTGATGTTCGCGTTGAGACCTTCGATGCTTATCGATCTCTTGGCGATCATGCCCATGGTTTTGGCGATGCTCGTACCCGGCATTGACTCCCTCATCTTGAGGTTGATCCGCCTGCTGAGATTTTTGAAGCTGGCGCGGTTCTCTCCCGCCATGACGACCGTCTGGGATGCCATTTACGGCGAGCGCCGCGCACTGGCCGGTGCCTTTGTTCTCATGGTTGGAACGGCGATTTTTTCCGGCGCCGTCATGCATGCGGTGGAGCGAGCCGCGCAGCCTGACAAGTTTGGCACCATTCCAGATGGCATTTGGTGGGCGCTTGCGACGCTCACCACGATTGGTTACGGCGATGTGGTTCCGGTGACGCCGCTAGGGAAGGTCCTGGGCGGAGTGGTCATGATTTGCGGTTTGGCTTTGTTCTCGCTGCCGATTGGTATCATCGCCACTGCTTTTGTGAACGAGATACACCGGCGGGATTTCGTGATCACCTGGGGTATGGTCGCGCGGGTTCCACTCTTCGCCGGACTTGATGTAAGCGGTGTTGCGGAAATCACCAAGATCCTGCGCACGCGCCAGGTCGAACCTGGCGACGTGATAACGCAGGCTGGCGCTTTGGCAGACGGGCTATACATCATTGGGTCGGGCGAGGTGCGCGTCGATCTGAGCCAGCAAGACATCACCTTGCGGGCGGGCGACTTTTTCGGCGAAATCGCGCTTCTGAAGCGAGTCCGGCGGCACGTGACCACCACGGCCGTCACACATTGCAAGCTGATGGTCATTGAGACCGCGGATTTCGCGCAATTGATGGAAGACGACCCAACACTGAGGGCGCGTATTGTGGAGGCGGCCGATGCGAGGCTGCAGGGCGAATGGGCCGATGCCGGCACGGACATGAGTTCCCAGGAACTCGAAGCCCGCGCCGGTAATGAGGCCTCAGAGCCTCAAAATCCCTAGCCCTGCATTGCTTTGCGCAAATTGGCGTCGATCTTGTCGAGGAAACCCTCAGTCGACAACCAGGCTTGATCGGGCCCAACCAGAAGCGCCAGGTCTTTGGTCATGAAGCCATCCTCAACGGTGGCCACGCACACCTTTTCCAAGGTCTCGGCAAAGTGGGCCAGATCCGGTGTCGCATCGAGTTTGGCGCGATGGGCAAGCCCGCGCGTCCACGCGAAGATCGAGGCGATCGAATTGGTTGAGGTTTGCTCGCCCCGTTGCCATTGGCGGAAATGGCGTGTGACGGTCCCATGCGCGGCTTCCGCCTCCATGATCTGGCCGTCCGGTGTCAGCAAGACTGAGGTCATCAGGCCCAGCGAGCCAAACCCTTGGGCGACGCTGTCGGACTGCACATCGCCATCATAGTTCTTGCAAGCCCAGACGAACTTGCCGGACCATTTGAGGGCAGAGGCCACCATGTCGTCGATCAGCCGGTGCTCATAGACGATCTTTTTGGCCTCGAAACTGGACTTGAACTCTGCATTGAAGACCTCTTCAAAGAGATCCTTGAAGCGGCCGTCATAGGCTTTCAAAATCGTATTCTTGGTCGAGAGATAAACGGGCCAACCACGCTGGAGGCCGTAATTGAAACAAGCACGGGCGAAGTTGCGGATTGACTCATCAACATTGTACATCGCCATTGCAACGCCGCCGCCGGCAAATTTGTAGACCTCATGGGTGACCGGCGCGCCCCCATCGTCGGGCGTGTAGGTGATGGTCAATCGGCCTTTGCCAGGGACCACAAAGTCGGTCGCACGGTATTGGTCGCCAAAGGCATGGCGGCCAACCACTATGGGGTCGGTCCAGCCGGGAACAAGGCGGGGCACATTCCGGCAAATGATCGGTTCACGGAACACCGTGCCATCGAGGATGTTGCGGATCGTGCCATTGGGGGACTTCCACATTTTCTTGAGCTTGAATTCCTTCACGCGCGCCTCATCGGGCGTAATCGTCGCGCATTTAATGCCGACACCATAGCGCTTGATGGCTTCGGCGGCGTCTATGGTGACCTGGTCCTCGGTCTTGTCACGGTACTCCACGCCAAGGTCGAAATATTTGATGTCGATGTCCAAATAAGGCAGAACAAGTTTCTGCTTGATCAGATCCCAGATGATCCGCGTCATCTCATCGCCATCGAGGTCGACGACGGGATTTTTGACCTTGATCTTGTTCATTGTGCATGCCTCTGAGGTTGGTTGTCAGGAGTTTCGATTGATCGCGTACATAGACGGGCGAGACCATACCTGGCAAGTCGCTCGGCATCCGAATTGAGGTTTCATGGGCGAGGTAGACCGTTTGGGCCCGGTGATCATTTTGGCAGACGCGCAAATGGGCGAGAACATAGGTGCTGCCGCTCGGGTCATGCACAATTTCGGCCTGAGCCGCTTGCGCCTCGTGCGCCCGCGCGATGGTTGGCCCAATCCAGCAGCAGAGGCTATGGCCACGCGAGGTGCCGCTGCGATCATTGAAAACACACAAGTGTTTGAGACTGTGGAGCAGGCGACGGCTGATGTCACGCGCGTCTTTGCGGCAACCGCACGGGAGCGGTACATGCAAAAGGCCGTGGTCGAGCCCGAGGCCTGCGCGAGGGCCTGTGCAGAAGAGGTGACCGCGGGCGGCCTGGCCGCCATATTGTTTGGATCGGAGCGTGCCGGACTTGAGAATGACGACGTCTCATTGGCTGACACAATTCTGACCATTCCCTGCAATCCCGAATTCACCTCCCTCAATCTCGCTCAGTCGGTGGCAATCTTGGCGTATGAGTGGATGAAACTTGCGGGCGGATTGTCTGTTGCGCGCCCCTCACTCATGGGGGCGAGGCCGGCGCGGCGCGAGGATCTGTTCGGTTTGTTCGCTCATTTGGAAGCGGAACTAGACCGCGTCGAGTTCTTGTATCCGCCGGCAAAACGCCCCGCCATGGTCCGCAACATCAGAAACATGTGGCACAGGGCCAATTTGACCTATCAAGATGTGCAGACGATCCGCGGCATGATCACGGCTCTAACGCGAACGCCAAAGCGCCGCAAGCCACGCGACGAATGACTCCCAGGTCAATTGGAGTTGTGCACAAAAGATAGGGATCAATGAAAGTGTCCGTCACTCGGTTCGGTTTTGCACAAGTCGGCGAGCTTCAATGGCACTACGCTGCTGCGGGGCACCAGGACGAGCCGCTCATCCTGTTCTTGCATGGATTCCCAGAATACTGGGGCGTTTGGCGGGCGCAAATTGAAGCCTTCGCGAGCCAGTTCCATTGTGTCGCGCCCGATCTGACCGGCTACAATCTCTCATCCAAACCTAAAGAGGTAGCCCGTTATCGCACGGCGCGGCTTGTTGATGACGTTGCGGCATTCGCTGGGCTCTTCAGACAAAAGCGCAAGTTTACATTGGTCGCGCATGATTGGGGCGGGGCGCTCGCCTGGGCCTTTGCCATCAAACATCCGGAGCAGTTGGATCGGCTTATCATCATCAATGCCGTGCACCCGGGCGCCTTCCAGCGTGAAGTGGCGCGAAATCCTGCGCAGGCCTCTGCCTCGCAATATATTCACGCTCTGCGGGCGCCAGACGCAGAAATTCAGTATGCGGCGGATGACTATGCCTTGCTATGGCGGTCCTTCGCTGAGGTTGAGGCTGCTGGGCAATTGTCGCCGGAACTGCGGGCGGGACTGCGTTCCGCTTGGTCGCAAGAGGGCACCTTGACTGGCATGTTCAACTGGTACCGTGCCATGCGGCTGACGCCTCCCCGAGGCGCGGATGCGTCAGCCGAAACGTCAACGCAGTATCCTGATAGCGCCATGATGGTGAAGGTTCCCACCCTCGTCCTTTGGGGGCTTCGGGACCATGCTTTGCTGCCCGGTTGCGTTGAGGGGTTAGAGCAATGGGTGCCAGATGTGACGGTGCAGACCTTTGCCGATTACGGCCATTGGATATCGCTAGAGACTCCAGACCTCGTAACAGGTGCGATGCGCGCATGGTTATCGGGTAGCTCTGACGGGGCGGGCAGCGCCACAGCCGTTACGGCTGGTTGACAGGGTGACGAGTCTTGCATAGATACACGCTCCCTTTCGGCTAAGGCTGCTAAGGGCACCCATGAAACGCACCCGTGGCAGGGACTTCTTCGGAGTTTCGGCCTGTCGTGGTCCGGCATTCGGATCAAGAGGAGGGCGCTTTCCTAAGCCGTTGAATAAAAAAGGAAATGCGATGACGAAGCGACTGCAGTCAAAACACAAGATCGACCGCCGGATCGGCGATAACCTCTGGGGCAGGGGAAAAAGCCCCCACAACAAGCGCGAATATGGGCCGGGCCAGCATGGTCAGCGCCGCAAGAACAAGATGTCGGACTATGGCACGCAGCTGCGCGCCAAACAGACGCTCAAAGGCTACTACGGCAATATCACCGAGCGGCAATTCCGCAAGGTCTACGCCGAGGCGGAGCGGCGGCGCGGTGATACGGGCGAGAACATCATTGGTTTGCTGGAGCGCAGGCTCGACGCCGTGGTGTACCGCTCCAAGCTGGTGCCAACAGTTTTCGCGGCGCGCCAGTTTGTAAGCCATGGCCATGTCGCCGTGAATGGCCGGCGCGTCACCATCGCGAGCTATCTCGTCAAAGAGGATGACGTAATCTCCGTACGCGGAAAGGCTCGCGACATGGCACTTGTGCTTGAGGCGATGGACAGCCCGGAGCGCGATCTTCCCGACTATTTGGAGTTCAACCGGTCCAAGATGGAAGTCAAATTCGTGCGGACGCCCAAGTTGAATGATGTGCCTTACCCCATTCAGATGAATCCAAACTTGATCGTGGAATTCTATTCTCGTTAAGTTTTATCCGTTATTGATGGCCCGTTGTTCCGCAGCGGGCCATTTTTTTTAGATTGTATCCGGCGCTTTCGCCAGTTCCACTCAATCGTCATAACATTGTGCTATCGCACCGCCGTGGGTTAGCAGACAGGAACTTTGGAATGCGTGTGAGTGTTCGACCAATTGCGGTGAGCGTCGCGATGGCCATTGCGGGTTTTGCACCCGCCGGAACGTTGGCAAACGAACCCTCCCCGGTTTGTGCGATATTCTCAGAAAAGCAAGCTGCCAATGTGTTGGGGATGCGCCCGGTTGCGGTATCGGTCGCGGAAGCGGGCGAGGAGGCTGCACCATATTGCATGTGGGCGTCACCGAACCGCCGACACTCGGTGAAGGTACAAGTTTGGTCGATGCCTGATTTGCAACTGATCGGCATGATGGATGCGCAGTCCTATTTCGATAAACTGCAGACAGACTACAAGAAGGGTGGAAAAGTCTATCCGATCGAAGGCGCGGAAGGGCCAGGCTTCTTTGTCGAGGTTCGCAGGCCCGCAAAGGGAACAAATACGGGCTCCGTTGTCATCCTGCGGGGAGAGCGCTTGCTGATTGCGGATTTTGTAACCGTGCCAGTCGAACGGGTTGTCGATCTTGCAAGGTCGGCGGCATCGAAGATTTAGGCGCGCCCCGTCACGATTTGCGCATAAAGCGCGGGGTCAACGTTGCCGCCAGACAGAATAATCGCGACGCACTTGTCGGTGGCGTCGATCTTTCTCGCCAGAAGCGCCGCCAATGCGGCGGCACCTCCTGGCTCCACGACCAGTTTCAAATGCTCAAACGCAAAGCGCATCGCAGAGCGGACATCGTCGTCTGAAACCGTCAATACGCCTGTTATGAGACGCTGATTGATCTGAAAGGTGAGCGCTCCCGGCTTGTCCACCAACAGCGCGTCACACAGCGATCGCGCTCCGGGAATGTTCGCCACTCTCTGCCCAGCGTCGAGTGACCGGCGCGTATCGTCAAAACCTTCTGGTTCCACGGCAAAGATTTGAACTTTGGGGTGGAGCTCTGTGAGCGCAGTTGCCATGCCTGCGGTCAACCCGCCGCCCGAGCAACAGATCATCGCCGCGTCAATCCTCAGGCCAGCAGATTGTGCGTCCTCGCCAATTTCGAGGCCGGCAGTCCCTTGCCCCGCGATTACGTGTGGGTCATCGAATGGCGGAACAAGTGTCAGCCCTCTTTGGTCAGCAAGCGAACGTCCGATGGCTTCGCGATCCTCTGTGTAGCGATCATACAGGATCACCTCCGCGCCATAGTTTCGGGTATTGGCGATTTTGAGGGCCGGCGCATCTGCGGGCATCACGATGACCGATGGCATGCCAATGAGTCTCGCGCCAAAGGCAACGGCTTGCGCGTGATTTCCGCTCGAGAAGGCGACCACGCCGTGCCTTCGCTGGTCGGCTGTTAGAAGGGCCATCCGGCTCATGGCGCCCCGGATCTTGAAGGAGCCCGTTCGCTGCAAGACCTCAGGTTTTATGAGTACCTTGGCCCCGGTGGCCCGATCCAGAGCGTCACTGCGCAGCATTGGCGTTCGGACCGCATACGGAGCAATGCGCCGCGCCGCTGACCGGATGTCGTCAAGGGTTACGCTCAAGCGGCTTCCAGGGCGATGCCCTTTTCTGCCAGGAAAGCCTTGAGCTCACCGGACTCATACATTTCGCGCAGGATGTCACAGCCGCCAACAAACTCGCCTTTGACATAGAGCTGAGGAATGGTGGGCCAGTTCGCATATTCCTTGATGCCTTGGCGCAAATCCGGATCGGTGAGCACGTTGACGTCCTTAAAGTCGACGCCTAAGCGGTCCAGGATGCTGACCACCGTTGCAGAGAACCCGCATTGCGGGAGTTGCGCGGTCCCCTTCATGTACAGAACGACGTCGTTACCTTTTACTTCCTGATCGATGCGTTCGAGGATGGTCATGATGTCGCTTACTCTTAGTGTTGGGAGGGTATGTGCCGAAAATTTCGGAATTGCAGCGTGTTCAGACACAAAATAACAAGCTGAGACGGTATGCTGCGTCGCACTATGGCGTCAAGATGGCTGCACGAAAAAGCCCGCGACGCTGAGCGTTCACGGGCTCTGGTTCTTGGGGACCGAACTGGCCTTAGGCTTCGCCCTTAGTAGCTGGTGCGATAGCCCGGAAATGCATCATGAGGATGCGAGTAGTCGCCGTTCGTATAGTGATTGTGGCTCGGCGAACGCACCCATTCGCAATGCTTGCCCAGATAGACGCGGACGCGCTCATAGCGATAGACGGGGGTGCGGCAACCATAGCAATCTTCGCGATAGCCGTCGAAAACCTTGCGGGTTTCCCAGCCCCACTTGTCGTGGCAAACCTTGCGCGCGCAGCAATCCGTGCGGGGGCAACGCTCGCGGCAGCCATAGCCGCCATCGTAGCAATGGCCAGCAAGCGCTGCCGGCGCGCTCGCCATCAAGAGGCCCACACCCAAGCCCAAAGCACCCAGAACTTTCTTCATCTTGTTTCTCCCAGTTACTGTCCAAACTGACGATGCAACGACGATCAGTACGCAAACTCATCTACCGTGTGCCGAGGATTTGTCCACGACGCGCTTGGGCACTTCAAAGCGGCACAAACAGGGATGGGCCCTCAATCGCAAAACAAAAGGCGCCTCAGGATCACCCGAAGCGCCTCGATATTAATCTTTATGTACGGCGGCCGCAACAGTTGCGGTCACCACACGCAGCTTAGTACCAGCTGCAGTGACGGCCGGTGTAAACTTTCCGGGTCACATAGCGATAGACAGGGCGCTTGCAGCCATAGCAATCGCGGCGATAGCCGCAATGCACGCGAACGCGCTTATAGCTGTAGGTGTTGTAGCAGTGCTTGCGCGGAGCGCAGCTCTCATAGCAATAGCTGTCGTAGCAGCCATGACCGTAGTGACCAGCTTGCGCGCCAACCGAGCCGAAACCCATCATCGCGATAGCCAAAGTGATAATCGCCAGAACACGCTTCATCTTAGGTCTCCCTCCAAAGATAAACTACAAAGCGGACAGGTCCCTTGCCGTCCACCCCATTCCGTCGTCGCTGCGGTCGTGAGGACCCACTGAGTCCTTTGCAACCGCAGTTATCCTTAACAACGCCCTAAAGCCCGCAAGAGTCAAGGTTTGTTCGGATGCATGCACCAATAATTTTTGATGTCAGAAGCGGCGATCACTAACACGCACCAGTCTATTTAGGTGGAGTTGAAGTTGTGAGAGCCAGAGCGTGCAGAACTCCACCCATACGACCTTGCAGCGCAGCATAGACCATCTGATGCTGTTGGACCTTTGTTTTTCCTTGAAATTTTGCGGAAATCACTTCTGCTGCGAAATGATCGCCATCGCCCGCCAAATCTGTGATGGTTATTTGTGCGTCCGGCAAGGCTGCCCTTATCAGGTCTTCAATCTCCGTTGCGGTCATTGCCATCGTGTTGTGTTCCTGCGCCCGTTAGGTGCGTGCCCGGCCCAAGGCACCGTTTTTGAGGATTGTTACGAGCAGGGCGAGCCCGAAGATGAAAAGCGCGATCAGGGCGCTCAAATATACTGGCCAATCTGGATTGCTGCGATTCTGTACAATAATGGCAATAAGAGCCCAGGCACCGGCAGCACCGATGGCAAGGGCGCCCTGCGCGGCCACCAAGGCCCGAGCAAGTACTAGAAAAGCTGCCAGTAGAACACCAGCCGCGACGTAGGGCTCACGGAAGGCTGCCGATGTGACGATCCCATCATTGACAAGCGCGGACGGGAAGCCCGCCACACTGGCTGCCGCTGCCCACCCGGCCAGAAGGGCCACAGGCGAGATGATCAGCGCACGCTGCCAACTGCCATAGGTCACAAGCTCAGACTGCAGGGCGCGCGTGGCGTTGAGGCTAGCGAACACCAGCACGAAGATGAGTGCGGCGGACACCAGCGTGATGCCATTCAAAGGCACGATGATCTGCCACAGGCTGTTGCTGGCGTAGGCAAGGATCAGCCACCACCCCGCACTGCGCCAATGCGTTTGATGCCATTGCCCCGGCAGCACCTGGTAAAGGGCAAGAGCAAAATTGGTCAGATAGATCACTCCCCAAATTGCGAAGGCGTATCCGGCCGGCGTCAAGACGGTGCGAACCGCTTCGGCCCGCTCCTGCACCGAAATGCCCATGCCTGTCACTTGTGTAAACCCTGCCGTGGCGATTTGCAGGATCGCAAAAATGAGGACGAGAATGGCGCGAAGCATATGCCCTTACCCTTTGCGCTGAATGCGCCATGACGTCAGAGAAGGGGAATGTGTAAGGCAAAGGGTGTGGGGTCTTCAATCTATCATTGACGGTCACGGGTCTGTCACGTGTCCGGCTTACCGTCAGGGAACCTCAATAGGAGATCGACCTATGCCTGTTTCCCGCGTTGTTGTCTTCGCTTTGGCGTTGACCGGTGGAATTACGGAAGCCTCAGCGGGCAGTCTTCCGCCTGCGGAGGTTACCAAGATCAAGGCCATGACTGGCGAAGAGTTGATGGCAGCGACGGCTGCGTTTGATCCTCAGCTCGCCAGTGATCTGGCGCGGCTGTCAAACGTGGAATCCCAATCGTCTGTCTGCGGTTGGACCGCGCTTGGCTTCGACACCAAACGGCAGGCGCGCATGAACCAGATCAAAGACGACCGGAACAAGATGGTTGCCGAGCGGTTCTATGCCGACATCCTGGCCAAGGACATCACCAG
Organism: Alphaproteobacteria bacterium; assembly: GCA_003451645.1. Classification (GTDB taxonomy): domain Bacteria; phylum Pseudomonadota; class Alphaproteobacteria; order Micropepsales; family Micropepsaceae; genus DMER01. Next base: position 21,370 of record DMER01000115.1, on the reverse strand, counting down.
CTATAACAAAGACAAGCGGGAAGAGCTCTGTACGGAGGATAACAAATCCTCAGTGACCAACATTCTCGCTGATTGGTAGGACGTAATTGAAGCCGTCTATCGACGCATGAGGTCCGGCAGCCAGGCTTCATGCGGATCCTTCAGGGCACGGATCGAAATATTGGTCTCATCCAGAATGATCATCTCGCCGCCGGTAGTTCCGATGCGCGCCGCAGGCACCGCTGCCGCATCCGCTTGCGCCAAGATATCGTGCGCGGTCGACTGGGGTACACAAATCACATACCGCGCTTGATCCTCACCGAACCAATAAGCATGCGGATCACCATTCACTGGCGCCGCAAGCTCCGCGCCAATCCCGCCAGCCATGGCCATTTCCGCGATGGCCACCAACAGACCGCCATCGGCGCAGTCATGAGCAGTCGTCACCTGGCCAGCCTCGATCAGTGTGCGAACAAAAATGCCATTGCGCTTCTCTGAACCCAGATCAACTAGTGGCGGCGTGCCGTCTTCTCGTTGAAGGATTTCGCGCAGGTAAAGGGATTGACCCAAATGACCCTTTGTCTCACCAATCAGGATGACCGCCTCACCCTCGGCCTTGAATGCGATGGTGGCCATATGGCGCCAATCCCGCAGCAAGCCAACGCCGCCGATGGCCGGGGTCGGCAGAATATTCTGATACTGACCATTGGGCAGAAGCGTCTCATTATAGAGCGATACGTTCCCGCTCACGATGGGGAAGTCGAGTGCCCGGCACGCTTCTCCTAATCCCCGCACAGCAAGTGCAAATTGACCCATGATCTCCGGCTTCTGTGGATTGCCAAAGTTTAGGTTATCAGTGACCGCCAATGGCTTGGCACCTACCGCGCTTAAGTTCCGGTAGGCTTCGGCGATCGCTTGCATCCCACCCAAATAGGGATCGGCTTGGCAATAGCGTGGTGTTACGTCCGTTGTCAGAGCGACCGCTTTGCCTGTGCCGTGAACGCGGACCACGGCCGCATCGCCGCCTGGTTTTTGGATGGTGTCTGCCATCACCGAATAATCATACTGCTCCCAGATCCAGCGGCGGGAGGCCAGATCGGGGCTCGCGACCAGTTGCTTCAGCACGCCCAGAATCGAAGGTGGCGCGGGGACGTCGCTAAGCGGCGCCGGGCGTGGCGGCTCCACCCATGGACGCTCATACACAGGCGCCTCATCGGCCAACACATTGACCGGTAGATCACAAACATCCTCGCCGTGATGGCGCAGGACGATGCGCTTGGTGTCGGTGGTGATGCCGATGACTGCGAAGTCGAGCTCCCATTTGCGGAAAATGCGCTCGGCCTCCGCTTCCCGGCCCGGTTTGAGCACCATCAACATGCGCTCCTGGCTTTCGGACAGCATCATCTCATAGGCCGTCATACCGGCCTCGCGTTGAGGCACCTTGTCCATCCACAATTCTATGCCAGCACCACCTTTGGCCGCCATCTCACAAGAGGCAGAGGTCAGGCCCGCGGCACCCATGTCCTGAATGCCGATGATGGCATCTGTTGCCATGAGTTCGAGGCAGGCTTCGAGCAGCAATTTCTCCGTGAACGGATCGCCCACTTGGACGGTTGGCCGCTTCTCCTCGGCATCCTCGCTGAATTCCGCACTGGCCATGGTTGCGCCGTGGATGCCGTCGCGCCCCGTCTTTGAGCCTACATAGACCACGGGGTTGCCAGCGCCCTTTGCTGCCGACAGCCAGATGTTGTCCGCCCGCGCCAGCCCCACGCACATCGCATTGACCAGGATGTTGCCATTGTATGCCTTATGGAAATTGACCTCGCCACCCACAGTCGGCACGCCCATGCAATTGCCATAGGAGCCGATGCCGCTCACGACACCGGCGAGCAAGTGCCGCGTCTTGGGATGCTCCGGCTCACCAAAGCGCAAAGCATTGAGCATGGCGATGGGGCGCGCGCCCATGGTGAAGACATCGCGCATGATCCCGCCCACGCCCGTGGCCGCTCCCTGGAACGGCTCGATGAAGCTTGGATGGTTATGGCTCTCCATCTTGAAGACGATCGCATCGCCATCGCCAATGTCGATGACGCCCGCGTTTTCTCCAGGCCCTTGAATCACCCACGGGGCGCTGGTGGGCAAGGTGCGTAAATGCACGCGCGATGACTTGTAAGAGCAATGCTCCGACCACATCACGGAGAAGATACCGAGTTCCGTCATGTTGGGCGTGCGGTTTAGGAGCCGCAGGATGTTGGCCCATTCAGCCTCATTGAGACCGAATTGCTTGGCTGCTTCCAGCGTTCCTGGCCGCATCGTGTCTTCGTGTTTCATGACAGCGCCCCCAAGAGGCTCATGAACAGCGCCTTGCCGTCTTCGGAGCCCAAAGCGTTGTCGCAGGCCCGCTCTGGGTGTGGCATCAATCCTAGTATCGTCCGTTCACGGTTCATGATGCCGGCGATGTTGCGTGCGGCGCCATTGGGATTGTCGCCAAGTGTATAGCGCAAGGCGACCAGCCCCTCATCTTCAAGCGCGTCAAGTGTTGCCTCATCGGCCACATAGTTCCCCATGCCGTGGGCGACAGGGATCGAGATTGTCTGGCCCACCGCATAACGGTTTGTGAACATTGTGTTGGCGGCCTCTACGGTCAGGTTTACTGGCCTGCAGACGAAACTAAGGCTCGCATTCTTGATGAGTGCGCCGGGGAGAAGGCCCGCCTCACACAAGATCTGAAAACCGTTGCAAATGCCAAGGATCGGCGTGCCCTTCTGCGCCCTAGCGATCACATCTTGCATGATGGGGGAGTGTGCCGCCATCGCTCCCGCCCGCAAGTAGTCGCCATAAGAGAACCCGCCCGGCAGCACAATCAGATCGGCGTCACCGGGCACGCTTGCGTTGGCGTGCCAAACCATGGCGGGTGAGCGGCCGGTGATCTGGGTGAGGGCCGTGGCCACATCGCGGTCGCAGTTGGAGGCAGGAAATACAATGACTGCAGCCTTCATGCGCGGCGCAGCTCCTTCGCAAAAACGAAACATCCCAGGACATAAGGACAGTCCCGGGATGCCACAAGCCCAGGCCCGCTGGCAAGCGGGCTCATGCAATTTGGCTGTTAGCTAGAGACCTTGGGGTTTTGATATTGCTCGCGCAATTGTTCTTGCAGGCGCTTGGAGATCTTGCGCACCACTTCGAGGCTCCAGGTGTTAGCAACGCCCGACAGTTCCTTTTGCAGTGCCTCGCTCTCGCCGCGAAGCTTCGCGCCAGCCTTGGTGCGGTGGAAATTGGCAATAACCTTCATCTCGTCAGCAGAAAAACGCTTGGCGTAGAGGGTTGCGATGTCGATCATCAGGCCGTCCAACGAGCGATCTGTCTCTTCCCGGAAGGCGCGTTCGATCAAATCGCGCGTTTCCTTAGACATGTCGGGATATTCTTTTTGGATGCTGGCCATTTGCTTGGGCAAGCTCGCCTCGAACTGGCTCTTGAACATCTCCTTGGCTTGCATGGCAACCAAGAGATCCTTCGCGGCGGATAGGCGATTATCAACAGAATCAGCCGCCGGAGCAGTTGCTGGACTCGCGGGCACCGCGGCCGTCGCTGCCGAGGCAACCGGCGTGCCCATTCCCAATGTCAGCGCTAGCCCTAAGGAAGCCGCCCCAAACAGACCCTTCATCCTACGCCCCCAGATACACACAACTACTCGTTTAGCACTTCTATGACGTAATTTTCAATCACCTTATTGGCCAAGAGCCGTTCACACATCACTTTAGCTTGATTTTTCGCTGCGTCCGCATCCGGCGCCTCAAGCTGAACCTCGATGATTTTCCCGGCTCTGACGTCCCCAATGCCTTGAAAGCCCAATCTGGTCAAAGCGTTCCCAATCGCTTTGCCCTGCGGATCCAAAACTCCCGATTTTGGCGTCACATGAATACGCACCCTCATTTGACCAGAACCGGACCCTTTCTGCCAGTATTATCCTGACCTTCTTGCAAGATTCCAAGACGCTTTGCGACTTCGGTGTAGGCTTCCGTCACTCCGCCCAGGTCCCGCCGGAACCGGTCTTTGTCCAGTTTCTCGTTAGTCTTAAGATCCCAAAGCCGCATGGAATCTGGACTGATTTCATCGGCGAGGATGACGCGAACCATATCCGCCTCATAGAGGCGCCCAAACTCGACCTTGAAGTCGATCAGCTTGATCCCCACGCCTAAGAACAGCCCGGATAGGAAGTCGTTGATCCGGACGGATAATTGGATGATCTCGTCCAGTTCCTGCGCACTCGCCCATCCAAAGGCCAGGATATGCTCCTCCGAGACCATTGGGTCAGAGAGTTTGTCGTCCTTCAGAAAGTACTCGATGATCGAACGGGGCAGGGCGGTACCCTCTTCCAGCCCCAGACGCTTGGACAGACTGCCTGCGGCGACATTCCTGACCACAACCTCAAGGGGAATGATCTCGACCTCCCGAATCAGCTGTTCGCGCATATTCAGACGGCGCATGAAATGGTTGGGGACACCGATTTGGCCGAGTTGGGTCATCAAGAATTCCGAAATCCGGTTGTTCAAGACGCCCTTGCCCTCCAGCACCGCCTTCTTTTTCGCGTCAAAGGCGGTCGTATCGTCCTTGAAGTACTGGATCAGGGTCCCAGGTTCCGGCCCCTCATAAAGGACCTTGGCCTTGCCTTCATAAACCAATCTGCGGCTTTTCATGGGGACATCGCCTTACACTTGGGGACGGAAGCTCGGTGCGCTCCCGCAGCAGGCCAGGGGAAACGCGTGTGTGTGTCGCTGCCACGCTAGCGCAAATTCCGGTCCAGGTACAATCGGCCCAAAAGATGTCCCCAAGGAATGTCCAAATTTTGTCATGATACGCGCTATCGAAACGCCATTGCCGGGGTGTTTGCACATGCCCATATTACCGTCGAAGCAGGGTGCGGCTTGCGCCCACGGTACTTTGACCCCTCACCTCAGATAAGGAAGCCTAGCGATGTCCGGTTTTGACAAGCGCCGAGAAGGCCAAGAAGCAAAATTCGCGCTCGACGAATCCCTGAAATTCAAGGCAACGGCGCGCCGCAACAAGCTCTTGGGGCTCTGGGCCGCGGCCAAGATGGGCATCACGGGCGAAGCCGCTGACGCCTATGCCAAAGAGGTAGTTAAGGCGGACTTCGAAGAAGTTGGTGACGATGATGTGTTTCGCAAGTTGCGCAACGATCTGGACGCCAAGGGCATTTCGGTTTCTGATCACCAAATCCGGCGCGAGATGGAGGACCTCATGGTCACTGCCGCGGATCAGGTGCGGAACGAGGCTCAGTAGACGGGCCTCAAACGAGGGGCCTAGAGCGAATGAGTGTAACGCGAGTATTTTGCGCAGCGGCGCTGTGGCTCCTTGGCGCGAGTGCGTCTCACGGCGATGATTGGCCCCATTATGGCGGCGATCTCGGCGGTCAGCGCTACAGCCGCGCCCAACAGATCACTCCGGAAACCGTCGGCGGCCTCATACGCGCATGGGAGTACCGAACCGGGGATGTGGCGGGTCGAAGCCCCAAAGTCATGCGCCGGACCAAGCTGCAAGGAACACCCGTTCTCTATGGCGACAGCCTTTATGTTTGTTCCGCTTTCAATATGGTGGCGGCGCTCGACCCCGCGACCGGCACGGAGAAATGGCGCTACGATCCCAAGGTCCCGGAAAACCTCAAGCCTGGAAATCTCTTCGGCTGCCGGGGTGTTGCAGTGTGGGAGGATTTGGGGCGGCCCGCGGATGCGCAATGCCGGTTGAGGGTATTTACCGGGACGACCGATGCGCGGATCATCGCTCTTGATGGCCGGACCGGTATGCCCTGTGAGGATTTTGGAACTGCGGGCACAGTGAAAATCGATATTGGTATGGCTGAGAAATGGCCGGGCGAGTTCCAGATCACCTCTGCTCCTGTGGCGGTTCGCGACACCGTAATTGTGGGCTCAGCCATCTCGGATAATGTGCGCGTCGAGGCGCCCAAAGGCGTTGTGCGCGGATTTGATGCCCGCACAGGCGCTCTGAAATGGCAGTTCGATCCTGTTCCCCAAACCGAAGAGCAGGCTTTGGCGCAAGGGTGGGCCCCGGGGTCACATAAGCCCGCCGGGCATGCCAATGTGTGGGCGCCTATGTCCGCCGATGCTGCCCGTGGCTTGGTGTTCTTGCCCACCTCCTCGCCCAGTCCCGATTTCTTTGGCGGCTTGCGCGCAGGGGATAACCGCCATGCCAATTCGGTGGTGGCACTCAGGGCCGAGACTGGCGAACTCGTTTGGGCCTTTCAAATCGTCCATCACGATGTCTGGGACTATGATACTCCGGCCCAGCCGACACTGACCTCTTTGGAGCTTCCCGAGGGGCGGCGGGATGTTGTGATCCAGGGGACCAAGCAAGGGCTGGTGTTTGTGCTCGACCGCGACACGGGCAAACCTGTCTTCCCTGTTGAAGAACGGCCGGTGCCTCAAGGCGGCGTGGCGGGCGAAGTCTTGTCGCCAACCCAGCCTTTCCCCACCCACATCCCGCCATTGGTGCCCAGCACCATCAAACCAGACGATGCTTGGGGCCTGACGCCCTTCGATCAGGGCGCGTGCCGGGACGCCATCGCCAATGCGCGCTCGGAGGGTCTCTACACACCACCTTCTGAGAAGGGGACCCTCATGTATCCCTTTACCGGCGGCGGCATCAATTGGGGTGGCGTGTCAGTTGATCCGGATCGCCAGGTCCTCTATGTCAATACCAGCCGGATGATTCACAAAATCACCCTAGTCCCGCGCGATCAGTATGAGTCCCGCAAGGCCAAACGCCGGCCACTCGAAGAATTCGCGCCGCAAGCGGGGACCCCCTATGGCATGATCCGTGAGACATTCCTGTCGCCGCTCTTCCTGCCCTGCAATCCGCCGCCCTGGGGTGTCTTGACCGCGGTTGATCTGAAGACCGGGAAGCGCCTGTGGGAGAGCGTTCTAGGTACGACTGAATCGCTGGCGCCACTTGCCATTCCGTTGAAGCTCGGCACGCCGTCTTTGGGCGGACCGGTTGCCACACGCGGCGGCGTGATCTTTATCGGTGCGACGATGGATCATTATTTGCGGGCCTTTGATGCCAAGTCAGGCGCGGAGTTGTGGGCGGGTGCCTTGCCAGCGCCTGGGATCGCCACACCCTCGGTTTATTCTTGGAAGGGCCGCCAATATGTAGTGATCGCGGCGGGCGGCACCGGC
>DMER01000115.1:10298-13963 GCA_003451645.1 Alphaproteobacteria bacterium | reverse complement strand
CGCGGCGGGCGGCACCGGCATGGCGGACACCGCCATCTCAGATGCCTTTGTCGCCTTCGCGTTGCCGGGCCCTGGCGATGAAGGCCCCAGCCTCTGGTCACGCACCTTGGGGCAGCCCGGTGGGCATTTCTACGCGGGGCTTGCGGGAACCCTTCTGATCATGATTGGCGCTTACTTTGCTTGGAGGCGTTGGAGGGCAGGCAGGCGCGCATAGGCGTCGCCCAACCGTCATGCCCTCTACCAGAGCAACGGCTCAGCATCCCTCATTGGTATCGAGCCAGCCCAAGAACTTGCCCGATTTGTCGTTGACCTTGGTGGCCTCATAACACTCGCCACCGGGGTTTTTGGCCGGCGCGCGGTGGAAGATGATCGCCTCCTCACCGAGTTCCTTCTTCGCGTTCTTGTCGGTCAGCGCCTTGACGACCGTGGGTTTGGGGCCCGCCTCATCGATCTGGCAGATGGTGGTCCCGTTCTTGTAGTCATTGATCCGGACCATGACGCCATCGCTCTCCCGCCGGGCGAGGGTCACTGGCGCCTTGGCAGGTGCCTTGGCAAGGCAGGCATCGATCGCAGGGATCAGGCTCAACAACTCATTGTCCCAGCGGAAAAACCCGCAACCCTTATAGGTCTGCTTACCCATCGTCACGGCAACGGTCAGTGGATAGGCAAAACCGTCTTTGCCGACCTTGCAGGCATCCGTCTGCTGAAGATCGACCGTAATGGGCTTGGACGCAAATTGAACAATCCCGCCGCCCATCACGCGTGGCTGCACCACGGGTGCCATATGCTGTTTTCCTGCACGATTGTCTTGAAAAAAGATGTCTTGCGCTGGGTAGATGTTCAACGACCACTGCCCATCCGGCCCAACCGCCACGATGTTGCCGCGATAGGGGGTGAGCGGATCGTTAGCGGCGGCAAGTGGAGAATTGGCACCCAAGGCAAAGACGGCAAGGCTGATCGAGACCAAACGCATAGTGACTCCTATCCGGTGGTGTGACTCAGGAATGGTGGCGTTATGCCATGCATTGCGCTAACCTCAGACAGAAAAATGGGATTTTGGGGAGGCTGTCACAATGGGCTTTTTGGTGCCAATTCTTGCCGCCGCGGCGGCCTATGGCGTTGTTTACTTTAATCCTGCGCAGAACGCGCCCTTGGCTTTTGGGATTTGGGGCGTGGCGGGCCTGGCTGCGCTGTGGCTCGGCCGGTCGAGCGGGCGTTGGGCCCTTATGACGCTGGTCCTGGCCGCAGTTGCGTTGGGTGTCGGCGTGGCAGGCATCCGGACCGGCCAATTGCCGACCTTCGCGGCCTTGGGGCTCGGCATTGGCGGCGGGGTGGTGATCCGGAGCTTGGCCTTACTTGCGGGGTTGTCGGCGCTGTTCGCCGGGCGCGACAAGCTCGCGGCCGGGGTCACGGTCCTGGCGGCAGCGGCACTGCTTGTAGTGCCGGTTCAGTACATTCTCAAAAGCCGGACGGTGCCCCCGATCCACGACATTACGACCAACACGGACGATCCACCGGCCTTTGTGGCGATTGTTAAATTGCGCGAGGGCGCGCCGAACAAGCCTGACTATGCCGGAGCCGAGACAGCGGAGTTGCAGAAAAAGGCCTATCCGGATTTGGCGCCCGTGACGATGGCGTTGTCACCTGAGGCGGCCTTTGACAAGGCTCTTACTGCGGCGCAGGCCATGCCCGATTGGCAAATCGTCGAGGAGGTCAAAGCCGAAGGCCGGATCGAGGCGACGGCCACGACCGCGATCATGGGTTTCAAGGACGATATCGTCATTCGCGTGCGGGCGGCCCCAGATGGGTCGGGAAGCACAATCGACATCCGCTCCAAGTCCCGTGTCGGGCGCAGCGACATGGGCGCCAACGCTGAGCGCATCCGGGCGTACGTGGCAAAATTGAAGACGTCAGCTTGATCCCGCCGCATAAAGGAGACGCCAGGATGAAAGCCGCCGATCTGGGCGTCAGCCTGCCCGCGATCCCATTCCGCCGCGATTTCAACGCGCCGCATGGGGTGTGCGAGCGCATGTCGCCCTTGATCCGGCGGGTGATTGCGCCGAACGAGAATGCTTTCTCTTTCCGCGGCACTGGCACCTACATCATTGGCCAAGGCAAAGTGGCGGTGATCGACCCTGGCCCGCTGATTGTGAGCCATTTGGAAGCGCTGTTGGACGCCGTGAAAGGCGAGGAGGTGACGCACATCTTCATCACCCATACGCATAATGATCACTCCCCCGCCGCGGAACCGCTTAAGGCCATCACGGACGCATCCACCTATGCTTTCGGGCCGCATGGCGCAGGCCACGCTGAGGACGGCGTAAAGGCGGAGGAAGGCGGGGACATGGATTTCCTCGAGGATGTGACGATCGGCGACGGCGATGTGCTGGTGGGGCCTGGCTGGACGATCGAGGCAATCGAGACGCCGGGCCATACCTCCAATCATCTGTGCTTTAGCCTGCATGAGGAAAAGGCGCTCTTCCCGGGCGATCATGTCATGGGCTGGTCGACGACGGTGATCGTGCCGCCTGATGGCAATATGGCCAATTATATGGCGAGCCTGGCGCTGCTGACGGAGCGCGACGACCGGGTTTACTATCCAACGCACGGCGCGCCCATTGAGAACCCGCAAGACTTCGTCCGCCTGCTGATCGAACACCGCCAAGCGCGGGAGCGCCAGATCCTAGCGTGCCTGGAGCGGGGGCTCTTGCGCATTTCTGATATGGTGCCGGTGATCTATTCCGAGGTGGACAAGCGGCTTCACCCGGCGGCGGCATTGTCCGTGCGCGCGCATCTTGACTGGCTGGTGGAAAAGGGTGCCGTTGTTCCGCAGGGCAATGGCTACACGCTCACTTAGTGCATCGCTTCAAATCCTCCGCTCACGGCCCGCCCAATAGGGATCGCGCAATTTGCGTTTGAAGATCTTGCCCGAATCCTCCCGGGGGAGTTCGGGCAGGAACTCGACCACCTTGGGCACTTTGAACTTGGCCAAATGTTGGGCCGCATAAGCGCGCACCTGTGCGGCCGTCAGTGTCTGACCAGGTTGGCTCTGGATATAGGCGCAAAGGGCCTCGCCGAATTCGTCATCCGGAATGCCGAATACGGCACAATCCGCAACGCCTGGCATCGCCAGCAAACAATGCTCTATTTCGGCTGGATAGATATTGACCCCGCCTGAGATCACCATGTGATTGCGCCGGTCGCACAGATAGAGAAATCCGTCCGTATCCAGATACCCGATGTCACCTGCGGTGATAAGGCCGTCGCGCTCGGCCTTTGCGCGTTTGGCGTCGTCGCCGTGATAGGTGAAGTCCCCGCCCGTGGTCAGGCGCACAAAGACTTCTCCCGCGACGCCAGTGGGGCAGGGCCGTCCCTCATCATCCAAGATCAGGAGCTTGACGTCGGCTTGTGCCTTTCCTACCGAACCCGGATGCGCCAACCACTCCGTGGACGTACAATGGACGACGGCACCGGTTTCGGTGGCACCGTAATATTCCTCGATCACCGGTCCCCACCACGTGATCATCGCGCGCTTGACATCTGGCGGGCAGGGCGCGGCGCCATGGGTGACACTACGCAAGGACGTAAGGTCATAGCGGCCGCGAACCTCGGGCGGCAAACGCAACAGACGCACAAACATGGTCGGCACCATGTGCAGGTTGGTC
>DMER01000115.1:9793-10101 GCA_003451645.1 Alphaproteobacteria bacterium | reverse complement strand
CGGCACCATGTGCAGGTTGGTCACACGGTGGCGCTCGATCATTTGCAGCAGCTCTTCCGGGTCAAAGCGCGGCTGCAAGTGGATTTCGGCACCCGCCCGCACCGCGAGCGAGGCATAGCCAAACGGTGCGGAGTGATACATCGGGCCGGTCATGACAGTGACAGCCGGGGTGGTCGAGCCCTCGATGATCTGGGGGTAGAACCCCATGGCGCCCGCGCTCAGCCGCAAGCCTGCTGCGAATTGAGCGGGGCTCGGCGGCTTGCGCCGCACGCCTTTGGGCCGGCCAGTGGTCCCTGACGTGTAGATCG
>DMER01000115.1:8096-9594 GCA_003451645.1 Alphaproteobacteria bacterium | reverse complement strand
TGACGTGTAGATCATCGCGCCTGGCGGATCGCCGGCCACAACGGGCCGGGGGGGATGGTCCGCGACAAAGGCATCCCAACTTGCGGCACCCTGCGGCGTCCCGCAAAGGTCCGGCGGCACATGATAGGCGGCCGCGATCTCCGGCGGGGTCTCGACCGCGAACATAGGCAGGTCAGAGGGGGCAGCCTGCCGCGCCAGTGCCCAGAAATCGGCGTGAACGACCGCGGCCTTGGCCCCTGAATCCTGAAAGATGTACTGTGCTTCGTCTAGGCTTGCATGCCAATTGAGCGGCACAGGATAGGCGCCCAAGGCCCCGAGCGCCCGGGAAGCGTCAAAGAAGGCGAAGTCATTTCGCAGATAAAGGATCACCCGGTCGCCCGCGCTGATGCCAAGCCTCTCAAAGCCGGTGGCGGCCTGCTGCGCGCGGGCGACCATGTCCGTGAGCGCCAAGCGCCGCGCGCCGCTAATCAAATGCGTCATGAGGGTGTCCGCTCGTCATACATCCCGTGACGGTAGACGGCGGACACGCGCGATCACAAGCCCTCAGTTCATTCGACCGACCTTGGGCTTGGCGTCACCTGAGAGGGGCACCGTGATCAGCATGTGGTCGTCCGCCATGACCACACCGCGCGATCGCACTGCACTGACGCCTCTTAGGAACGACCATCCCAGGATTGGATTATTGGGCGGCGGGGTAAAGTGATGCAGGACCAAGAGCTTCACGCCAGCAACATTGGCGATCTCGGCCGCCTCAACGGGCGAGGTGTGGTAGTTCTGGATATCTGAAAAGATCTTCCGCAGGCGCTCATTGTTGGCCTCCTTTGCCGCGCCAATCATAATCTCAATCACGTGTTTGGCCTGCGCCTCGTGGACCAGGACATCAGCGCCTTTCGACGCTTCGGCAAGGCCAAAATGTTTGGAAGTGTCGCCAGAGATCACGACGGAGCGGCCCTTATAGTCAAACCGATACGCATAGGCTGGCTCGATGGGCGAGTGGTTGACCTCGATGGCGGTGACGGTCAGATCGCCGTCTTTGAGCATAGTGGCGCGGCGCTCGCGTGTGGGGGTGATCATCCCTTCCAGCGGCACGGCCACGGGGTTCATAACCCAGTTGTCTGCTGACATCATTTCGGCCCCGTGATGGGCAATGCGGTAATCGCGGTCGAGCTCGTAAGCTGCCGCGAAGCCGTTCACGACGCGTTCAACGCCGGGCGGTCCGTAAACGGATAAAGGTTTGTCCCGGCCCTGCGCCCAACTCTGCAGGTTGAATTCACCCAGTTCTCCAATGTGATCCGAGTGCAAATGAGTAATGAAAAGGCCACCGAGGCGCGTCATCGGGACTCGCCATGAGCTAATGACCTCGGTTGCCTCTGGCCCTATATCGACAATGTAGAACTTGCCGCCCGCAATCACCATTGTGCAGATTTTCGCTCGGCGCGCATCGGGCATCGGCCCCGTCGTGCCGCAAAAGGCGATACGCAGCGCGTCATCCTTGAAC
>DMER01000115.1:6385-7897 GCA_003451645.1 Alphaproteobacteria bacterium | reverse complement strand
CAGCGCGTCATCCTTGAACAGGTCCTCGCGCGAGGTTTTCATCAGGCTTGTGGCGACGCGTGCGATTGCGGCATCCTGAACGGATGGGATTTGCAAAGCTCCATAGCCAATGCCCGCCAGGACCGCCAATCCGGCAAGGATGATCACGAACCAACGGCCAAGCCTCATCTGCGTCTCCCCTCATTGATGCTCGACGTAATGTACGGCATTAACGTGCAATTGACCAGAGGCTGTCGCCTAAGCCTCTATGCTAAAGTCGGGACGGCAAAAGCGGAGCGCCCATGAACGGCCAATTCGAACTCGCGCCAAGGCTAGCAGAACAGACACCGGAGCAAGCGGCGGCTTCCGCCCAGCAATTCCTGGAGGTCATGCGCTCGCGCCGCACCATCCGCGACTTCCGGCCCGATCCGATTTCCCTGGAGGCGGTGGAGCGGGCGATTGAGACCGCGGGCCTCGCTCCCAACGGCGCCAACCGCCAGCCTTGGCATTTTGTGATCGTCACGGACGCAGGCGTCAAACGGGCGATCCGGGAGGCGGCTGAGGAGGAAGAAAGGGCGTTCTATGGCGGGCGGGCGCCGCAAGAATGGCTCGATGCCTTGGCGCCCTTGGGCACGACTTGGGAGAAGCCGTTCCTTGAAACCGCGCCTGTCCTGATCGTCGTGTTTCAGGAGCTCTATGGCCTCGATGCAGAGGGCAATCGCGAGAAGAATTACTATGTCCTGGAGAGTGTCGGGATCGCCTGCGGCTTTCTGATCGCGGGGCTGCATCAGGCGGGCTATGCGACGCTCACCCATACGCCGAGCCCGATGGGCTTCTTGCGCGAGATCCTCAAGCGGCCCGTCAATGAGAAGGCCGCGATGATCATTGTCACTGGCCTGCCAGCACCGGACGCGATGGTCCCGGTGCTGACGAAAAAACCGCTGAGCGTCATTGCCTCACGGGTGTGACCTATTCGGCCGCGACGCGTGGGACGTTGTGGTTCGCGGCGGTCCCGAAAGTGGTGCGGCCGAAGTTGATCTTCTTCAGATGGTCTATACCGGCGGCCGCGATTGCATCGCCCACCATCTCGTCACTCTCGTGGTAGAGCTCTGCCATATCGACGAAGGCGGCATAGTTCCCGCGGGTGCGGTCCGTGATGATGCCGGCCTTGAGCAAGGTCTTGATCAACACGCGGAAGATGTTGGCGCTTTCCTGCATCTGCTTGCGCAAGTGCTCATCCGTAAGCGCCTCGATGAAGGCTGATTGCACCCAGGTCCAATCGAGACCGACGGCAGCGTAAATTTCCTTCTTCTGCTCCGGGCTTGCGAGGTTGTAGAGCAGCGTCTGGAAGACATGCCAGGCCCAGTCCTCGATCTGGTCACGCTCGGCCGTCTCGAGTTTGGGGATCGTGCGGTCTGCCCAAATCTTCCCGAATTTGTGGTGGAAGGCCTCGTCCGTCATCGCCAATTGGCAGAGGCGCACGAGGACCGGATCGTTCGCGCGATTGTAGAACGTCGCGAAAGCGCCCATCGC
>DMER01000115.1:5971-6186 GCA_003451645.1 Alphaproteobacteria bacterium | reverse complement strand
GCAAAGGCGCCCATGGCGAGCCCTTCGACGAGCAATTGCATGCCGACGATCTTTTTCCAGGCATAGGGGCTGGCGACCAGCTCGTTGAGCACGCCGCCCAGAGAGCCTCCGATGGGCATTGGCTTGCCCCAGCGCACCTTGACATACTGAGCAAAGGCGGTGACGTGGCGGGCCTCCTCACGCGCCTGGTTGGCGGCATATTCCTGGGCGCCGGG
>DMER01000115.1:5515-5719 GCA_003451645.1 Alphaproteobacteria bacterium | reverse complement strand
GATGTGGCAGAGCGAGGCCGACAAGGACAAGGCGCCCTGCTCCCCATGCAGGATCGAGGACAGCGCCCATTTGGCGTCGAGATTGGTCAGCTTGATGCGCTGGGCCTCGTCGAGCTTGTCCCAGACGGCCGTGCCGCGGCCTGCGACCAGATCGGGATCGATCAGATAGTCCTTCTCCATATCGAACGGCTCTGAGAAGTCGAT
>DMER01000115.1:4980-5282 GCA_003451645.1 Alphaproteobacteria bacterium | reverse complement strand
CCAGAAATGGTCGTGGGTGGCGGCGATGATCTTGTCAAAGGCGCTGGAGCGCTTGCCATAGCGGTCAATATCGAGGAGGGCGGGGAAGTCGCGAGGGTCGACCGTGTCATAAACCTGGTCTTTGGTGAGCTGCGTCGTCATGGCGGAAGGCCTCCCATCGGCGGTGATGATGGGACAATGATGACGCGGGCGTCAGGTTGCGCCTTGATCTGGATCAAGGGGCCTCAGGGCCTGGGAGCGCACGTCACACAGCGTAACACCGGGGGCCCAATTTCAGGGAAAAACAGGCCCGCAACGTAACA
>DMER01000115.1:0-4777 GCA_003451645.1 Alphaproteobacteria bacterium | reverse complement strand
CAGCGAAACAAAACGAAACAAAAATCAGGGCCTTTTTGGCTCATTTCAGCCATTTTCTTTGCAAAATGGCGGTGTTTTTTTGAGTGCCTCGTGCCGCGAAAGTCCAGAGCGGCTATGTGACCTTGGGAAATAGGATCAAAGTCCTGAATGTCAAGGGGCCATGACGGCCCCCTCGTCTCGTCGGGACATCCCCACCGCAAAATAGAGGGGTTCGTGGAGGTCAGTGCCGTTACCGCTGCCATTTGGCCGTCCTGTCCGTAAGGCAAGCGGATCAGGCAGGGTGGGCATTGCCGGTCCAAACGGCTTGGCTATTCTTATGAGGGTCTGGTCCCGTAGGCGCCGTCGACAAGCGTTGCCAAGGTGTCGCGCACACGCCGCCAATCGGCCTCGGTCTTGATCATCATACCCGCGAAAGCGCCACTCGCGGAGGCCGACAAGACCAGATGCTGGGCCGCCGCAATAAGTGCCGCGTTGATCGCAGGCGCGTCGGCGCCCGGGGGCGGGGTCAGGTCCCCTCGCATGTGATGCATCCAGGTGCTGAGGGCCTGGGAGCGCGCCGCAATCAGGCGGGACAAAAGCGGCGACGGCGCCGCCAGCTCCCACGCGATCGTCTGCTGCATGATCTTGTCACCGCGCAGCAGATCAAGGAGGCCAAGCAGCAGGACTTTCATCAAGGCGCCATAGCTGTCAGGCCGATGCGCGGCGGAGATCTGGTGCAGGTCGTGCGTGAGTTTGCTTGCGAGTTCAATGCCGCTGGCCTCAACAAGGCCCTCCAAACCAGCAAAATAGCGGTAGATCAGTTGCTTGTCGCATTGCGCGCGGCGGGCGATCGCGTTGATGCCGAAGCTTTGGAATCCCTCTTCCGCGAGCACCAGTTTGGCGGCCTCCAAGATGCTGCGCTCGGTCGCCCCACGGTCCCGTGGACGTGGCAATGAAAGGTCCTTTTGCTTGACTTTTTTCACGATGCTGCCTCGCCATGATTGACGGCTTGCGATCATATCACTGAGCGGTGACTTTTCCCTTGCCTATTTGTCACCAGCCGGTGATATGTATGTCATTGGTCATAAAAAAGGTTCTAAAGATGCAGATGTCGACGGCGCCCCGGCGCATTGAAACCCCCTTCTCGGGTGAGGGCGTTGAGAGCGAGCGTGCCATTGAACGAGTGTGGATCGTGGCGAGCAATGGCTCGGGATTGAAGGGGGGCCGCGATGACTAGCGCCCGTCCGATCACCGGTCTAAGTGCCATCGTTTTGGCAATCGCCTTTAATGTGCCTTATGCGATGCTTGCCGCGACCTACGATTATCCGGCGGTGCTGCGCCGGCCCGCGGGCGAAGCGCTGGACATGTTCGCCGCGGGGGGA
This sequence comes from Alphaproteobacteria bacterium, assembly GCA_003451645.1. GTDB lineage: Bacteria > Pseudomonadota > Alphaproteobacteria > Micropepsales > Micropepsaceae > DMER01. The sequence continues at coordinate 3,416 of DMER01000115.1, read as the reverse complement.
AGCAATCTCATCATCACCTGGCATCTCTTTGCCCTTTGCGCACTCCTGCTCGTGCCAATGGCCTTGGCATTGACGCTTACGCCGAAATCGGTCGCGCAAACGCCAGGCCTTGCCATCGGTGCAGCGATCGCGGGTTCGCTCGCGGGGCTGGCACAAGCCATGGGGCTCTGGCGCTGGGTGTTTGTCGTCCCTGGTCTGGCGCGCCTTCATGCCGACCCAGCAACGAGCGATGAGGCACGGCGCGCGGCGGAGCAAACCTTCGATCTCATCAATCAGTATGGCGGCGTTGCTATCGGTGAGCATCTTGGGCAGCTCTTGACGGCCTTGTTCGTGTGTCTGCTGAGCGTCATGCAATGGCGCACGTCGCGGCACATCACTGCAGGGCTCGGGTTTCTGACGGTCATTGCAATCGTTCTGGGTACCAATGAGGGTTTGGCGATCGCACTGGGACATTCGCGCGACACCTTCGCGCTTGCGACCATTGCGGGGTATCTGGGGCTGTCGCTCTGGCTCATCGCCACGGGGATCGGGCTTCTGAGAGCGCCGGCAAGGGGGAGCTAAAGAAGCGGTGCGTGTGCCCCTGTCGCGCAGGGCGATGGACGCGCCCCTCGCGTGTTCGCAGGCGCCTATGAGCCAGTCTTCGCGATCTCCAAACGCAGGATCACATTGTCATTGGTTTGGGGATCGCCCGTGTTGGGCAAATAGCAAATGCGCACCCATTGGCCATCGCGCAGAGGGCCGCCGCCGCCCTGGGTCTTGTTGAAGCCGCCGGTGATCGAATTGTCACTATAGAAAATGCGTACACCTTGGACTGTGAACTGTTCGGGCTTGCGGTTGGCATCGCCGGGGCGGAAGCCTTGGACCACGCCTTCAGCGATGCGGCAGGTGCCGTCGCGCACCGCGGCCTGATATCGCAGATGGGCGGGAAGCGAAAAGCTCGCCACTGCGCCCGTCCACAACAGGGCAAAAAGAAAGAACACCCATGAAAAGAGCGTCCTGGCGCGGCCTTGCACGCCAAATGGCAGAAGCCGGTCGCGCAAGGCTGGTGCGAAGACAAAGATGGCGCCCACCGCGCTCGAGACCACGCCACCCGCGATAAAGCTCCAGGTTTCCGGCCAGCGAAGGCTGACATCGTAGACAATGTCATAGGTCATTCACCATTTAGACTCGCAACGGGGCGGCCGCGCAAGGTGGCGCTTGAGGAAAGGGACCACAATGCGTCCGGAAATCTTTGACTTCATTGGCAATCTCGACACGCTTTTGGCTGTGGTGCTGGGCGCGGTCTTGGCCACGCTGGGGGGCCTCACGGCCAACTGGATCGAGGAGCGGCGGCAACGCAAGCGGCGGGAGAAAGATGCAGCACGTTTTTTTGGCGAGGTCCTCGCCTCCATCGATCTGATCGTTTTCGGCGCTTCGGAATCGCGCAAGATCGGAGAACCCTATGGTCCGATCACCATGCGCATGCTGAAAGGCGCACGGCGGGAGATTGAGGTTTATGAGCGCAATCGCGAGCGGCTTTTCGATCTCAGCGATCCAGCCTTGCGCGCGCGCATCCACATCGCGGTCTTGCGCCTGAGCCTGCCCATCGACAGCGCACTTGAAGCTCATGACGAGATCCTGCGGCTGCAGGACCAGCTCGCGCCCAATCGTGATACCGATCCCACCAATGATTTGAGGGCAGATGCCCGAGCCGCGATCGATGCGCGGATTGCCTCCAATAGCGGCTCGCGCGCATTTGGATTTGATCTCTTAGGTCGCTTGAGGCCGGAAACGGAGGCAATTCTGATGTCGCTCAAACCAATTGCGGGCATCTCGTTTGGAGAAATCGCCAAGGCCGCAAAGGTATGAGTTTTTGCCGTGCACCAGACCCTTGGCAGCGGCCGCTTGGACTAGCGTAACCAACGCTTGGCCAGCTCATTTCGTAAAGCCCTTCTTCACCAAGACCGCAATCAGGGCGGTAGAGCGGGGCTCTGACACCCCCCACATTAGCAGTTTCTTGGGGGCACGGCCTGACACTAGCGCCTGCGTGTAAAGGCGTGGTGGGGGCAGAATGTCTCGGGGCTTGGCTGACCTGAAAAAACCGAGCGAATTCCGCTCCATCGAGGGCCTGGCGCAGGTGCGCGCCAATGGCCGCGTGCTGAACCTCGGCGCGATCAACCGCGATCTGTTCGATCCGGACAAGGACGATACGCAAGGCCAGCCGCGCTTCTTTGCCAATAACGGGCTGAACACCGCCATCATCGTCAAACATAATGTGCGGGAGAATGAGCGCCATTTGTTCATGCGCCTGCGGCCCGTGGCGACCAAGCTGATCCTGCCCATCGATCCTGACGATCTGTCGCTGGGCGGGGTGACCTTTATGCTGGGCGAGCGGCACGCCAACCGCATCATGCAGGATCGTCTGGGGCTCTGCCACAAGAGCCCCGACCCCAAAGTGCGCCAGGATTTGCGGGTCATCAACGCGCTGGACGGCCTGGCGACGCTCGATCCCTTTATTGTGCGGGAGCGTCTGGCGGTCGACGGTCATCATTTGCCGGAGGCCTTTGCGGCCTTTCAGCTGGGCGGCGATCATGCGCTGCAGGAATATATGAAACGCCAGCTGACCCCTTTGGTCGCGCTCGCGATGGGCAGCGCGGTGCAGCCCAAGGGCAATGAGCGCGGCCTCGACCGCCTCTTGGAGGAGATGTTCACGGGCCCGCAAAACGGCCGGGTCGAAATGCTGCGCGAGGCCTTGCGCATCACGCCCGAACGCTGGCCCCAGGCGCTCTATACCTGGAAGGCGGCGCTGTTTTATGAGTACCGGGTGCGCAATTTCGAGACGCGCTTTGCGCGCTTTCTGGAGAGCGTGCAGGCAACCAAGATCTATGCCTATTCGGTGGCGGCCCCGGTGGAGATCGTCTTGCCTTTGCGCGCCAGTCTGATCGCGCGCGCCCAAAGCGCCAAAGCGGGCCTCGACCGTTTGCTCATGACCTTTAGCGATGCCTATCGTAAGGACCTGATCGGATCGGGATCGCCGGACGCGTTCAGGGATTACCTCCTGTCCCTGCATGAGAAGCTCTACGATTTCGGCGTGGTTTACGGGATCCTGGAGCAGATTGTGGGCTATTGGGAATACTGGTTCATCTCGCGCGGGCTGACCCATGTGCCGGCCGAGTTCTTCATGGGGATCGGGCGCGACTTGCTGGGGGTGGTCGATCCCACAACCATCGGACAAAGCGCGCTGCCGTCCTTCCGGGAGCCAGAGCCGGCGCCCAGACCAGTGGCGGCCGCTGGGGCGGGGGCGGCGCACGCCGTTCTTGTTTGAGCCGGGGAAAGCAGTTATAAGCGTCGGCTCCCGAGCCGGTCAGTCCGGCAAATGCGGCGGAGAGTAGCTCAGCCTGGTAGAGCACTGCTTTCGGGAGGCAGGGGCCGGAGGT
>DMER01000108.1 GCA_003451645.1 Alphaproteobacteria bacterium | reverse complement strand
AGGCTAAACTCATCCCGCTCTAGCGTCCTAACAAGCGGCCGACGCGCAATTATGGCCTTTCTCAGTTTTGATCGCTCATTGGACTCAATTCCGTCTACGGCTTCTATAGCCAAGTCTAAAAACGCGGTAAGCTGCTGGATACAACTCCTTATCCGATCAAGAATACGTATTTGGCCTCGACGGTCGATTCCTTCAAAGTGCTTTGAACCGAATTCTGTGGCGTCGCTGCCATTTCCTTCTGGCGCAGCTGGCCGCGCGATCGCCATAGCCGCCGCGTAGACCGGCAGGCACTCATCCAGCGCATTCAGAGCGTTTGCAAAATTGCGCAAGGGCCGCCATTCATGATTGCCATGATCGCGTATCCATAAGAAGGCTTCGCCAAACTCGATCTGAATTGGCCTTGGACGAGCATCGCCTGGAAGCATAACGGCCCCGGCCCAGCGGTTGTAAAGGTTCGCTGCAAAGGGGGGCTCACCAAACTCGATGCCAATAGCCGCCGCCAAAGTCGCGCATGTTTGACGGAATCGCGCCTCGCCCGCCGCAATCTCGGCACGCGAACCACTCTCGACATCGCCAAGCGGTCCCAATCTCACAATAGTGTTAATCTCCGCCATCGTCGCGGCCGACGTTTCGTTCCAGAAACCAGCTGCGTCGAGTTCAACCGTCAGAAACGGAGACGGGAAGCGCTCTTCGCGAGACAGCAATTTGAATATCGCTTTTAACAGCCTCGCATTGTTTGACGGCTGCCTTCCCGAGGACAGCCGCCTAGTATCCGCGCCCATGCGGCGCATCAACGCGCGCCGAAGCAGTTGCTCATTCGATCTCTGCGACTTTGCGTCCGTAAAATGCTCCATCGCGTCCACTGCGGATTCAATGAGCGTGTCAATGACATCCAGCCCTGGCTCCGCGGCAACAATGCCCAGACTACCGCCAAACATGGATAGTACCAGCCAATGAACAAGCGGATCCGCAGTGGTCAATCCGTCAATGCATTCTACATAGCGAGCCTGGCCCGACGGAGATGTCAAAGCCATAAAAGCCCCATTCGCCTGCACAATCGCGAACCCACCTGTCGTAAACTCTGGCGTTGATGGATGCTTCAGCATCGCCAGTCCAAGCGCCAGCCTGGCGGTCGCGGCTTCTTCCGCGAGTTCGCGCCCTAGGCCCAAGGCGGCCTCAACAAGAATTCTCTCAATGCGGCTCACGATCACTGGAGCGCGTTGAGTTCGCACCGCAGTCGGCGCTTTCGCACAAGGTGCTCCGAGAATCCACGCCGAGACCGCGCGGGCGCTAGCGGCTAAGTCGCCGTCTCCAGAATGGGCTTAATGACGTGCCGCCTCATTCGCCAAAGCATATGACGCGTTTTCGCCGACAGCGCCTATCGTCAAATTATCTGCGAGACACTTGAATGCACCATCGCAGAAAATCGCAGCGGTGTTCTGTATTTGCGCGCGAACGGCAGCACCAAATACTCCACCGCTCGAAAACCTCGCAACATTCTGCGGCCGTCTATCGTCTATGGAGATTCGGGCTCGCCTCAAGCCCGCTTCCGCGAGCGCGGAATCGGAGAACCCTTTTTCTTCCTGCGCGGACAACGGGGCAGAGGACTTATAAATTTCCTCGGCCATAAGCGAAAAATCGGCGAATGCACATTCCGGCAAGTGGGTGGCAACGAAGAGCGCGGCAGCCGAATCGATCAGCTTCTCTTTGACGATTCGAGTTACCAATTCACCCGCGTCTCTTCGGCTCTTCAGGATTTTTTCTGGCCCCACCACGTCGAGCGCGACCTGAAGCTTCATTCCATCGCCTTCGTCCTCTAGCAGCGCTTGATACAAGTCCCGTAAAGATGTGGGATTTTCTGCCGCCATTTCAAATAACTTGCCGTCCGGCACATAGAATTCGAGCTTTTTGGATTTGCAAAGCGCTCTCAGCTGATCGGCCGATTGCAAAACAATTCGCTGAACTCCAGGGCCTCGCAAGACCTCGCTGGCACTGGCTGCTTTAACGCCCAGCACCAGCAAAACGAGAACTGTTTTTTGCGCCGCGAGAATTGCTCGGACCGAGTCGATATCCTTACTTAACCCCTCCCAAATCGCGGGCAAATCGCCACGCTCGCACGGATCGAGGAAAATTGTAGTTGCGCGGCCTGATACGCTGTCGGCCGCTTCAAGGTTGTCCAGCAAAATTGACGACACCCGCCGTTGGTCCATCGCCAGGCGCTCGGAGTCGGATGCGTCCTGCGCAGTTCGCAAGGACATGTACGTCCCGTCCCAGCCCCAAGCCTGAATTGCGCCAAGCGCTAGCCGGAGATCTAGAGCCTGCAACAAAAGGACTGGATCGATCAAAGTCTGAGGCAGCAATCCCGGAATGGGTATTGGTGCGCGATCACTCAATAAGTCCTGCAAATTCAATTTTGCGAGTCGTGGTAGGCCCACAGTAGGGCCGCCCAATGGTCTTCGACCGACATCCTTATATTCTTGTCTAGCGATCCTCAACTGCTCGTCGTCCGACCCCGATGTTTCCGGCTTCCGCGGAAGCGCATCCACCGGTATTGCTTTCGCTTCGTCTGCAATTGCGCTTGAAGACTGGGCCGTTTCATCCTTTGGTTTTTCATTGGCACCCTTCGAGGCGCTGGGCGTATCGGAAATTGCGGCTGCGTCTGACGGTTGCTGCGCAAGCGGCTCGTTCGCCTTGTCGTCCTGTTTCTGCGGTTCACTCTTGTTGGTCGGATCAGCGGCCATAAACGGTGGACCCTCAAAAGATTATCCAAAAGGAATACTATCCTTCGTACACTAGGATGACCTTTGCGGCTGCCTCGCCTTCGACTCGCCCTTGCGGGACGACGACCAAACAGCGGTGTCCGTTTTCTTGTGCCCAATACGGTTCAGCCAATGGCGCTTCAAAGCCGAAGGGATTCGCCGCGCCTGCGCTGCATACCCCACCTGGATCGACTATTGCACTTAGTTCGCTCAAACTGGGCCACCGCCACGTCCGACCAAAAGCCGCCTGAAGAGACGCTGCCTCGGCTTCAGAATATCGCCGCCCCGCATCAAGCGGATTTGCGCTTGCAAATTTCAGCGATGCGCCTTTCTCAATCTCAGGCGGCAGAAACAAGTGGCACTCGATCTCTTGTCCGTTCAAATAGTCCTTGCATACCAAAACACCTTCGCGGGATATGCGGAGCTTGGTCAACTCGATCAATTGTCTCTTCAATTCTTGCGCTCGCTCGGACGCATTCCTGCCTGGCAAGCTTTTGTATCTCTGAAACACCATGGCAGCAGCGCGATCAATTTCTGGGCTGCCTTCACGATCAAGCTTTTCAGGGACAATATACCACTGGAGGTCGGACAGAAACTCGGCTTTCTGATTCAACTTGGACGGATCAAGTTGATCGTCAAATTGAATCGGAACCAATTTACGCTTCTCAAAACCGACGAGTAATTCCTTCAGCGCATTAGGACTGCCGCTCCTGTACCCGCCCGCCTCGATCGACGAACCAACGGAACTTCGCGTCAGAATTCCGGTCACCAAAGCGCACTGCTGAAGCGCAAATTCGAGACCTTCGCTCCAAACATCGCCCGGCTCCAGGCCAATCAGCATACCGGACTCAATGTCGGCTCGAAACTCCTCACCCAATTCTTCGGGTCTATCGACCCACAACGGCAGACCCATTTTTAAAATCGCGCGCAATAAGGGGCGGATTTTTTCCTTCTCCCCACTCTTGTGCGAAATGAATACCCGATCGGACAGAGATATCTTCTTCATACCGGTTTTATCTCACCCCTCGCCAGTCTCTACTGTCTCCTCGAAAATCTCTGTTGACGAAGGTCACAGTGAGCATGACACCAAACGATGGGTTGAGCTATTTTTCAAGAAGTAATCTGCTAAGAATCATGACCCTGGTCGTCGTTTATACCTTGGCAAAAGGAGAAATCCGGCCTTTCATCGGCTGGGGTTAACCCCAGCCGATGAGTGGGCTAAGTTCCTTCTTTCGGTAAGATAAAGCTTGCACCAGGGTCACGATATCGGATGCGGTGCGCTGATCCTTTCTTCCATTGGCCGGTTTGCTTCTCGTTTTTGGTGGGGCCAATCATGGTAAGGCGCGCACGACACACGTGCACTTGCAAAGCACTCGTCGGCCGGAGCTGGTAGTGGAAAGCTTTGTTTGGCGCGCAGAAGCCGGACGACTCATTCGAACAGGACTCCGCAAATGGAACTGCACTCGTTAGCGACCCGTTTAGCGCATTGGCCGAACGATGCGCTAACGGTCCTGCGCGGCGTTGCGTGGCCTGATCGCGCAACGTCCCGCCGGTCAATGGGGCTGCCAGGAGTTCGGGCTTTTGTTTCGTCTACTTTTCAGGACATGCAGGCTGAGCGCGATATCCTTGCGCGCAAAGTGTTTCCGGCGGTACGGACGCAATTGCGCCGCCGTGCGCTCACATTTTACGAGGTCGATCTGAGGTGGGGCGTCACACGTGAAGAGGCGGAGACCGAAGGCGCTGTCTCGATCTGCCTTCGTGAAATTGACGGCTGCGTCCCCTTTTTTATAGCGTTGATTGGGGACCGGTATGGTTGGGTGCCCGATGACACGGCTCGGCTTCCGCGCACCGCGCAACTTCTCAGCGCGCAGGCCGGCGAACAGTGCAGCGCAACGGAACTTGAAATCCGCTACGCCATGCAGGCGGGCAAGGGTATGGAGCCCTATTTCTTCTTCCGGGCGCCCGAAATGTCGGCGCGGCTCGGTTTTCCGGCTGAAGCGCCCGAGCGGATTGCAAAGCTGAAAACTTGGATCGAGAAACGATGGAGCGGCCGCGTTCAGCACTATGACGATATAGACACTTTCGAGCGGATCGCCGCAGACACTCTGACCGCCGCGATCGGCGCACGCGCAACACAACCCGGTTGGACGCCGCCAAGCAACGTTAATGGCGCTCCGATGCCTCAGAGCTTGACACGACGATTGCGGGAGATCGAGCGCCAAACCGCTCAGGGGCGGCCTCTCGTGCTGCATGGCGAAGTGGGCGCAGGCGCCACGTGGCTCTGCGACGCCTGGCTACAGGCTGGCGGACCAGACACATCTGTCATCCATATCGATGCGCGGAGGTTGAACGGCGCCTCACTTGATGCGGTAATTCGTGAAAGGCTGTCGACCGCGTGCGGCTGGCAGGACGCCCCGGCGCGGACCGCCGATGCGAACGACAGCGAGCCAGCCTCGCAGACTATGCAATTGCTTGCGTCGCTGAAAGGCAATTGGCGCATCTGTGTCGATCATATTGACGACGCCTATGCATCAGAACACAGCGTCGACATCGATTGGTTGCCCGGACGGATTCCTGGCGCTATCCACCTGCTGGCCGTGTGTAAAAACTTACGTGCGGCGGAGACCGCGCGGAATCGCGGTTGCAAGATGATCTCGCTTACGGCGTTGTGTCAGGAGGAGCGGCAGCAATTTTGCGCATCGTACCTCAAGGCGTTTGGCAAGACGCTCACGTTCGATCAGGCAGCGCGCTTAGCCCGCGCTCCCTATTCCACGAATTTGGGGGCGATGGTCTTGGCGCTCAACGAAATTAGACGCTTTGGGAGTTTTGAAGCTCTCGAAGGCAAGATTGCGGCCCTTGCCTCGCAACCTGGCCGCGCGGAACTTGCCGGTCATTGCCTGCAAGCGATGGGAACAGTTCTGCCGCAACGGGCGCGCGATGCGTTGCCGCGCATCCTGGCCGCTCTGGCCATTTCCGAATGGGGACTTGAAGAAGCTGAACTCTGTGCGGCGGCGTCGGAAACGGGCGAGCCCGTTCCCGCCGCCTATTGGTGCGCGATCAAGGCGGAGCTATTCGAGGCTCTGGCGGAGCGCGACGGACGATTTTGGCTGACTGCCGGGCCAATCTTGGATTTCATTAGAAACGACGACACAATCCGAAACACAATTACGCCTGGTATCGCCGAGAGACTTTTGCAGGTGCTGAGCGCCGGTGAATTGAAACGCTGGGCGGCGGAGGCGCCAGCATTGTTCGAGGCGAGAAACCGGCTCGACGACTTCGCGCGCGAACTTCGCGACATTGCGAGAGGAAACGCCATTGTGAGACGCGGCCCCATTTTCGCCCAAAGAATCTTGTCGCTTCTTAGCGGAGCGCATCGAGCCTCAATCTTCCAAGCCTGGCTCGAGGACTTGCGCAGCATACGGGCCCCGGCCGAATATGCCGCGGACATGGGCTCTCTCGCAGCCGCTTTTGGCGAACATATCAGCGAAGACTTCTGGCGTTTCGACACCAATGTTTCGGAGGAAGAACACGAGGTCAGAGCCTTCGCACTCTTACCTTATAGTGCGCGGAAAGAAACGGCGGACAAATGGCTACGGTTAGGACCACGCCTCGCGGAGGGGTCGGCGTTCGTCCGCTTTGGCCGAGCAGCCGCTATCCTTGCCGTATCTGACGGCCTGAATTTGCCATCAAGCCTCGAGTCACTTCTCGCCATTGCGGATCAAGCCGTTGCGGCTGCTCAAGCGCTTAAAGATCACAAGGCCAAGGCTGTCGCTTTCGAAATGCGCGGACGATTGCGGATAGCGTTGCGCGAACACAAGATAGCTATGCCCGACTTTGCGCAGGCAATCGCGTCAGCTCGCAAATGCGGTCACGGATTGCGGTTAGCTTCGTCGCTTGTAAACGCGGGGGATTGCAAGCTTCAGTTAGGGTTAGCGCGCGACGCTATCGCGTTCGCTAAAGAGGCCGAATCACTGTCGTTCGAATTGGGACTTCGAAACCTTCAGTACCGCGCCCTGGACGTCCTCATTCCCGCACTTTGCGAACGCGCCCAATGGAGCGAAGCTTTTGACGCGTGCCGCAGATACTTAGATCGCGCCGGCGAGTCCGATGCACGCAAAGTCGCACGGCGGTGGCTGGACAACGTTGAGTCGAGAACATGGCAAAGGTAGGCCAAGAATCTCTAAAGCGAGGAGCAAGTCGATCCTTGCTTAGAGGGAAGCGTCAGCACCTCGTCGATGACCTCAAGCTCGTTTAGTGCGTCCCGCAAGCTAAACAGCTTTTCTAAAGGCACTTTGTCATTTGCGCATAGGTCGTGCATGCCTTGCAAAAAGCCCCAGATTTCGGGCTCAAGTTTCGACGGACGCACGATCTTGGCCGCTGCGGAACTACATGTCAGCGAAAGTTTGCCGCCGCGAACCAGGGGCGATACATCTTCGAACACGATACTCTGCACTGTTCCGATCAATTCAAAGAACGACGAGTTCATGTTCCATTTTTCGGTTCGCGTGATTCTTACATAGGCAGCAGTCTCGCGGGACAACGCACCCAACTGCCGCAAAGGAAATTGCTCTCCCAAATTGCCCGCAAGGGCATTGCGGAACATACGTTGAAGCAACACGAAATCGCGGACATTGCGCATGATTTCCGTGGACGGTCCGTCCTTGGCGGCCGCAAGTTTGACGGCCTGGCGGATATCCTCCTTGATCAAGGGGAAATCCCACGGATCCGCGACGTCTCCCGTGGGAACATCGTCCCCTTCCATCGTCTGTGGCACCGCCTGGATAATGAAGTCGATAGGGTAAGTGTCGTCCTGCCCTGTTCTCCGCTTCAGAAAGTTCAAGTCCGGGTCCAGCACATAAGCGGACTCACGGACGCCGCTATCCACCCAGTACTTGTTTTGCGGGGACGGCAGATTCAAAATGCAATCCGTTGCGCCGTCGTCCTTGCCGTGTTTCGCGACACACTTCAAAACGTTCGACGCCGTGGAAAAGTCAACGGACTTGTAATGTTGCATCGGGAAACATTGGCTCGGCTCGCCAGCGCATGAGGAAGCATAAAGCCGCACGGCTGCGGTCATTCCTTCGATCGATTCCCGACGCTGTCTAACGAACTCCTCAAGTTTGCTCGCGTCTAGGTCTGACGAAGGAGCGGCCATGTTCTCAAGGATTACCATAAGGGCGCTGACGCCCCGGCGCGCAACGGCGATTCTAGCGGCGCCTGCGCTGGTGCTGGCCTGCGAGGACGTAAACATGTCCACGAACCGGTCTATTTGAATTGAGTTGCAGCCGAATGCTGTGTCCTCAAACGCTGGGTGAACGATGACCTGCCGCCCCTGGATGCGAAGTTGACCGTCTTGTGGGCGGAAGATCGGCATCGTCGCGGCGACAGGCCTGCCATCCGCGGCAAATGCAAGTGCGTGATGAACTAGAGCGGGATGAAAGGTCCCAAGCAGGATTTGATTTCTGCCGGCTGTCTCGACAGACAGTCTGACAAGCCGCTTCTTTGCGTCCAATTCCCAAACCAATTTTCGTACATCTGGCGCGGTTCCGCCGTCGTCTGGCATACGGCCAAATACGACGCCGCCGACCCGGCCGCTGAAGCGAACACGAGCATAGGAACGCGAGGCGGGGACATTGGCGTGGCGGGAAGTGCGCGGACTCTTCCCATCATCAGCACCACCACCTCCTCCTCCGCCTCCGCCGCCCGGAACTCCAGGAACATCTCCTAAATCCGGGCTTATGCCTGCGCCCGAACCCGCAAGCTTTGCAGGAAAGTTTTGCGAATAGTAGTCTGGCGCCCGGACGCCCGCCCCAGCCGCGAACGCACCACGCCTGGCCAATGATCCAGCGTCCTCGATGCCACTCGCCAAATTGTTGCGGCGCGTCGTGACGATGTCAGCGATGTCACTGTCAATGTTAGCAGCAACTCGCTTGTCGTACGCACTTCCCGAGGCGCCGACCCTGGGTCCAGACGAGGCAGAAACGTGCACCGACTGATAAGGATCGGCAGATGCGCGAACGCGGCTGGAGAAATCCCGTGCATATCGCTCCGTCCAAGCCCGAAACGCATGGCTATCGCCCATGCTCATTTGGCCAAACATCGTACGGAACATTGCGTCCGAGGCATAGGCCGCAGGTACGGGTTGCGCGGCCCAACGCTTTAGATGCGTCCACGCCTTGGGATCGCGTTTCAGTTCTTGGACGCGGCGCTCGAACGCCTCGTCGATCTTTCGTACCGCTTCGCTGCGGGCATTTAGATCCGGGGCGGCGTCATCCACGCTTACATGAACTTCGCCACTTGGAATACTTGTGCTGGTTCCAGACAAAGGACGGGCAGCGGTGGCAAGAATCTCGCGACGTATGTCGGTCGCCGCAAACGCATAAGCGGCCCTTCGCCATTCAGCAGCCCGAGGCGAGGTCTGAAACGCGAGCGCAACAGAGTGCCTAAATGCGGCATTGAGACGAGCTTCGGTTTCCTCGTCGCTGGCGCAGTCCTGCCCTGAACACTCTGGCGGTTCTGGTAGCTCCACACTTGCAGTAGCGTTCGCCGTTCGAATGAGAGAAAGCTCCATGTCGCGAGCCTTCGCCTCCAACCCGCCAAAACCGGTGCCATGAATACTGAGGCCAATCACACTCAGAATGATCGCCGCCTGTGCGGCCAACGATGCGACAGCTCCGGCCATCGACGCTGCGGCAACAGTCAACCGCCCAGTCATTACGGCGCCTACCCACTCCTTCAGCGTTTCAGGCCGAGCCCTATCGCGACTAAGCGCAGCCGCGTCATGACCCGAAAGCTTGGCTTCGAGTAGAACGTTGGAAACCTCTTCCTGTGAAAGGCCAATTGGCTCGTCAAGTGCGGCGCGCGCATCGGCGACCGATATCATCCCAATTGCGGTGGCCGTCTTCCAATTCACTGGAACTCGTTGCGAGAACTCGGATATTGCCACGGCGAGGGACTCACGCTCAGATTGGAGCTCGGCGAGCTTGCTTGGATCGTCCGGCGTCTCCGCGTTTAGCAGGGCCGTCAATCGTGACATTAGATCGTTGATCGATACCCGAATGGATGCGCCTTCGGCATTCTTTGCTTCGATTAGTTTCTGATCCAATGCTGCGGCAAAAGAAGCAAGGTTGTGCGTCCGCGCATCGTTGGCGCGCGTCAAAAGTTCTGCGTAACGTTGCGGCGCGATCGATTGCAGTTCCTTCGCGAGATCGTCCGATGACATAGTCCGGAGGGACGCCAAGATAGCGTCACGGCGCGCATCAAATGCATTTCGCCAATTTCGAACGGTAGAAGACCGCCGTGCATAAAGATAAACCGCAAATATGACCGCGATCGAAACGCCCAACCCAACGACCGACCATGTCAAAAACGGCGAAACAAAGCTCTCGAGCCAATCCCTCGTTCGAACAAGAGCCTCAACTTTCTCGAATTCGGCCCCAAACCTCTCGATCCGATTGTGCGCAAAAGCATACAGCGCCGAAACGGCAAGAGGCACTACAACACCGAATGCAGCAAAGGTTCGCAGTCCAACCAACATCGTAAGGTTCGCTTTGCGCGCGGCGATTTGATCTCCACGAGCATCATTCGCTGCGACACGCGCGACCGGGAGAAACCTAAAGTGCAGCAATGTCCACGAAATGGCCGAGCCAACAACTAACAACAAAAATGACCAATGGAAGGACAGGCCAGCCAACTGCATCTGACACCCCTCTCGGCGACATCGACATGGTTGAGACGTGAACGCACGCGGCGGGAACTATCAAAAGCCTATTCTCTGGTCCCAGAGCACGTCAATTGAAATCCCACTCATGTGGCAACTTCGGCTTTGTTGCACTTCTAGATGTTCGGTCCCGTGATTTAATGGGGTAGATAGATTTCGAATTTTCTTGGCCCTTTTGTCCAAGCTCTGCAGATAAAGTCATAGGTTTGGGCCTTTGAGCGTTGTCGGCCTTCGGCCGATATTGTAGGCGGCAATGAAGTCCGTCAGGTCCCGTTTGAGTTGGATGTGATCGTCATAGTGTTGGCGCTTGACGGTCGCATCTTTGATGGTGCGGCTCATGTGTTCGACCTTCCCGTTTGTCCAAGGATGCATGGGTTTTGTCAGCTGGTGCTCGATGTCGAGACCGGCGCAAGCCGCCTCAAAAGCAAGGCGGCGGAATAGGACACCTTCTGCCCGCATTGCCTTGATCTCCACCGGAGTCCAGGCGCCGCCCAGCGGGGTTGGTGAAGTGCGTGCCATTGTCTATCAGCGCAGTGTGGACTTTGTAGGCCACGGTCTGGATGAGATGGCGCAAGAAGTCCGCCGCGGCTCTGCGTGTCGCCTTTTGGTGCAATTCGACAAAGGCGAACTTGGATGTGCAATCGATCGCCACCAGCAGGTAAAGTCGGCCTTCCGCGGTCTGCACTTCGGCGATGTCGATGTGGAAGTTGACCTGAGCCCCTTCTTTCATGCAGGCATTGGTAGAGTCCTTGGGTGATTTGGTCCTGTTTGGGTTTGAGATGCAATGGGACGGGGCGCGGGACCGCCCACGAGTCCAAGCGGCCCGTCCCATTGCCTTTGACCGTCGATTTTCTGGGCGAACTCAAATGGCGGCAACCCGCCGAGCGCGCTGTGCGGCCTGATCGTGTTGTAATCCGTCTTGCAGGCGGCCAATGCCATGCGGGCGTGGCCGAGCGAGGTGAACAGCGCCTCGTTCAATAGCTCGTCCCGCAGCCGCCCGTTGAAGCTCTCGATGAAGGCGTTCTGCATCGGCTTGCCCGGCGCGATGTAACGCCAATGGATGCCCGTATCCTGCGCCCATTTGAGGATCGCCAAGCTGGTCAGCTCCGTGCCGTTGTCGCTCACAATGGCGTCAGGTTTGCCGCGTGCGGCGATGACGGCGTCCAGCTCCCGCGCCACCCGTGCCCCGGACAGCGACGTGTCCGCCACCAGCGTCAGGCATTCACGCGTGAAGTCGTCGACCACTGCGAAGATGCGGAACCGGCGTCCGCATGTGAAGGCATCCGATAGAAAATCCAGCGACCAACGCTGATTGCGCCCATGCGGAGCCGGGATCGGCGCCCGGATGCCCACAGCCCGTTTGTGCCCGCCGCGCTTGCGAACCGCCAGGCGCTCCTCCCGATAGAGACGCCACAGCTTCTTGTGGTTCACGACCGCACCCTCCCGCCGAATCAGGGTCAACAAACGCCGCCAGCCAAACCGGCGGCGCTCCGCACTCAAATCGCGCAATCGGACACTTCCAACAACCGAGATT
>DMER01000193.1:29482-29802 GCA_003451645.1 Alphaproteobacteria bacterium | reverse complement strand
CTCGTCTTTCTCGTCTTTCTCGTCTTTCTCGTCTTTCTCGTCTTTCTCGTCTTTCTCGGCCTTGTCGCCGCCAGATTGTTCATCATCCCCAGGGCGCCCTGTGCCATTACCGCCAGGATTACCGTCGCCGGTTCCAGGGCCCCCACTTCCCTTGTCCTGGTCAAAGCCAGGACGCAATCGGTCCTGAAAGAGTTCTACAGGCTGGGGCAGCTTCAATTTGCTTTCGTCCTCAACTGCATCATCATCTTGTGTGCCGATAGCTGGATTCTTGAACTCAGGACTGAAAGCGCTGGTGACCGCTTTGTCAGAGCCGATGAGCA
>DMER01000193.1:28979-29252 GCA_003451645.1 Alphaproteobacteria bacterium | reverse complement strand
CGGAGCGTCCATCGGTGTGATTGCGGCGGTAATGATGCCGGATCCAGCTGTCTGCGTTCCCCGCGTCTGCCCAGGTTCCCGCTTGCGCGCGGACATTTTCACCCGGCGCCCGGCAGCGGCTAGGACGCGTTCGGTGCGGTCTGTCGACCAGACTTCAACGAGGCCGCCATCAACCTCAACCGTTCCTTCCATGGCCGTAAGCGTCACACCAAAGGTCGTCCCTTTGACCACCGCAGCGAGGTGAGGTGTGTTGACCTCAAAATGTGCGTTGGG
>DMER01000193.1:19136-28739 GCA_003451645.1 Alphaproteobacteria bacterium | reverse complement strand
GAGAGCGGATCCGAAATCCTGCCGAAGAATCGTGCGTTCGCCCTGGAAAGAAGACGGCAAGACCAAGCGCGTATTTGGCCGCAATTGGACCGCACTTTCCCCATTCGTCAGAATGCTGTGGCCATTCGGCCCGGTCGTAACTGTGGACCCAGGCACCAGCCTCTCATTGGGTCTGACCGCAATGCGCGAAAGGCCAGGGCTTTCCACGTGAACTGAGCCTTGTGCCTGTACCACTGTCCATTGGGGCATTTGGGCCCAGGCGAGAGGCGCGCTGGCCAGCATCGCGAACAACAAAGTCCAAACCGTCACCGCTGCACGCATGTCATCACCTGCTCGCAAAGGACCAACTCGCCCCAGTGTGTCTTGTGAACATCTAGGCCGCGTAAAGGAAGGCGGTTAACGCGCCGATTGGTCCGGGCCTCGGCGAAGTTAAGAATTGGGAAACCTTGAGAATGCGTACCTGCGCGTGATTTGAGAATGGAAAATCGCGCCTCATGGCCAAGCACGGACCGCGTAGGATATTTCTCCTGACCCTGATGATCGCAGCTGCCTGCATCACCAATGCGGCGGGCCAAGACTCAGCGTCTCAGTTACGCGAAAGGCTGCCCTCGGGTTCGCCAAAGGCGCTTGCGCCCAAAACAACGGAGAAGGTCACCGCCTCGACCGACCAAACGGCGGCGGAAATCTCTGTCGTGTTGGCCCGGCCAACCAAGATCACTTTCACGCACGCCACGGTCATTGCCGACACCGAACTCCAGGCGGTAGCGGCACCCTATCTCGGCCGTGATCTCAACCGCGAAGACTTGGGCAGCCTCGCAAAAGATCTGACGGATCATTATCGCGCGCGTGGTTTTGTTTGGGCCCGCGCAGTGATACCGCCGCAAGATGCGTCGAAGGGCGTGCTTCAGGTGACGGTGGAGGAGGGGATCATTGCCGCAATCGAAGTTGAGGGTGATGAGAAACACCTCGCTGAGGACCTAGAACCTTACTTCTGGGAGCTGCTCTCCGGTGAACCGGCCACTCGCCGCGCAATGCAACAGGCACTTCTAACGATCGGTGACCTGCCCGGCCTTCGCGTGATCGATTCGAGCGTGGTTCCAGTTGCGGACCGGCCGGGCGTCTTTCGCCTGATTATTAAGATCGAAGAGGACCTGGTCGAAGGTCAGGTCTATGTGGACAACCGCGACGGATCGGAGCAGGACCGGCAGGTGAGTGGCGAGGTTTCCGTCAATGGCCTCTTTGGGACGGGCACTGAAATCGCCCTGGCCGCCTACACGAGCCTCGATCACCCGGACCGCAAGAAATTTGCGGAACTCAGTGTCAGCGCTCCTCTTGGGCTTCGCGGCACCATGGTCGAAGTGACAGGCTCTACCGCGCAATCGAACAACGGCGTTTTTGGCCGGTCCGGCCGCCGCGAGTCTGAGAGCTACGAATTGGGCCTTGGCCTGAAACATCCCTTCATTCGCACATCGGCCGCGTCCCTTTGGGTCAATGTGGAGCTGCTGCAGGCAAACGAATGGGATAAGGATGACGGCCGTCTCGACAGCAAGGATGAGCTATCCATTCTGCGCGCGGGCTTGAACACGCGCTTGGTCTTGGACGAGGGGGCGGTAACGAGTGCGTCGGCCACGGTCTCCGTGGGCCGCGATGCCTTCAAACACAGGCCTGGCAGCCCGCTCGCAAATCCTGACGACGGCGCCGCCTTCACCAAGTTTGCAGTCACTGCCTCCCACCTTCAGCCCTTGGGCGGGGCCTTAAAGGTCTATGCGGCTATGAGGGGCCAGTACTCAGAAGACAACTTGCCCGATGGTGAGCAAATCTATTTTGGCGGCGCGCGATGGGGCCGCGCCTATGACTACAGCGAGATCGCAGGCGAAACGGGCCTCGCGGGTCAGATCGAGCTGCGCCATCTCATCAAGGCAGACGCGCTTGTGAAACACGTTGAACTCTATGCTTTTGCTGATAGCGCCGCCACGTGGACCAGGGGCGGGGAGGGTGAGCCCGATACCCTGGCCTCTGCAGGGTTGGGCGTGCGTGCTGGTTTGGATGACCACCTCACGGCAAATCTGGAGTGGGCCAAACCCTTGACCCGCATTCCCGATGGGCAAGGCGACCTTGATCCGCGTCTCTTCGCGTCGGCCACCTTCGCCTTCTGACGCCATTATTCGTTCGCTTGCCCGCCGCCAATGGCCCGCAGGCGAACCGCGGCTGGATCTTGCGCCGCTTGCACCAAGCGATTGCGGTAGCGCTTCATCGCGAACTGCGCTCCAAAGAACAATACCAACACGGCAGTGATCGCATAGAGGATCAACGTGACGCTGCCGATGACTTGTTCTTTCGCTTCTTCCGCTTTCTCCGGAGACACCTTAGGCAGAAGGGGCTTCTTGGTCGACTGCACCGTAGTTTTTTTCTCAGGCTCCTCCTGAGCACGTGCAGCTTTGCTTACAGGGGCATTGGTCGTTGGTTTGGTGCTTTGATACCGCATGTCTTGCAATGACTCGCGCCCGGAACCCGCCGGATCGGCATTGCTCTTGAATCCGCTGAAGGCATCGAGGCCCGCGCCAAATTCCTTCGGCGAGGCATTTTCCGGCGACCTGTTCGCTGCGCTAGCTGAAACCAACACGGTTCGGTCATCGTCATCATCAGCGAGGTCAGGAAGAATGGCGACGCTGTTGGGTACGACAGAAAACTGTTTATTCCGTCGCTCCAGCACCAAATAGCCATCTTCACCGGTTTGCACTTTCGCGCCCGGCTGCAAAGTGCGGACCGCAGCGGCATCGCCAACCTTATAGGCGAAACCATCAACCCGGACGGAACCTTTTGCTTGAATGACCGACCACGCCGCACTTTCGGGCTTTGGCATTGCTTTCCCGGGCACAGGCTTTTCAGCTTCTAAAGGTTCGCTGGCTTTCTTTGGGTTCGATTTCTCGGTCCCGAGCTCTTCTTTGCGCGGCTTCTGTTTTGCGGTTAGATCGGAGGTACTTACCCTTTGGACAGGCGCAGTTTCAATCTTGCTTGCTGCAACCAGCACCACGCTATTTGGTTCAGGTTTATCTCCACGACCCGAAGATCGCTTGAACTGCCCAGGTCGAAGTTCAAGGGCATCGCGCGAAGCAACGCTAAACTCCATCCTATTGCGGTATTCCACGGTGTTCTTCATGTCGTACTCGCGCGGCGTGAAGACGTCCGTCACACTGTTCCAGGTCCCATAATCATTTCTGATAACGCGCGGCACTCCAGAGACAAAGACGTCTTCGAGAGCATTCGCAAAGACGCTGCTTACCTGGCCTGCGCGCGTGAGGATCGCTTGCGTCTTGGACAGGTTCTGAACTTCAACCGCGCCTTCTTGCACATGCACAGAGGCGCCTGCCGCCGTCACCGACACTGTAAAGGTCGTACCCTTAACGACAGCGGCCAGATAGGGCGTGTCGACCGTGAAATGGGCTTGCGGTTTCTTGCCAACCTTGAACAGCACTGAGCCTGAATGCTGATGCGCCCGGTTCAAGCCCGCCTCGCCCTCCTTGGGCAAGGTCAAGCGGCTTGAGGGCGACAGCACGACGGTCTCCCGCCCGCGCAGCAGGATCGCGCGTCCCGTCTCGCCGGTGACGATCGTGGTTCCGCCTGGGATGGACTGAGAGGGTGAAACGGCGACCTTGGTTAGTCCCTGACCTTCGAGCTGCACGTCGCCCACAATTTGCACAACGGTCCATCCAGACGCGGCAGAGCTGTCCTTCTGGTCTTGCGCCTGCGCAGGCACCACCAGCCCAAAAAACATGGCGAGGGCAAGCACGAGCAACTGAACTTTTGTCTGCATGGCGCACGCGCCTCCACTGGGCCACTAGATCGAGCCGGGTGGCAGTCTGCACATAGCTTGGCTAAGCGTGCGTAAACTCAAGGCGCGAAACTGTTGCAATGCAAAGCAGTGGTTAAGGAACCATAAAGACAAGCTGACAAAACAAGACCCGGCGCGCGGTGCGGCCGGGTCTTGACGCACTTGGAGCGGGGTAAAAGACGAGCCTTAGCGGATCGTCTCACCGTGCTGCGTGATATCGAGGCCCTCGACCTCTTCCTCGCGGCTGACGCGCAGACCGATCGAATAGTTCAGCCCCATCAGAATGATGAACGTCGCAGCCGCACAATAAACACCGCTGTAAAGCAGGCCTTCGATCTGCACCAACACCTGACCCGGATTGCCAGCAATCAGCCCCGCGCCCAGTGAATTGATCGCTGGCAGTGCAAAGACGCCCGTCAGGATCGCACCAGTGGCGCCACCGATCCCATGCACACCAAACGCATCGAGTGAGTCATCATAGCCCAAAGCACGCTTCAGCCACACGGCGCCCAGATAGCACATGATACCGGACAGCAACCCGATATAGAGCGCCCCGTCTGGGGCGACAAAGCCTGCAGCAGGTGTAATCGCCACCAACCCGCCAACGGCGCCTGACACCATTCCGAGCACGGATGGCTTTCCTTGGATCGCCCATTCGGCCGCGAGCCACGACAAAGCCGCGGCGGCAGTCGCAATCTGCGTGTTGGCAATCGCCATGCCTGCAAGGCCATTCGACGCGACGGCCGATCCGCCATTGAAACCAAACCAGCCCACCCACAGGAGCGAGGCCCCAATCAAGCAATAGAGCAGATTATGCGGGGCCATATTGTCAGTGCCATAGCCGACCCGCTTGCCCAGGACCATCGCACACACAAGACCTGCAACACCCGCGTTGAAATGCACGACGGTGCCCCCCGCGAAGTCGAGGACCCCTTTGCTCCCTAAGAACCCGCCGCCCCACACCCAGTGGGCAACCGGCGCATAGACGACCAACAACCATATGCCCATGAATAGCATCATGGCTGAGAATTTCATGCGGTCGGCAAAGGCGCCGCAAATGAGGGCTGGCGTGATGATCGCGAACGTCATCTGATAAGTCATATAGACGGATTCAGGGATCGTGCCTGCCAAACTGTGGGCGACCTCAACACCCATTCCGCTCAGCATGACCCGGTCTAATCCGCCAATGAATGCGTGTGCACCGCCACCATTGGTGAAGGCCAGCGAATAACCGATGACCATCCAGAGCACGGTCACGAGCGCGGTGATCGCAAAGCTTTGCGCGGCGGTCGCAAGAATATTCTTCTTACGGACCATTCCCGAATAGAACAGGGCCAGCCCCGGCACTGTCATCATCAGCACGAGCGCTGTGGACGTTAGCATCCATGCTGTATCGCCCGAATTGAGCTCCAAAGGCTTGGCATGAGGGGCCATGGCAGGTGCGGTCGAATGGGTCTCCACCGGGGCAGCCGTAGGTGCTTCAGCTGGCGCGGGCGCTGCCTCCGTCGCAGGGGGCGTAGCAGGCGTCGTCTCCGCTTGCGCGATGGTAAACGGTTCGCCCGCTGGTGCTGTTGCCGCAAGACCGAGGCTGGCGGCAAATACAAGCAAGCAGGCAACGTGCTTCATGAGTGTCATATACGTCATAGTGTCCTCGATGTGAGATCGTGAGGGGAATGCAAAGAAGGGCCGGAACTAGATCGCCATAGCGTCGGTCTCACCTGTCCGTACTCGGATAATATGCTCAAGCGGAATGACAAAGATTTTGCCGTCGCCGGTCTGACCAGTTTTTGCCTTGGCGGCGATAGCCGCCACCACGGCATCGGCCATATCCCCGGTGACCGCGATCTCGAGTTTAATTTTGGGCACGAAGGTGATCGCGTATTCTGCGCCCCGGTAGATTTCTTTGTGCCCCTTTTGACGGCCAAAACCTTTCACTTCAGTAACCGTTAGGCCCTGTACGCCCAACTGCACGAGGGCCTCCCGCACCTCCTCAAGCTTGAAGGGCTTAATGATCGCGATAATCAGCTTCATGTGTGTCGCTCCATGCGGCGCGGCCAATGCTGCCGCTTGAGGGCTTTAACAAGAATCATGCCGAAACCGCATGGCGGGCGAAGCACTTGAATTTGTTAAGGGATTCCTAAGTACGCGATTCGCCAGCAAAAGGCCCCGCTCAAAATTTAGGCAAAATCGAAAATATGCTTGCTCTTTAGGCGCAGGCGGTCCTGCGGCAATTGCAGGCACCCACTGGAGTTTCCAGAAACCCGGCCCCATCTTGGTAACTGCAAGTGCGATGGGACAGAGCTGTGACAGAAACACTGAAAACAGATGTTGCGATTGTGGGCGGCGGCTTGGTCGGCCTGACGCTGGGGCTTTCGCTTGTCCGGAGCGGCGTGGACGCGATTGTTCTCGACATCGCCGAACCATCCGAGGCGCTAGAGCCTGAATTTGACGGCCGCGCAAGTGCAATTGCCTTGGCGAGCAGGCGGCTGTTCTCGACGCTTGGGCTAGACGGCGCTTTGACCGGTCACACGCAACCCATCAATCAGATCATGGTCTCGGACGGCCGGGTCGGCATAGGCGGAGGAGCGGCCCCGGTCTTTCTCCATTTTGACCATGCGGAAATTGGACAGACCCCGCTGGGCGAGATGATTGAAAACCGCCATATCCGCTTCGCTTTGCATGAGGCAGCGCGAGTATCAGGTCTTCGCATTCTTGCGCCGGTTCATGTCGAGAGCTGCTCTGCCGGTCCCCGCGAGACCGTGCTGACCTTGAAGGACGGCGGGCAAGTCCGCGCCCGTCTTTGTGTCTCTGCCCAAGGCCGCGACAGCCCCTTGCGGGACCAAAACAATATCCGCCTGACCAAATGGAGCTACCAACAGACGGGCATCGTCGCGACGGTGCACCACGAACGTCCTCACGACGGCGTCGCGCATGAGCTGTTCTTGCCCTCAGGCCCCTTTGCACTTCTCCCGTTGCCCGGCAACCGCAGCTCAATCGTTTGGACCGAACGCAGTGACGCTGCACCAGCCTTCTTGGCCCTAGCCGATAAAGACTTCTGCCGCGAAGTTGCCAAGCGCTTTGGCGACCATTGGGGCGTGATAGCGGTCAAGGGGCCTCGCTGGTCCTACCCAATCGGCCTGCAGATGGCATCGCGTTACATCGCGCCACGCTTTGCGCTGGTCGGCGATGCAGCCCATGTGATCCACCCCATTGCGGGCCAGGGCTTGAACCTAGGACTTCGCGATGTGGCGGCTTTGGCCGAAGTAATTGTCGAGGCGCTCCGGACGGGCGAAGACCCTGGCAGCGAGATTGTCTTGGCGCGCTACGAGAAGTGGCGCGCTTTCGACAACACGGTCATGGCCGCGGGAATGGACGTGCTGAACCGCCTCTTTTCCAACGATTGGGGGCCATTGCGCGCTCTACGCACCTTGGGTTTGGGGATCGTGAACGAGATCGGGCCCTTGCGCCGCGTCTTCATGCGCCAGGCGGGCGGTGAGATTACCAACGCACCGCGACTCTTACGCGGCGAGGCCCTGTAGGAGCATTAGGCTTCGCGGGCCGTGCTGGGTGCGGGGCCGGCTAGCCTCAATCCAAACTCCTCGTCGAGCCCCTCATAGAAACTGCGGGCTTGCGCAATAACATGACGCCAGCGGGCGTCCTCGGCACCCTCGATACTGTCATAGGTTTGGCCGTCCCACGTGATAGCCCGGCCTGTGTCCGTCTTGATCAACAGAACAGGCGCCACTTGCTCATTGATGGCATCGAGGGACCGCCTGAAGTGGGCGCGCGGGTTTCGTGCATCCGCAATTAGCTGCGCATCATCAGCGTAGCGCTTCTGCTCTTGCGCATCCAAAGCCGCCAACACACGGCCACCATAAATCTTCCAGGCGATAAGCGCCGCAATAAGGATAACAAATGGCCACGCCCACTCAGGGAATTCCATCGGCGCTACCCCCGGCTCAGCCCTTGGCGTTCCAGCGCCGTCAAATAGTCACCCCAAATCCGCGCCTGTTCGCGGCCCAAGCGATGAAGATAGGCCCACGTGAAAAGCCCCGTGTCATGCCCATCATCAAAGATCAGCCGCACGGCATAATGGCCAACCGGCTCTGCCGCTTTGATCCCAATCATGCGTTTCCCGGCGACAATCTTCTTTTGGCCTGAACCATGGCCTTGCACCTCAGCGCTTGGGCTTTCGACCCGCAACAGCTCCGCAGGCAGGATGAACTGCTCCCCGGTGTCAAAAGCGATTTCAAGCAAGCGCGCATCCTTTCTGACCCGCAACTCCGTCGGCCAAGGCTCAACAATCTGCGGCGTCATGCGCCACCATGCCGCGCCGCCTCGTCGTCGTTGAGGGTGCGCGCCTCGTCGGCAAGCATGATCGGAATCCCATCCCGGATCGGATACGCGAGCCGCGAGGTCCGTGAGATCAATTCCTGTGCCGCCTCATCATAGTGCAGCACGCTCTTGCTGAGCGGACACACAAGGATTTCGAGGAGCTTGGGGTCCGCGCGTTTCGGGGTTGGGTTCGGAGTATCGCTCATGGTGTGACCCTCTTATTGTAACCGCGCGCCTGATGCGCCGGGCGTTTCCCGCTCAAGCAATGCCAACAGGAGCTGCGCGCGCTCGGCCAAGCTGGGCGCACTGAGGAGCGCCTGCTTCTGCAGGCTCTCAAACGGACAAAGCATAGTGAGCGTGTTGATGAGCGATTCTGCGGGAGCATTCGCCAGTGGCTCCCATTCTGCCGCCATGTTCAAGGGCTTGAGATAGGCTTGCAGGGCCTTGAAGAGGATCGCGCGATCCAGGCCGAGCGGCTCCTCTAAGGCGTCCTGATCCTGTGCAAAGCTGTCATAGAGCACGCGAGCCTGCCGGTAGGGACCAACGGACGCCAATTCTTCGCCCAGAATGAACCGGCTAACCCCGGTGAGAGTGATCAGAAACCGGCCATCGCCCGTTTCGGACCAAGCTGTAATCCGTCCGGCGCACCCGATAGGATGCAGGGCTGGTGGCTCTTGTGCGTCCCTTGGCTGAATCATGCCGATATAGCGGTGACCACGAAGACAGTCCTCTGTCATTTGCAGATAACGCGGCTCGAAAATGTTCAATGGCATTTCTGCTCGCGGCAACAGGATCGCCTTTGCTAGCGGGAACAGAGGCAACACCTCAGGCAGCCGGGTCTGGCGGTCCATCATGCGAAGAGCAGCGCGGAGAGCCGTCGCCGTCCTTGCGAAACCAAGACGTCCGCAGGGCCTAAAGCCTCAAACAAAGTGAGCAGCTGCTTGCGCGCCGCTGCTTCATTCCAATTTCGGTCCTGTTTGATGATCTCAAGCAAATGGTCGATGGCTTGCCCTGGTTCGCCTGCGGCGGCCAAGGCGGAGGCCAAGTCAAGGCGGGCTTGCTTGTCGGCAGGGTCGGCCAAAACCTTGGCAGTCAGCCCTTGCAAGGCCGCTTGATCCACCGCTTGTGCCGACAGACTCAGCGCTGCTCGCGCGCTTACTACATCCTCATGGTTTTGGTGCTCCGGGGGAACCAATTTCAGTGTCTGCTCCGCCCGTTCTGCGTCGCCTGACGCCAAATAGCACCGTGCTAGACCCGCAAGGGCCCCTGGGTTCTGTGAGTCTTCCTGCAACACTTGCGCATAGGCCTGCGCAGCCATTTGCAGCTCGCCTTTGTCCAGTGCCTCTTTGGCCATCGCAAGCAGCTCATCGGAAGCTGATGGTCCGGCCCCCGCCGACAAGCGCTGCACAAAGCGCCGCACTTCCGATTCCGGCAAG
>DMER01000193.1:15978-18929 GCA_003451645.1 Alphaproteobacteria bacterium | reverse complement strand
AGCCATCGACCGGTTGTCCGCCTTGGAAGGCAAAGACCGCGGGGATCGATTGTACGCGCATCTGGCGTGCAATCTCTTGGTTCTCGTCGATATTGATTTTGACAAGCTTCACTGCGCCGCGGGCCTCCCTCACGACCTTTTCAAGGATCGGGGTGAGCTGCCGGCATGGTCCGCACCATGGCGCCCAGAAGTCGACAAGTACGGGCTGATTGCGCGAGGCTTCGATGACGTCGGCCACAAAAGTGCGCGCAGTCGTATCTTTTATCAGGTCGGCAGGTTGCGCGCTATTGGGGCTCTTGCCCAGGATATGGTCCATTAGAAAGCTGTCCTCACAAAGGCGATGTTCACCCTAAAATGGGGCTTATACCGGCAAAAGCCAAGACGCTGTGTTCGGACGTCTTCTCAGGCCAAAAGTGCCGTTGTCCTACTGGAGCGCCCGAATGTTTGGCGCATAACCCAAATGGCGCAGAAACGTGAGCAAATCGTCTGGCGCGATGGCGGTCGAGGCTGTGTTCACTAGAGGGTGAAAGTACACCTTGGGGTGATCCCACAACGCGCGGTCCAAGATGACTCGAACTTGCTTTTCTTGGTCGTTAATGAGCGCAAATGGCGTCACTGAGCCGGGCGTCACGCCCAAAATGTTAAGCATGAGCTCTGGCGACCCAAAACTCATCCGTCCGGCCGCCACATCCTTGGACAAACCATTGAGATTGACCTGTGTTTCGGACAAGGCACTGATCAGATACAACTGGCCCTTCTTGTCCTTGGTGAACAGGTTCTTGGAATGCCCGCCGGGCAACTGCGCCTTATAGGTAAGTCCTTCTTCAACAGTGAAAAACGCAGGGTGCTCCGTTGTGTGGGTTGTGATCCCCAAAATCTCAAGCAGCGAGAATAGGCGCGCGCGAGGCTGTTGCATGGTGCCAATGTCCGCCACTTCGAGCCTATTTGCCAAGACAGGACGGCGCTTCCCCAAACGATTTGCTTTTTTGTGTTGCATCGGCGGGAGGGAAGCGTCATAACCGCGCCCTCTTGACCACCGCTCGTAAGCGGACAAAACTGTGGTCGAGATCGAAACGTGAGATCGGAGCGCGGGCGTAGCTCAGGGGTAGAGCATAACCTTGCCAAGGTTAGGGTCGGGCGTTCGAATCGCCTCGCCCGCTCCAAATCAATTCGAAAACATCAAGACATTAGCGTACAGCCTGCACTTTAGGCGCTGTCCTGACCGCAGCGGGCTTGAGTGCGCTTGGCTTTTGCGCCTGAGGCGGCAACGCGTTATCCTCAAGGACCGGCCGCATCCGCGTCCCATCAATGACGCTCAAGATATCAACATTGGCCTGCGTACTGGGGCCGGTGCCCGCACCGCCCGCTTCCAGCTCCTGCACGGTGAAGTCCATCCGCGCGTCATAGTCGCGGTCGATCTGGTTCCGCAAACCTTGCTGCGCGTGGTACCAGCGCTCCTCCGTGGCTGTGTTGGCACAGCTGGCCAATTCTTCGCTAGATGTGGCACCCCAGCGCCGCTCAACACAATCGTAAGGATTGAACGAGAGCTTGAAGAGCCGCTGCGTGACCTCGGGGAGCTTCATTGTGATAACGCGGCCCGCCGAGTTGCGATAGACAACGATGCAACGCTCGGCGGAATAGTGGTACTGTTCCTTGAGGTCGGATTGCAGATTGAGCCCGCCGTAATTGATCCGGGGGTCTTTGGCATTGTAGAGTTCGATTAGGCGAACCAGGTCCACGCGCATTGCTCTAAACGCGGCCTTTAAGCGCGCATCGCGTGACGGCGTGGAGTAGATCTCCCATTCCATATTGTCCGACCCATAGATATTGGCCGGCAGCCTTGACGGATGCTGCTTGCGGTCAATGCCTTTGGCGATCGCCTGCTCGACATAGCGCTGCCGGTCATAGAGGTCGTTGCACAAGGTCTTGATCGTCTCGCGCAATTCTACCACTGGATCAAACGTGAGCCGACCATCAGCCATCGCCAGCCGCACATACTCATAGTAGCCAACGGTTGTGCCCTCAAACCTGAACTGGGCTTGGCGCCAGTCGCGATTGGGGTCAGGGTTGACGTTCCCGTAGAACTGCTCAGTAGAATAATCCGGGATCTGGTGATTGGCCGCGAGCTTGACCCGGCCGCCCTCAACCTGAAACGGCCGGAAATTCTTGAAACCTGCGCCCATCTCTGGGAAGTCCCGCCCGAATTGGGCCCCATAGACGGAACGCGAAAGAGTAAAATCGGGATGTGCATCCATGTAATGAATGCGCCCATCCTTCCCAACCTTGTAGACGATTGCCACATGGCCGTTGACGTCATAGATGGCTGTCCCCGGACGGACCGATCCGCGCTGGATTTTCACAGGATAAAAGTCGCTCAGCTCATTTTCATCAGCACCAGGCCCAACTCTGAACATGGCCGACGACACGGTATCCTTGAGCGTTTCAAAAACTGCCCTTGGATTGGCGCCACTGGTGATCGTCCGGCGGCCCACGATCCGGTTGCCTTTGGAGGAGAAACGGATATCCCCGCGGCCGCGTGATGTTACCGCTGTCGCGAACGTGAATGGCAAGCTGTGTTTCCAGGCGTAATAGGCACGCAGCAAATAGATGAGGTCCGCACAATCGGCGTCGAAGTTCAGCCATTCATCGCCCGACCTCAGAGGGTTGGCATCCGAATTGATGCAGGAGCTCGGCGTATTGCAGCCGCTCTCACCGATGGCTTGCACGAATGTCGAGTACCCTTCCTCATCGGCCGAGGTCCATTCCTGCGACCTGACCTGCCATGCTTGCGCGTGAGCAAGATTGAGGTTACCCCAAATGACAATTGCGCTCGCCAAAGCCAACCACTTGAAACCGCAGCGGTTTACCATTCCGATCTGTTGAGCCGCCATCATCCCCAATGCCCTTCAGTGACCCGCGCAACGACCGTCCTTGGCCACTTGCCCCCAGCA
>DMER01000193.1:6256-15775 GCA_003451645.1 Alphaproteobacteria bacterium | reverse complement strand
GCCACTTGCCCCCAGCAGGGCCGTCAAACATCATTAAACACCGCTGGCGACAGCCAAATGTCAATTCTGAACTCGGGGAGCAGAAATACTAAACTGGTGCCTGTAAAGCTCTTTCCAATTCACAGCCAACGGCATAGTGCCCCGAATAGGGAAACAACCGTAAAGAGTAAATGACCCTGCCCGCCGGCCGGCGCAGGACTGGGCCCCTGTGTTGCAACCTGGAATCTCGTCCAAAATCAGCAGGGCGTACAAGAATACAACAGGATCATCACATTAGTTTCACACGAGCGTGGTTCAAGTGAGTAGCACGTGCCTAGGTTAGCAGGAGGCTGACCTGCGGGGATACACGTGAAGCCACCTCAAAGGGGACATTCATGATCAAGACATTTGGATTGGCGCTGCTGGCTGGCGTTTCGATCGCCGCCGCGAATGCGCAAATTACTCTCGACCAACGCTACCAGGAATATAGCGCGACGTCGGGCGTTTCGGGCAAGCTCAAGTCGGTTGGGTCTGACACGCTGAACAACCTGATGACGCTCTGGGCCGAAGACTTCAAGAAGCTCTATCCTGGCGTCACCATCGAAATCGAAGGCAAGGGCTCGTCGACTGCTCCGCCGGCGCTGATTGCTGGCACCTCGCAGTTCGGACCCATGTCCCGCCCGATGCGTCCTGCTGAAGAAGACGCGTTTGCTGCGAAGTATGGCTACAAGCCCACCCAAGTTCGCGTTGCGGTCGACGCTCTGGCAGTCTTCGTGCACAAGGACAATCCGATCAAGTGCATGTCGCTCGCTCAGCTCCAATCGACCTTCGGCGTCGGCGGCAGCGCCAACACCTGGTCTGACCTCGGTCAAACCGGTGACTACGCTGGCAAGCCGATCTCCATGTTCGGCCGTAACTCGGCATCCGGCACCTACGGCTTCTTCAAGGAAGTGGCTCTGGGCAACGCCGACTATCGCCCCTCCGTCAAAGAGCAACCTGGTTCGTCCGCGGTTGTCCAAGGCGTTGCGGCTGACAAGTTCGCGATTGGTTACTCGGGCATCGGTTACAAGACCGCTGACGTGAAGGCGATCTCGGTGTCTGGCCGTGACGGTCAGTGCTATGAGCCGAACCAAACCAACGCCTATCAAAGCAAGTACCCGATCTCGCG
The DNA here is from genome assembly GCA_003451645.1 of Alphaproteobacteria bacterium. Taxonomy (GTDB): domain Bacteria; phylum Pseudomonadota; class Alphaproteobacteria; order Micropepsales; family Micropepsaceae; genus DMER01. The sequence continues at coordinate 14,628 of DMER01000193.1, read as the reverse complement.
CTTCCTGTTCATGTATGTGAACAAGAACCCGGGTGCGGCTCTCCCGCCGGTCCAAGGTGAATTCCTGAAGTTCGTGCTGTCCAAGTCGGGTCAGGAAGATACCGTCAAGGACGGTTACTACCCGATGCCGTTCGTGTTCGCGAACGAAGAAAAAGGCAAGCTCGGCCTCTAAGGCTGACAAGACGAGGCCGCTGGTGGCGGGGGCGCCGCCAGCGGCTTTATTAGCGGATAGAATTCTTGCGTTGAGGTGGCGTTGTGGGCTGAGAGCCTAGCAGCGCGTGGGGAATGAATATGGCAGCGTTTGACACGGGTTCGGCTCGGGCAGCCTCGGGGTCCATCCTTTACGAGCGGCCGAAGAAGACGAAGTCATCGGTCCTTTTCACAGACGCCTTTGCGAAATATGGCATTTCGATTGGTGGGACATTGGTGATTTTCGCCGTGTTCACCATCATGATCTTTTTGGTTTATGTGGCGTCGCCGTTGCTTGATGCGGGGTCGGTGACTGGCACGAAAAAATATACGTTGGGCGTCCAGGCCGACGGTGTCGTCGAAACACAGATTGACGAATACCAGTCGCTGGCCCTTGACCTTACCCTTAGCGGCAAGGTCGCTGCGTTCCATCCAGGAACCGGGAAAAAGATTGAGGCGCCAGGTTTTGATTTGGCGGGTCAGTCCGCAACGGCCTTCGCCAGCACATTGCGCGGCGACGACGTTCTGTTTGGCTTTGCGGATGGCACGGTCAAAACCGGCCGATTTGTGATCCGCAACGACTTTGTGCCGCTGACGCCGGTCCCGCCGGGTTTATCGCGTCTAGACGAGCGTGATGAAACGGACGGCAAGGCGATTTACACCAAGATCATTGGACAGTACCGCAAGGTGAGCGTCGAGACCAAACTCGACGCGCCCGTCCAGATAGCCGACGCTGGCGTGGCGATTGTGCGCGCTGATTACCGTGTCGGCGGTACGTTGGAGCGGCCGCTTCGCACCTTTGTGACGCTCGACGCCACCGGAAAATTGCGCCTAAGCCAAGCTGCAACGCGGCTCAATCTGGAAACCGGTGAGCCAGAAACCGAGGTTTTCAATTCTGCCATCCCCATCACCGTACCGGCCGAGTCGGTCAAGAAGATTCTCCTGAACACCCCGGGGGACCGTGTTCTCGTGGCCCAGCGCGATGGGACAATCTTCCGGTACAATACAAAAGATTTCTCCAAACCTGAATTGGCCGAAACCTTCAAGGTCCTCCCGGATGGGGTTGAGTTGACAGCGTTGACATACCTCAACGCGGAAAACTCGATCGTTGTTGGCGGCTCGGACGGCTCGGTTGCAATCTGGTTTGGCGTTGACCGCAAGACCAAGGACACGACGGATGGGTTCGTGACCACTAAGGTGCATGCGGATTTTGAGAAGCAGCCTGCGGCGATCACCGAGATCAGGGTCAGTCAGCGCACGCGGATGTTCACGACCTCTGACGCGAAGGGCAATGTGTGGCTCCGGCATGGAACCACCGAGCGCACGCTTCTGCAAATGCCGGGAACCCCGGATGCAACGGGCTTGGTCGGGACAATTTTGGCGCCAAAGGACGATGCAGTTCTGAGCCTTGGCCGCAATGGCGAGGTCTATCTTTGGGCCGTTCGCGTGCCACATCCTGAGACGACGCTCCAATCCGCCTTCGGTAAAGTCTGGTATGAAGGCTATGACGAGCCGCAATATGTCTGGCAATCGACAGCTTCCACCGACGCTGCAGAGCCTAAATTATCGCTGGTTCCCCTGATTTTCGGCACCTTCAAGGCCGCAATCTATTCGTTGATGCTGGCGATTCCGATTGCGCTGCTCGCGGCCATCTATACGTCCGAATTTGTCCATCCACGGACCCGCGCAGTGGTCAAGCCCGTGATGGAATTGATGGCGACGTTGCCGTCGGTCGTGGTTGGTTTTGTCGCGGCACTGGTCTTATCACCGATTGTCGAGAACTGGATTGCAGCGGTCGTGATCGCATTCGCGGTAATTCCCTTGACGCTCATCACCGCATCCTATGTGTGGCAATTGCTCCCGTCGCCCGTGTCGAATGCGCTCGACGGTGTGCCTAAGCTAATCGCTTATTTCCTCGCAATCGGTGCTGCGATTTGGCTCTCTGTGTTGTCGGGGCCTTACATCGAAGTGATGTTCTTTGATGGCGACTTTAAGAAGTGGACCGCCGGTCAGGGGTCGGGGCAGCCCTTCCTCTTCTTGATGCTCACGCCTCTGTCGTTTCTCATCACGTACCTGGCGCTCCGCCCTGTCTTCAACGCGACCTACCGCTTGCGGTTGCGCGATATGACCCGGTTTGAAGCCGCGGTCCGCGAGCTTCTGAGCTGGGGTTTGTTTGCCGCCTTGGCCCTCGGTTTGGCTTGGTTTGCGTCCGTGGGGATGAGCCAAATCGGCTGGGATGTGCGTGGCGGTTTCGTCGACACCTATGTGCAGCGTAATGCTTTGGTGGTTGCCTTTGCGATCGCGTTTGCTGAAATCCCGATTATTTATACGATCTCGGAGGACGCGCTGAGCGCGGTGCCAGCCTATCTGCGGTCGGGTTCTCTCGCATGCGGCGCTTCACGCTGGCAGACGACAAGCTGGATCGTGCTGCCGACAGCGGCCTCAGGGATATTCTCCGCAATCATGATTGGCCTTGGCCGCGCCGTGGGTGAGACCATGATCGTGGTGATGGCTACCGGCAATACGCCTATTCTCGACACCAACGTGTTCAACGGTTTGCGCACTTTGTCGGCCAACATAAATGTTGAGCTGCCGGAGGCCGTGCGAGACTCAACGCTTTATCGAACATTATTCTTATGTGCCTTGGTGCTATTCGTGATGACCTTTGTCATTAACACCATCGCCGAGATTGTAAGACAGCAATACCGGAAAAGGGCAGCGCAGCTATGAAAACCAATGATGCGCTGATGAGCAGCCACATGCCTTTCTCCGCCATGGCTGCCTCTGGAACCTCTGGCATGCCGGAACCTGTGCGCCGCCATAAACGTAGCGACTTGTCGGCGATGGGCGAACCGCAATCCTGGATCATGGGTGCCGCACTGGTGCTGGGGCTCACCATGATTGTGGGCTTCCTGGGCTACATTATCACTATTGGCGCTTTGACATTTTGGCCTAAGCCTATCGAAACCGTGACTTTGGCAGACGGCAAGATCATCGCGGGCGAGGTCTTCAGAAGTGATACCTACAAACCGCCCGCCGAGCTGCTCGCTTCGCGGACAGCGGAAGTTCGGGCCAAGGTCGAGCAGGATCTAGGCTATGCGAACCGTACCCTGTACCGGGTCGGCAATTTTGATCTTTATGGCGAAGATTTCGTCTGGGTTCCTGACTTTGACAGCAAGTCAGTGACCTACGACAAGGACCTCTTCTATATCGAGCGTCAGGAGTGGGGCCCGTTCATCGGCCGTATCACGCAACTGGACATGGCTGGCGTTCAGACCGCAAACCCGTCTCAAGAAGAGCTGCAAAAAGCAAGCGACGCAGCGCGCAAGCGCAAGGCGGAGATTTTCCGCCTCGATGGCGTCGAGATCGCGGGCATCAACCACGAACTCGACAAGCTCCGTCTCAAAGAGCGCCGCGCTGTGCTGACCTACGGCGCCGGCAGCAAAGAGGCGGCTGACGTGGCAGCCGAGGTTGCCCGGGAGTCGGACGAACTGCGCGCCAAATACGCGGTTTTCGAGGCCGAAGTGACCAAGCTCCGTCAAGAGGACGAGCGCTTTACTGTCACTTTGGAAACGGTGGACAAGCAAACAAAGACCTTGCCGGTCTCAAACCTGGTCCGCTTCTACCAAGCGAACAACCTGACGACAGCTGACAAATGGTCAATCTATGGGTCGCGCTGGGCGGAGTTTGTGACGGCTCAGCCGCGTGAGGCCAACACCGAGGGCGGCGTTGTTCCGGCGATTGTTGGCACCCTGACGATGATGGTACTGCTGAGCTTAGCTGTTGCGCCCTTCGGCGTGATCACCGCGCTCTATCTCCGCGAATACGCGCAACAGGGCTACTTGGTATCCTTCATCCGGATTTGCGTGAACAATTTGGCTGGCGTGCCATCGATCGTCTATGGCGTATTCGGCTTAGGCTTCTTCTGTTACATCTTGGGCGGATCAATTGATCAGCTCTTTTATCCAGAGCGCCTGCCAAGCCCGACCTTTGGCACTGGCGGTGTCTTGTGGGCGTCGCTCACATTGGCGTTGCTCACGGTCCCGGTCGTTATTGTGTCGACGGAAGAAGCACTCTCTGCTGTTCCGCGCTCGATGCGTGAGGGGTCTCTGGCCTGCGGTGCATCGAAGTGGCAAACGATCTGGCGGATTGTCCTGCCGCGTGCCGCTCCGGGCATCATGACCGGTTTGATATTGGCTATGGCCCGCGGCGCGGGCGAGGTGGCGCCCTTGATGATTGTGGGTGTCGTGAAACTGGCGCCGGAGCTGCCGATCGATTTCACCGCGCCCTTTGTGCATTTTGAGCGCAGCTTCATGCATTTGGGCTTTCACATTTACGACGTGGGCTTCCAGTCTCGTAACTCTGAGGCCGGACGGCCCATGGTGCTTGTGACCACCTTGGTCTTGATCTTGCTAGTCTTGTGTCTGAATGCGTTTGCGATCTATGTCCGCAACCGCTTGAAGAAAGCTTATAATGTTGGGGCGTTCTAACCTGGGTCATCAGACCAGCGAGCGTTGCAACAAACTATCGAAACAAAAGTGACGTGGATTGTGAGTTTTGGGGGGCGTTATGGCGGCTACAGCGGATGATTTTGGTCCCACCGTCTATCATGTGCGCGAAGGTGGACGCGGTGTTAACTTCCGTGTTCAGGACTTTAGCCTGTGGTACGGCGCCTCGCGCGCCTTGTGGAACAACAATCTGGACATCCAGAGCGGTCTCTGCACAGCGTTGATCGGCCCTTCGGGCTGCGGCAAGTCCACCTTGTTGCGCTCAATGAACCGCATGAATGACCTGATCGACAATTTGCGCACCGAGGGGCAGATGCTCCTGGAGGATGAGCCGATTTTTGGGGCGACGGTTGACGTTATCGCGCTGCGCAAGCGCATGGGGATGGTGTTCCAGAAGCCTAACCCCTTCCCAATGTCGATTTTCGAGAATGTCATCTACCCGCTGCGTGTTGACGGCGTGAACAACCGCAAACTCCTGACCGAAGTGTGTGAGGCGGCACTGAAAGGTGCAGCTTTGTGGGATGAGGTGAAGAACCGGTTGAAGGACAGTGCCTTGGGCCTGTCGGGCGGTCAGCAGCAACGTCTATGCATCGCGCGCGCCATTGCCGGAAACCCTGAGGTTCTCCTAATGGACGAACCTTGTTCTGCGCTCGATCCGATTGCGACCGCTAAGATCGAAGAGCTCATCAATGAGCTCAAGGGCCGCTATACGATTGTGATCGTGACCCACAATCTGCAGCAGGCGACCCGCGTCGCGGACAACACGTGCTTCATGTATCTCGGCCGTTTGATCGAGTATGGCGATACAAAAGCCATGTTCGACAAGCCTCGCGTCCAACGCACAGCCGACTATCTGAGCGGCCGGTTCGGCTAGGTTGGTAAAGACCCGGGTTTAGTTCAACGCTTGGCTGGAAAACCGGCCGAGCGTGAACACGCTGGAACAATTGTGACAATCAGAACACACAATGTCGTGCAGCGACGACTGTGGAACTCTCTGCACGCTTCTACAGAATCCCTTGCAATTATGAACCAATTGGTCGTTGGGGCCTGCTTGGTTTTGCCGGTGATCACAGAAGCGGGCAGAAATCTGTAGCGTCTGCGCCACGGTCGGGGGGCAATCGCCAGGCGAGACCCCTGAATCCCTGGCAACTGTCACGGACCCGTCATGGAGCAATGTCAAACCAAGGTGGATAGTTTGAACACGTATGGGCTGGATCGAGTGACGGTTCGTCAGTGGGCTTAAGTCCGGTTCAATCTTTCAGACGGTTTTCGGGGTTTAACAGGGGTATTTGACATGAACAAAGTTCTTCTCCTTGGTGCGACGGCGCTGGTCGCGGCGTCCATCGTGTCGGCGCCAGCCTTCGCGGGCGGCCGTGGCAAAGCAGCGGCGAGCGACGCTGAGATTCAAGATTTGAAGGCGCGTTTGGACGCGCTGGAAGCGCAATTGGCTGACGAGCGCATCGTGAACAACACGCGCATCGGCCGTTTGGAGCAAGTGACTGACGCGGTGCAATGGAGCTTCAACGAGCTGCGTCCCTCGATCCGTTCGGGCGATGGCCGCTTTGAACTGGCCTTCCGCGGCCGCTTCATGTTCGACCTGGCGTCTTTCGAGCAAGATCCGTTTGACTTCGGTTCGGGCTATGGCGCGGTTGGCAATTGCCAGGGCACCAACGTGCTTTGCGACCAAGGTTCTGGCGGTGTGTTCCGCCGCGTTCGTTTCGGCGTTGAAGGAAAGTTCTTCAAGGACTTCATTTTCGAACTGCGCTTTGACTTCGGCGGTTCGGGCATCGAAGGCGCTGGCGTCGTGAACATCGCGCGTGTTGGTTACATCGGCATCCCGGGCCTGCGCATCCATGTCGGTGCGATCCAGCCCGTCATGACCTTGTATGACGCAACCTCTTCGGCCGACCTGACTACGATGGAACGTGCGGCGGTCATCACGACCCTCGTTGGCAACTTCGGTGGCGACAATGCCCGCCGTGGTATTGAAGCGACCTATCAAAAAGAGAATTTCCTCTGGGACGGCGACAACTTCGTCATCTCGGCTGCCTACACGGGTGAGCGCGTTGCCAACGGCGATCACACTGGCATCCCGGGCAACGACGAAAGCACGAACGTTCTGGGTCGTTTGGCCTATCGCCTCTACAGCGATGGCACCAACAACATCCAAGTCGGTGGTACATTCTCGCAAGTTCTGAACCAAGACGACAATACCTTCCGCCTGCGTGAGCGTCCGGAAATCCGCATCACCGGTGACCGCTTCATCGACACCGGCAATATGACTGGCGAAAGCGCCCAGGCATATGGTGGCGAATTCGGCATGAACATCGAGAACTTCTACCTCGCCGCTGAGTACTACGAGTTCAGCGTTGAGCGCTTTGTGAATGGTGACGCCGAATTCAACGGCTACTATGTCGAAGGCGAGTGGATCTTCACGGGCGAGAACAAGCGCTACGCGGCTGCTGCGACCAACAACAACGTCGCGGTCTTCCGCGGTCCGTCGGTTGCCTCGCCCTGGTCGTTGGGCGGTGGCACGGGCGCTTGGTCGCTCCATGGCCGTCACTCGGTTCTTGACCTGAACCACAATGAAGGCGTGTTCGGCGCGGCGACCCCGGTTGGTGGCGTCCGCGGCGGTAAGCAGACGATCAACAATGTCGGCTTGACCTGGTACATGAACTCGAACCTGAAGATGATGGGCGAGTACTCGATGGTTGAGATCGAGCGTCTGAACGGCGCTGGCGCCAGCCTCGACGCCGACTTCGACATCATCCAAGGCCGCGTGATGTTCACGTTCTAATCGAACGGTCTGACAAAGAGAGTTGGCCGGGGTGGTTCGCCACCCCGGCTTTTTTGTGCGTGAAGTGTGAGTATGGGTACTGCGGAGGTCTGACCCCGGTCTTGCAAGGAGCCAGCCTCAAACGATCAATGCGCGACCTTAAGGCGCCAGCACGCTAAAGACGCCGGTGCAATCCCTGGCCAAAGGCGGCCAGGCCATAGGCGCCACCTGCGACCAAACCTAGCGCCATTAAGGCGACTTCGTTCCCAAACTGCCCAAGCCCGTGCGCCGCCGCCAACAGCAAAGGTCCAACCAACACCAGAACCGCGATCATGAACGCGGTTGCGGCCGCAATACCGGAGACCCGCAAGCCAAAGGATGGCGGCAAGCTCAACAGTCCCTCCCGCCAAGCAAAGACCAACAACAGCCCCAAACTAATCCAGGCCCCGACGGATGTGCCCAGGGCCAGACCCTCCGCCCCCCAGCCAAGCCCAAAGATTAGCCCTACTTTGACCGCCATGTTGAACCCGATGGAGGTCAGCGTAGCCCGTGCTGGCGTCACTGTATCGCCGCGCGCATGGAACATCGGCGTCACGCAACGGATCAGGATAAAAGCGGGCATGCCCAACGCATAGGCTTGCAGCACCGTGGCCGCAGAGGCGGCCGCTTGCTGATCAAAAGCGCCGCGTGAAAACAGCCCCAGCATGATCTCGTGCGGGATCAGAACGAACAGCGCCATGCAGGGCAAAGTGAGAAGAAGACCGATCTCCGCCGCCCGCGCTTGCGCCCGCGCGGAGCCGGCGATATCGCCCGCCGCAAGCAACCGTGACATCTCGGGCAACAAAACGGTACCCAGTGCAACCCCAATCACGCCAAGGGGCAATTGATTGATCCGGTCT
>DMER01000193.1:5846-6048 GCA_003451645.1 Alphaproteobacteria bacterium | reverse complement strand
GGGGCAATTGATTGATCCGGTCTGCGAAATAGAGCGAGGACGGCTCGCCTGCGGCCAGGAAGCTGACCAGCATCGTATCGGCGAACAAAGCCAGCTGCACGCCTGCCGAGCCCACGACCGCCGGACCAAAATTGCCGAAAAAGGCCCGCGCCTCTTGGGGCAAGGCAGGCCAGCGCACCCGAAAGCGGATGCCGGCGCGCCA
>DMER01000193.1:5478-5609 GCA_003451645.1 Alphaproteobacteria bacterium | reverse complement strand
GCCTCCGCCACCCCGCCCGCGAGCACACCCCAAGCGACCCCATGAGCGGCTGTGGGGAACCATGCCGCGGTGAGCACACCGGCAATCATGAACACATTGAGGAGCACGGGCGCCGCCGCCGCTGCCTTGAA
>DMER01000193.1:440-5241 GCA_003451645.1 Alphaproteobacteria bacterium | reverse complement strand
GCACAGCAAATAGCCAAAGGTGATGCGGGTCAGCGCGATGCAGAGCGCCAATTGTTGCGGGTCGTCCACAAATCCTGGCGCCAGCCCGGCCACGATCCATGGCATCGCCAAGAGCGCCACCAGCAAGAGCCCCGCTTGCGCCACGACCTGCCACGACAGGATGTCATCGGCAAAGGTAGAGGCGGCGCTATCGCCACTCTGGGTCCTGATCTTGGTATAGAGCGGCACAAAGGCCGAATTGAAGGCGCCCTCGGCAAAGATGGCCCGGAAATGGTTGGGCAGGCGAAAGGCCACCACAAAGGCATCCATGAGAGGCCCGGCGCCCACAATGGCGGCGATGAAGATCTCGCGCGCAAAGCCGGTGATGCGGCTCACCATCGTAAAGCCGCCAACAGACAGGAGCGCGCGCATCATGGCCTTAAGTCTCCACAGCGAATGCCAAAACGGGGACGGCCCCATGCAAGGCCGCTCGCCCGCTGTCCAATACACTGGAGCTTAGGCGAAGAGGTCGAGGACCCGCCGCGTCATTTCATCGCCGGTGCGGATGATCGCGGCGCTGGCGCTGTGGCTGTGTTGAGCGATGCGCATGGAGACAAGATCGTCCGCTAGGCCATCAAAGGGTGCCACGCCAGCGTCGGGCCGCGCGGTGACGACCGGATGGCCGCCTTGAGACACTTGTTCGGGCCGGAGCCGGACATAGCCCGCACTCTGCGTATTGGCGATGTTCTGGGCCGCAATTGAGACCCGCTGCTCTGCGGCCTTGAGGCCAGCAATCCCAATGGAGAAAATCTGTGTCATAGGACCGAAGCCTCTCATGGCATCCCGGCGCGATCAAATCGAATGCTGGAGGTGCGGGTAAGGCTCTTCTAACCATCGGACACAGCGCAAAAGCCTGAAACGCGCCAAAGTCTGGCCGCGATCCCGTCACATGCACCGCGCAGGATTGCTGGCATGCACAACGTTTGGCGCTCAGGCCTTCTGGTCTTCCTCTGTGCCGCCCTCCTCATGGGGTGCGACGGACAAGCGCCCACCAAACAATGGCCAGAGATTTTGGGGCGCCTCGATCCGGCCAAGCGGATGCGGGACACGACCCTTCCCATGGCCCAGCGCCTATCTGCTGCCGCGATGGAGCGCACCAGACATACCGTGCGCTATGACCCTGCTTATCTGCGCATTCCCTATCCCGGTGGCGATGTACCCGCGGCGCAAGGGGTATGCTCGGACGAGGTCATCCGCGCCTTCCGGTCACTGGGCATCGATCTGCAAGAGCGCGTCCACCGCGACATGGTCCGAAATTTCGGCCGGTATCCAAAAGCCTGGGGCCTCGACAGGCCGGACGCAAACATCGATCATCGCCGGGTGCCGAATTTGGAGGTTTACTTCGCGCGCCATGGTCAGAGCCTCTCTGTCTCCAGCAATCCGGCCGACTACCGCCCAGGCGACATCGTCACCTGGCGCTTGCCCGGCAATCTTCCGCATATTGGGATTGTGACGGAGCTCAGATCACGCGATGGCCAAAGGCCCCTTATCGTTCACAACATCGGCGCCGGACCGCAACTTGAGGACGCCCTGTTCCGCTATCCGTTGCACCGCCGGTTTGCCTATCCTGCGCGCCAATCGTGATGTGTGAAGGGGTTCGCCGCCCCACGGCGCACCAACACCCGAATGGCTTCGGCGATCGAGCGCGCATCATTGAGGGCGTTATGCGCAGGCGCATCAAACATGCCCCCCACATGCTGCGCGAGTGCGCCTGAATTGATGCCGGCCACATTGACGCCCGTCGCGTGAAACCATCGGCCGATATTGTGGGCAAAGAAACTGGGCCAAGGGTGCCCGGCGTTTTGCCGCAATCCCTGATCGACGATGAATTGGTCGTCCACGCCATAACAGTAGGCGGTCCTGGGCCCCACAAACTGGCGGAACCGCGCCACACCATCGCTGAAGCTTCGGCCGGCGCGTTGCAACTCCGCCTGAGAGATCCCGGTCAGGGCAGTGAAATAACTGGAAAGGACTGGATTGCGTTCGGGCCGCATGAGCACCTCGAACTGTCCCGCTTCGTCAAGGCTCTCGGCTCGCAAGGAGACAGCACCGATCTGCACGATCTCCCGCACCTCGCCTGGTCCCCGCCACCGGCGCTCGCGAGATCCCTCCCAGGCTGTGTATTCGGTATCGAAGATGATGACTTCGCTCATGCGAAAACGTCGCTCCAAAACGCCGTCACTGGCGTGTCGCACTGCAGCATCGTTAGCACCTCTTGCAACCGCGGCCAATTGGCCTGATACCAAGGCGCTGAATGCGCAGTGATACGGCGCGCACCCCCCTGTCGGACGCAATCTCCATGTCAATGCCAGTTGAACGGCCTGAGACAAGTGTTTCACAACCCCATGATTTGGATGCCTTTGCGGACCGGTTCCTCTTGCGCGCTGCGCCAGAGGATTTGGCAGCGTTCGCGCCGTCAGCCTTGAAGTCGCTGGCTGCCTATTTTCGGGCGGCAGGTTTGATGAGGACACCTGGGGAGCCCTTCCTGCGCGTCTTCACCCCTGGGACAATGACGGACGGCTGGACACTGGGAACCAGTCTTCTCGCCACCATCAATGACGACCGCCCATTCCTGGTGGACAGTATCGTGGGCGCCCTGAAAGAGATGGGCATTCGCATTCTTGCGATCTTTCACCCCATTATCAAGACCAAGCGCGACGCTGCTGGACGCACGATCGGTTATCTCACTGACAAGGACGCATCCGGCACCGCTGAGAGCATGATCGCAATAGCCATCGCGCCTGTCGCCGAAAGCAGAGCTGCGGAGATTGAGGCGGAAATTGCGCGCGTTCTTAGGGATGTAACTGTGGCGGTCAATGACTGGCAGGCGATGCTGATGCGCTTGTCGGAATCAGTGGCCGAATTGCGGATGCGCAGGCCCCGCGCTGCCCCGCCCGAGGAGGTTGAGGAAAGCCTCACTTTTTTGGAATGGCTTCAGAGCAACCACTTCACCTTTTTGGGGTGCCGCGACTACGTCTTTGAATCAGAAGGCGAGGGCCGCCTTGTCTCGCAGAAGGAAACTGGCCTTGGTCTGTTGCGCGATCCCGAACGCCGTGTGATCCGGCGCGGAGCCGACCGTGTGTCCCTGACCCCGGAGGTGCGCGGCTTCCTCATGCAGCCTTCGCCGTTGATTATTACCAAGGCGAATGTCCGCTCCACCGTCCATCGCCGCGTGCTTCAGGACTATATTGGGATCAAGCGCTTTGATGCGTCTGGCGCGCTTGTGGGCGAGCGCCGCTTCGTGGGCCTTTTCACGTCCGCCGCCTATAATGAGAGCGCCCATCAAATTCCCTTCATCCGCCGCAAAGTGATGAGTGTCGAAGCACGCGCCAACTTGCCCCGGTCAAGCCATGATGCCAAGGCCCTGGCGCAGGTCATCGAGACCTACCCGCGTGATGAGCTCTTCCAAATCGCCGAAGACGATTTGTTCCGCATCGCCATGGGTCGCGTATATTTGGGCAACCGTCCCCGAACCAAAGCCTTCCTGCGGTTTGACACCTTTGACAGGTTTGTCAGTGCACTGATTTATGTCCCCTCCGACGTGTTTCGCAACAGGCTGACGCGCGAGTTCGGTGACATCTTATCCCGCATGTTCGGCGGCAAGATTTCTGCCCAGTCCGCCCAAAGCGAAGAGGGCCAGCTCACCCGGGTTCATCTGATCATCGATTTGGATGGGGGCGAGCGCCCAGCCTTTAGTGAAACGGCCCTTCAAACCAGGCTCGATGCAGCTGCGCGTCTGTGGGCGGACGATTTCAATAGCCTGCTGTCGCAGATCCACGCGAACGAGCATACCGACGCTCTTCTTGGCCGCTATGCCGACGCTTTCAGCGAGGGCTACCGCGAGACCGTCCCCGTGGAGGAGGCTGTGGAGGACGTCAGCCGCGTTGAGATGCTGCTGTCGGACCATGAGCCTGGCGGGGTTATGGTCCACGCGACGCGCTCGGTCCAAGACCAGGCACAAGAGTTTCAGCTCAAGGTCTACCGCAAGGCCGCAACCATTGCATTGAGCGACATTGTGCCGGTGATTGAGAGCTTTGGCTTGCGGATCGAAAAGGAGACCAGTCATACCCTGACACCGAGTTGGCAGGGCGCGCGCGAAACGATCAGCCTCTATCATTTCCGCCTGGCAACAGGCCCTGGCAGCACATTCGACCAGTCTCGCGAAGGATCGCTCCTGGAAGCAGCTGTTGTTAGCATCCTGCGCGGAGAGGCCGAAATCGACGGCTTCAATCGCTTGGTCCTGTCGGCCGGGTTGCCTTTGTCCGACATCGTGATGGTCAGGGCGATCGCGAAATATCTGCGCCAGGCGGCAGCCCCGTTTAGCCAATCCCTGATTGAGGAGGCTTTGGCCCGTCAGCCAGCCTTGGTCAGCCTTTTGGCGCGTCTCTATCATGTGCGCCTCAGCCCGGCTTTCAAGGGTGCCCTTGAAGAGCGCGTAACCGAGGAAGAGGGGCTCAACGAACAGATCGAGGCGGCGCTCGCTGCCGTGCCTAGTTTGGATGACGACCGCATCATCCGCCGCTATCGCAATGTAATCCAGTCGATCTTGCGCACCAATGCGTTTCAGACCATCGATGGCAAGCCCAAGCCCAACCTCGCCTTCAAGATCGACAGTCACCGCATCGATGATCTGCCCCTGCCGCGGCCACTGGTTGAGATTTTCGTCTATGCTCCGGAGATCGAGGGCGTTCATCTGCGCTTCGGCCGGGTGGCGCGTGGCGGGTTACGCTGGTCGGACCGGCGCGAGGACTTCCGCACCGAG